>CBDDBX010000041.1:0-108728 GCA_965225955.1 Candidatus Aminicenantia bacterium
AATGCTTATGACCTCTTATGGTTGCGTATATAACTGCCTCTTCTGTGCAGCAAGAACCATCAGGGGACGACAAGTACACTTCAGGTCAGCAGAAGGGGTTATGGAAGAGATTGACTGGTTCTATAATGAGCATGGTGTAAGGCATTTCAGCATTGTAGATGATCTTTTTCTGGCAGACAGGACGAGAGCTATTAAAATACTTACAGCAATAAAAGAGAGAGGTTATGAGATAACCTGGAAAGTTAGTGTTTCAGCCTGGCATCTGGATGATGAAGTACTGAAACTAATGAAAGAAACCGGTTGTGAACTGATTTTTCTATTTATTGAGTCAGGTAACCCGAGAGTTCTTAAAGATATTATAAGAAAGCCTCTTAATCTCGATATAATGCCGGATATTGCAAGAAAGTGCCGTGAACTGGACATATACACTTCAGCAAACTACGTAATTGGATTTCCCGGCGAGAAGTGGGATGAGATAAGAGATACTTTCAGGGTAGCAGAGGAGCTGGGCTTTGATTACAGTACTTTCTGTCTGGCAACACCATTTCCCAAAACGGATCTCTATGAGATTTGCAAAGATGAAGACCTTTTACCTGAAGATTTTGACTTCAGAAATCCTAAAATGATGGGATTAGGGCAGGGATTTATTACTACTGATGAGTTTACCCCAACTGAGCTGATGATTCTCAGGGCTTTTGAGTGGGATCGGATTAACTTCAGTACACCTGAACGGACTGAGCGGGCTGCAAAAGTGCTTAACCTTACTGTTGATGAGGTTAACAGACACAGAAAGGAGACCAGAAGAAAGTTCGGGCTTCATCATCATGGAACCGAAGGAAAGAAAAATAAGGATTAAATAATGAAGAAAGTTTTAATAATAGGTGGAGGATTTGCAGGCTGTTGTGCTGCTCACCACTTAAAAGATAAAGGTTTTGATATAACAATGGTGGAGAAGGAGAGCGTACTGGGAGGAGGTTGCAGAACCTTTGAATATGCAGGGCATCCATTTACTTATGGTCCAAGGCACTTCATTACAAAAGATGAAGAACTCTACAGATACATGGATGAAATTGTACCTTTGAGAAGGATAGATAAAGAGCATAAAAAACCTGACCTTTTCTCATGAAGACGGGGATTTCTTTAACTTTCCTGTTCATGAAGATGATGTAGAGAAAATGGAAGACAGGGATCAGATCTATAAAGAGCTGGAAAATAAAAGAGATGTTTCAGATGCAAAAGATTTTGAGGAGTATGTTACAGGATCTCTGGGAGAAACAATATACAGAAAGTTTTTTGATAACTATTCTAAGAAAATGTGGCAGGTGGAATCCAATAGAGAACTTGATGGGTTCAGTTGGGGACTGAGAGCAAGTTATGCAAAAGGAATGAGCCTGAAAACCGGTAACAGTGCTTCCTGGGATGATTATCTCTCAGCTTTTCCTTATGCCCCCTGATGGATACAACTACTATTTTGACTATGCTGTAGAGGGGATAGATGTAAGAGTAGATACAGAAATAGAAGAGTACGATATAGATAATTACAGAGTTAAGATGAAGGGTGAATGGAGCAGATGGGATATTATTGTCAGCACCATAGCTCCAGAGATTCTTCTTAACAGTCGTTTCGGGGATCTTAGATGGAAAGGAAGAAAGTTCCATAAACTGGTACTTCCAATGAAAGAGCTGCTACCTGAAGACACATACTTTCTCTACTATCCCGATGACTCTGTTTTTACCAGAATTGTAGAGTATAAGAAGTTTTACAGATATGACTCACCAACAACTCTTGCTGTTCTTGAAGAGCCTTCAGACTGCAATAAACTATATCCTTATCCTATCCAGTCGGAACAGGACAGAGCAGCAGAGTATCAGAAAGCAATGCCGGAGAATGTATTCTCAATAGGAAGGATGGGTAGTTACAGGTATTTAAAGCTTGATGACATTATTCTTCAGTGCAGAGAAGTTGTAGATAAACTAAAACAGTAAGGAGCATATAATGAGCAGATTTTCATTTTCAGATAGATTTCTTCCTAATCAGGATTATTTGAAGCAGTGTTTCAACGGAACCACAGGTGAGTGGGAAGAGCGGATCTACAGGTTACTTGACGCTTTTGGAGATAAACTTGATCTGAAAATCTCTCTTCCCGAAGGATTTACTCTTGAAGGTATGTCTTCAGCTTCTGTTCAGATGGATTTTCTTAAATTCATCATAAGAATGAATGGATATAAAAGAGTTCTTGAAATAGGCTCTTTTGTCGGGTTTTCAGCAATGCATCTTTCAAGTGCACTCCCTGATGACGGGGAGATGATAACTATTGAAAAGTACGACCTCTTTTTTAATAGTGCTAAAGAGAATTTCAGGAATAACGGCTTTGAGGATCGTATTAAAATTCTTCATGGTAATGGTCTTGAGGTTCTGAAAAGCTTTGATAAGAGTAGAAAGTTTGACATGATTTTCCTTGATGCCCATAAAGAGATGTACCGGGAATATCTCCCTCTGGCAAAGGATCTCCTCAACAGAGACAAAGGTGTAATTATTGTTGATGATGTTCTCTATCTTGGAGATGTACTTAATGATGAACTTACTCAGGATAAAGGGAAAGGAGTCATGGAGTTTCTGAACTGTATGAAAGATAGTGAAGAGTACTGGTGTCATCTTCTTCCAATTGGAAATGGAATGATGATGCTTAAGTGCAAATAGCAGGTGATGAATAAGATATGAGTAAAAGAGCGAAACTGCTTTTTGTAATTCAGGATGGAACCGCTGTAAGTTACCCATCTGTTCCTGTTGGATTATATCGGCTTAAGAGTTTTCTGAATAAGAGCGGATATGAGGCTGATATCCTGGATTTCAGTATAGACAGAGATATTGATGGCTATTTGAGAAGAATTGAAGCTGGTGAGTATAATCTTGTGGGCTTCAGTATGACCTATTTCAATATAAAGGATGAGTTGCCTTTCTTCTGGAAAGTAAGAGATCTGGTTGATAGAAGTAGAAAGAGTACCCTGCTTATGGCAGGAGGTCAGCAGGCAACAATTAATTATGAGTTTTATCTGGATAACGGTTTTGACGGAGTTTTTCTGGGATATTCAGAAAAGATTATCCTTGAATTTCTGAAAAAATATGAGCAGATGCCTTCAGACTCTGTAGATAAATTCATGAATGGCATGAATGGAGTTGCTTTTAAATCTGAAGGTAAGATTGTATTTAATCCTTTTCCGCTCTTAACCGAAGAGGAGTTTGATTACTACTCCCACGATCTGATGATGGAGACAGAGTTTCCATATGACAGGTACTGGGAAAATATAAGAGAAAAGCTCTCAGCTCAGAAATTTAACAATATAGATTTTGATATTAAAACCTGTCGTTTATATACATCTGCTCTCTGCCCAATGGGGTGTGGATTCTGTTCTGCCCAGAGTTTTCTGCCTGCAGCTCTTGGAACTTCCTGCCCGGTATTCAGAATATCTGCAGAGAAGGTATTTGAACAGATTATTCACTGCGTAGAAACTTATGGTGCAGAAGCTATTTTCTTTAATGATGATAATTTTGTTGGCCAGGATAGAGATGCTGAAGATAGGATTATTACTCTTTGCGAGATGATTCTTAAAGCAAAAGAAGATGGACGATTACCATCAGAGCTTGTGCTTCATGGATTAACAAGAATAGATAATTTTATCAGAAAAGGAGTTACAAAAAACTCTCTCTTAAAACTGATGAAAAAAGCCGGGTTCAAGGTTCTGGTTTTTGGAGTTGAAACGTTTTCTGAGAGGTTGCTGAGAGCTCCATCTGTAAACAAGAGGAATACCTGTGCAGAAGATATAACCCAGGTAATTGATGCGGTTCTTGAGGAAGATCTGTGTCCTCAGGTAAGTATAATAATGGGAATACCGGAAACTACTGTGGACGAGATGCTCTATTCGATGAAAATATCTGCAGAATTTCTGGTAAAAGGAGCTCTTGTTTCAGCAAACTCTGTGCTTATGTCTATGCCGGGGGCACCAATTCATACTATGGATGAGTATCCCAAACAGTATATGAGAATAGAAAACCAGTTTACCGGAAACAGTTTTGAGTTACCGGATTTCTGTCTTCCTTTTGACGAAACAGTCAGGGATCTTATGACAAAACTGGATGAAATATATAAAAATGAGCTGGAAGAGATCAGAAAGGATAGTCCCTGGAAAGAGGGTGTTGTGCCAAAATTTTTCTCTTCTCTTGCATTTTTCATAGGTATATCGAAATATCTGAAGCGAAAAGATTACCAGGGGTATTTTGAGAAAATTTTAAAAGATACTCTTGAGAGTGATGAGGAGTTAAAAGAAGCAAAATGATAATAAACAGGAGAAATATATGATACTTGATGTGGCAACTTACAATATGTATAAGGATCTGGCACTTGCAAATCAGAATTCATGGAGAATCTCTCAGAGGCATAATCTGGAATCTTTTTCCATGAGTTTTCCTGTGCATCTGAATAATCTAAGACAGACAAGACAGATAATGGATACTATGCAGGAGAGTCGCTTTGACGTTTATATGGAAGAACTTGGGGGGCTTACAGAGGAAGAGCTTGAACTATATGTTAACGCCTGCCTGAAAATAGTGAATTTCCAGCTTTCTACTTATCCTGGAGGGGAGGTTATTCTACCTTTAAGCACTCTGTTATCTGCTTTTATTATTTATGAAAAAATTACAACTCTGAAAAAAGATTTTAATACAGCTCTTGAAATCGGACCTGGGTGTGGTTATCTTTCTTTGTTTATGAGTGATCATGATTCACTTGATAATTATTCACAGATTGAGGTGTGCGATAGCCTGTATCTACTTCAGAACCTGTTAAATTCACATCTTTACAGATCAGAGTTTGAACAGAAAGTTTATAATAAAGAAGGTGAACAGTCTTTCAATTATCCTCTGCCTGAATGGCCTGAAAAATATAATATAAGAAATGTAGGGCATTTCGAGGCCCCTAATAGTATAGATATTGATGTGCCAAAAAAATGTACTCAATATCCATGGTGGAAAATTGGAGATCTACTGAATTCAGAAAAAAAATTTGATGTAGTTACTTCAAATGCAAACCTTTGTGAATTCTCCGAAAGTGCACTACATGACTATCTGATGCTTATTAACGAAAAGCTTGATAGAGATGGTATCTTTTATGTAAGCTGTTTTGGAGGTCAGATTCATGCTACAGTTCCCGTCTTGTTTGAAAAATTATATGACTTTGGATTTGCTCCATTATTTATAATAAGAGGGAATAAGTTTAATGAGAATCTTGATAAAAAATTCTGTGTAGGTAATGGTGTTTTTGTCAACAGAAACCATTCGGATTTCAAAAAATACTATAACAGAAAGAACTTTAGTAATTACTTCAACTCAGAAGAAGATATTATTCAGGAAACTTTTGGTAAGATTAAAAGAAATAGAAAGAAGTATACCCAGAGTGAAATCAAGAATATTATTATAAAACTTTTGAAAGAGGAATGATCTTTGATAAGGAAATGGTATGAATTTAATTGATAAAATTGGAAATATGAAACTGAGATACCCAGCTATGGTATGGAAGGCTATTGCTGACATAGCTCCAATAAGTTCCGGTATCCTTAATGGAATAGATATATACGAAGGAAGAGTCTTCATATGTGATCTTAACAACTATATTATGATATATAACTTTGAAGGGGAATTTCAGGAATATCTTCAGCAAGGTGATTTTTGTGATGAGATGGAGATCTCTTCACTTAAAATAGATTCTGAAAGAGGAGTCATATGGTTTGTAGATACTTATAATAAGAAATTATACAGGTATAGTTTTGATGATCAAAAACTGATGGGTAGTAATTTTTCTGATATAAAAAAAGGTGATTCTAAATCTGTTGGCCCTATAGATATTGATAAGTCAGGCAATTGTTATGTGCTTGTTCAGGATAGTGATAATCTTGAAATTATAAGATTTAATAGTGATATTACAGAGATACAGAAATATAAGCTCCCTTTTTTACCCGGGATAACAAGTTTAATTGTAGAGCAGGATAGAGATTCCTTTTTGGTATTACCACATCAGGAAGGAGCTCTTTACAGAGTATCAGAAAATAGTGAACCGCAAAAAGTATTTGCTGATGAAAATCTTAGGTTACATTTTGTGATTAAAACCTGTAAAGGCTATGTAGCTACTATTCATAGCAGATTTAATCAAAAAGTTATCAGGCTGAACAGAAATTTTGGAATTGAGCATGTTTGCAATAACGATAAGTTAAAAGATCCTGCTTGTCTTAAGGAAGATTCAGATAATCTGCTACTGATAGACAGATATAAAAGTAAACTCTGGAAACTGGTTCAGGAGGAGGAATGACAAAAAACCTTCTTATCTGGCCGAGGGCTGCGGGAATAGGAGATACATTTTCTATTCTTGCTGAAGGAATGACTGTATTCAGGGAAAAGCCATTCAGGCTGATTATCTGCAGAGAGAGTGTATGGGAAGAAGCTATGATGGCCGCTTACAGAGAACATTATTTTAACATATGCAGAAGCTTTAAGTTGTGTACTGATGTGGAAATACTGAAGTTTGAACATGATGATGAGGCTCTCTCTTACGGGGACGAAAAAAAATCTGAAGGATTCAGGGTTCATGTAGTCAATTATATGGGGCTTGAGAACGCCAAAGATAATATCCGGCATATAAGAGAACGGTTTTATAAATTTTATGCCCCCATTGTTGATGAACATACACAAGCTCTGATTGATGATGACAAGATAAATATCTGCATTCATATGAAACGGTCACAGAGGAGAACAGAGAAAGATAACTGGGTATCTGACTGGCACATTAAGAGAAGTGTGGACCTGGAGAAGTGGAAAGAGTACATTGCAATTCTGTCTGAAAATAAAAGTATCAACATTATCTGCATAGGTGTTAAAAAGGAATACCATCCTTTTCATCTTTCTCTGGGCGAGATGTCGGATTTACTGGAGCGTGATAATGTTCAATGTCAGGATCAGGAAGATGAATCTATTATAAAAGACAGTTATTTGATAAAGCATAGTGATATCTTTATTGGCTCAAGCAGTGGCCCTACTCATATAGCCTGGTTGCTGGCAAAACCATCAATTGTTTTTGATTATAAAAGATTGAGAAAGGCATTAAAGATCTTTCTTTTCGAATTACTGGAGGATCAGAAGATCTGCTGGGGTAATCAAACTGTAGAAGAGATGGTGAAATATAGCCAGGCTTATATCAATTCTTTTGTACCATTTATTAAAGAAGCTGATATCGCAGAGCGGGTACTTAAGCAGAAGCATAAACTTGCCTGTGTGTTGGCGGAATTCTCATCTGAAAAGAGAGAGGAATTAAAAAAATGCGTGACTTTTCAGGAGATATATTTCAGGGTTTTTGAATTATATTTGAATGAAGGCAAGGTAGATAAAGCTCTTGAATATGAGGATAATGCCAGAGGGTTTGTAAATTTTGATGATAAATATCAATTTTTCAGAATTGCAAGACTTTTTAAAGATAGCAGGGAGTATGAGAAGGCAGAATCCTATTTCAGGGAATCTATTGCCTGGTGTGAGGGAAGTGGTGAATCAGGTATTTCAGGAGCTTCATTTTTCCATCTGGGAGAGATCTTTTTAGAGAGCGGAAGAGAACAGGAAGCTATGGACTGCTTTATAAACTGCATAAACAATATACCTGAACACGGCAAAGCAGGAGAGTGCTTTAATAATTTACTGGAAAATGCCGATAAATCTTATGTTGTGTGGTGTGATAGTAATTTAAAAAATGGATGTTTTCCTAAAGGAATGAAAAATAGAGGATTTATAACAAATGATTCCGGAAAGTGGAATACTGAAGAGGCCGGATATAAATTTTATGCTCCTCATAAAACGCTTGAGCTTAAACCGGATTTCATTTTTATAAAAAAAACGGAAGCTGATTTTTCCTTTAAACAGATAAAATTAATGAATCTTAATTTCAATTTCAGAGTGGTTTTATTAAATGAATAGAGGCAGAAACTCAGAAATCGTTATAATGACTGTTCCTTTAAGGGAAAAGTTTGACCGTTTCACCCCTCTGGGGGCAATGGCAATTATTCAGTCTCTTAAAGATGAAGGATATGAACCACTTTTTTATGATATAGATACACTAAGACCTGAAAAAGAGCAGATAAGGGATTTCTTTCTAGCCAAAAAACCGGACATTGTGGGAATCAGTGCTGTTACTTCTACCGGGTATTCTGTAGTCCGGGATATGTGCTTATTAATCAGGGAGATACTTCCTGAGGTTAAAATAGTAATTGGTGGCAATCTTTGTGCCAGCGCTGAATTATTGATAAATTTTTGCGGAGTAGATATCTGTGTGCTATCTGAAGGGGAGCTGATAATTAAAGAAGTTGTCGCTTATTTTGACAGAAATATAGAAACTAAAAGTGAAGATGAGCTGAGAAGTATAAAAGGAATCGTGTATAAGAATTCAGACAATGAGATTATAAACACGGGTTATGGTAAGAGGCCTTCTTCAGAACAGATCAAAGATAACGATTACTCAATTCTTGAAAAACACTCCAATATAGATGCATTTATTACTGAGCCAAGCTACTACTTTCTTCAGGATGAGAGAAGCCTGAAACCAGAGTTTAAGGATAAAAAGGAAGCTTATGTTTTTACCTCAAAAGGTTGTGTAAACAGGTGTACTTTCTGTCACAGGTGGATTCATGGATATCGTCAGTTTTCTTCAGAAAAAGTACTCAAAGAGATAGAATATTTACAGGATAACTACAATGTAGGGTTCGTTCGTTTTGTGGATGAATGCTTTGGGGTAGGTAATAAGGTAAGTGAAGAGCTTATTGATAAGTTAAAAAATAAGAATATACTATGGCAGGCTCAGGGGGTAAGAGCGGATTGTGTAACTCTGGCTATACTCAAAAAGTGGAAAGAGGCTGGCTGTGTAGGAGTTAATTATGGTATGGAGTCAGGCAGCCCTGATATGCTTACCATAATGGAAAAAAATGTAAGAGCAGATGAGAATTATAAAGCAGCTGAATGGACAGCTGAAGCAGGATTGTATTCAATTTGTCAGCTTGTCATTGGCATGCCAGGAGAGACAAATAAAACAATAAGGGAAACCAGAAAGTTTCTACTTAAATTTACAGATCTTATGAAGCAGAAAGATGCAAGTGTGAATTTTGTTCAGGCACTACCGGGAACACCTGTTTATGAGTATGGGAGATATAAAGGCATTATAGGTAATACTTCTGAAGAAGAAGCTGCCTATCTGAATTTTATGTCAGATGTAAATGCTGCAGACCCTGAACATCTGGTTAATTTTACTGACTCTCCCTATTTCAGAGTACGATCCTGGCAGATACACCTGAAACTTGCTGTGAGAAATCAGTACTGCTTTGATCTTGAACTTGAGGATAAAATATGTAACCTTCAGGCAATATTTTTCATAATATATCTTCATGCTGGCAGAACAGTAACACGGAAGTTGAAGAACATCTATAAAAAGATAAGCGGTAGTACCAGTGAAAGTCTGAACAGAATAACAGAAACTGCCGATATTGGCAGAAACAGGATGCTGTATTCGTTACGAATATATCTGGTATTTCTAATTCTTGTTAAAGAGTCTTTAAAAAAGAGAGGATTGTTAAAAACATCTGGCAGGCTTTCTGAGTATATAACAAAACCTTTATTGAGGTTGAGAGCAGGAAGATTAAAAGTAGAAAGTCTAAGAAAGACAGTTGAAGGTATGATGGAAGTCCCGGATGATGTTAGTGGTAAAAGTTTGCTTCCATTAAGAAAAGGACGATGATAATTGTGATCATTCAGAGGAGGATATTATGAATGACAATTTTTATAAGAATATAGAGGAAACGCCATTTGTTATTGCTGAAATAGGGATAAATCATAATGGAAATATTGATATAGCAAAAAAATTGATTGATATGGCTAAAGATTGTGGAGCAGATGCTGTAAAGTTCCAGAAAAGAACAATAGATATTGTTTATACTGAGGGCATGCTTGCTGGTTACAGAAAGAGTCCCTGGGGTACAACTCAGAGAGAACAGAAAGAGGGACTTGAGTTTGGTGAAACAGAGTATGATGAAATAGATAGTTATTGTAAAGAAAAAGGAATCATGTGGTCAGCATCAGCATGGGATATTGAAAGCCAGAAATTTCTACGTAAATATGAACTGCCTTTTAATAAAGTTGCTTCTGCTATGCTGACACATATTGAGATGATGGAGTTGATAGCTGAGGAGAAGAGACACACCTTCATTTCTACCGGGATGAGTAGTTTTGAAGATATAGACAGAGCTGTAGATATTTTCCGCAAAGCAGGCTGCCCTTTTACGCTTCTTCATTGTGTATCTCTGTATCCGTGTATGGATGAGTGGTGCAACCTTAAAATGATTGAAACACTGAAGAAAAGATATGATTGTCCTGTTGGTTATAGCGGGCATGAAAATGGTGTTTTACCGTCGGTACTTGCTGTTACTCTTGGGGCAGTTGCTGTAGAAAGGCATATAACTCTTGACAGAAGTATGTACGGGAGTGATCAATCCGCATCTCTTGAAAGGAAGGGGCTTGAGCTTATGATCAGAGATAGCAGACTAGTAAAAAGAATGCTTGGAACAGGAGAGAAGACAATTATTCCTGAAGAAGAGAAAGTTGCTTATAAACTGAGATACTTCAAAGATCAGGGATAAGGTAAGGAAATGAGCGGGAAGACAGAAAATATGCCATCTGTTTATGCTGTTATACCAGCCAGAGGTGGTTCAAAAGGAGTTAAGAATAAAAATCTTAAAGTTCTGGCAGACTACCCCCTCATAACATGGTCTGTAAAAGCTGCTCTTAAGAGCAGATTGATTAACCGTGTAATAGTTTCTACTGATTCCGGGAAAATTGCTGCTGTAGCAGAAGATGCCGGTGCAGAGATTCCATTTATGAGACCTGCTGAGTATGCAGGAGATACCAGTAAGGATATTGATGTGCTACTTCATCTTATCAGCTGGTTTGAACAGAAAGAAGAGCGGTTACCCGATTATATTGTCTATCTCAGGCCCACTACTCCTGTGAGAGATCCGGCAGTAATTGATAAGGCTATTGAAAAACTAATTGAAAGCAATTCTGCCTCATCTCTCAGGTCCGTTCATGAAATGCCTGAAACAGCATATAAATGCCTTGAAATGAGAGGTGAAAGGCTGGTGAACGTGTTCACGGGGTCAGAAGATCTTGAACTTACAAATATGCCAAGACAATCATTTCCTGTTACTTATCAGCCAAACGGGTATGTTGATATATCTAAAGTGTCTGTTGTTAAAGAGGAAGGTCGAATGTTTGGTTCTTACCCGATCGGTTTTATTACACCTGTAGTAACAGAAGTAGATACATATGATGATCTGCAATATCTGGAGTTCAGAGTAGCAGGTGATTGTACTGAATATAATGTGATTTTTAAAGGTGAATAATGAGTATAAATACCAGATACAGAAAAATCAGCAGTAATTTTGAACTTGAGAATAATGAGCTGTTTGAAAGCATAAAACCACTTGAAATGATGTCGGCTTATCAGGATATACCGGTAACGTGGAAAAGAGCAGAGAATTTCAGCGTCTATGATAGTGAAGATAATTGCTGGATTGATATGACTTCAGGGATCTTTGTAGCAAATTCAGGTCACTCAAATCCCTATATTAAGAATGCAATAAAAGAGCAGCTGGATTCAGATCTCTCTTTTGCATATAACTATCCTACAGAAATCAAGTACAGATTTGTCAGGAAACTGATCGATACTTCACCGGGCTATTTTGACCGGACAGTTCTTCTTAGTACAGGTACTGAAGCTGTCGGAGCAGCATATAAAATGATAAAGTTGTGGGCTTCAGGGAGCAAACGGAAGTATATAATTTCATTTCGTGGTAGTTACCATGGGCAGATGTTGTGTAACCACCTTATTGGAGGGGGAGAGAAGAGAGCTGAGTGGTCAGGTGTTAAAGATGACAATGTTGTTTTTCTTGATTTCCCATATTCAGAAAACTCTGTATTTGATCCATCAGTTCTACCTCCTGCTGACCAGATTGCTGCAGTTATGATTGAAACATTTCAGGGATGGGGAGCCTGGTTCTATCCGGAATCATATATAAAAAATCTATGCAGTTATATTAAAGAAGTTGGGGGGCTCATCTGTTTTGATGAGATGCAGGCGGGTTTTTATCGTCTTGGAACTCTGTTTGGTTACATGACTTATGGTGAAGAAATCATGCCTGATATTGTATGCCTTGGAAAAGGAATAACGTCAAGTCTGCCTTTGTCAGCAGTTATAACTCATGGCGGTGTAATTACATCTGAAGATAATGCCGATCTTCATGGGACACATTCAGGAAATCCTCTTTGTTGTGCTGCTGCACTTGCCAATATTGAATTTCTGGAGAAGAGTGAATTCCAGAAAGATCTTAGGGATAAATGCAGGATTTTTGAAGAAGGCATGAAAAATATGTGTGGAGGGATTGTCAGTAAGGTAAATGTCAGAGGAATGATTAGTGCACTTATTTTTGATTCAGCCGATTCAGCGGGCAAAGTTGTAAGATTGTGTGTGGAGAGAGGTATATTGCCAGTATGCACGGGGAGAGAATCGATTAAATTTGCTCCTCCACTAACTATAGACAGGGAAGCTTTACTGGAAGCCCTTGAAGTAATCAGAGAGTCAATTAAGGATGTTTGCTAGATGATTAAAGGGTTCAGACATACTGGGGTTGTAGTTGATGATCTGGATAAATCTATCAGGTTTTACAGGGATCTGCTCGGGTTTAAAGTAGAGAAGAGGCAGTTTGAGGGAGTTGAATATATAAGGACTCTTCTGGGAAACAGAAGAATTGATACTCTTGAAACAGTAAAGCTTTCTGCTGGAAATGGAGTTATTCTGGAGCTGCTTAAATTCAATCCTTCAGCAGAGAGTGATCTTGATACAACTCTATTTAGTACAGGTTTGACTCATCTTGCTTTCACCGTTGAATGTATAGATGATGTGTATCGGAAAATGATGAAACAGGGGGTGGAGTTTATTTCTGAACCTGAAGTATCACCTGATGGTTATGCAAAACTTGTATTCTGTAAAGCACCTGATGGTGTCTATCTTGAAATGGTGGAAATATTGTGAAGAGTTATATTGATATAGTTTATGATAAAGAGAGAACTCCGGTTTCAGATTATCCTGCAGCTTTAGTTCGTTATCTGATAGAGAAATTTAAGGTAGGTATGCCGGAAATATTACTTGAAATTGGCTGCGGCAGAGGTGACTTTCTGGAAGCTTTCAGGCAAACAGGACTGACTGTTAAAGGTGTGGACAGAGTGCATTGCAATAATCTCCCCGACTCTCTTAATATATCAGCTTGTAATATTCTTAAGGACAAAATTCCCCTGGATGATGAATCTGTCGGAGTTGTTTATCACAAATCCCTTATAGAACATTTAATAGAGCCGGATAATCTTATGACAGAAACCTTAAGAGTTCTTAAAAAAGGTGGTTGCACTATTATTCTTACACCTGACTGGGAGAGCCAGTCTCAGGTTTTTTATGAAGATTATACTCATGTGAAGCCATATATGGTTGATGCTCTTAAGGACCTTCTGGATGTGTACGGTTTTAAAGATATTGTTGTAGAGAAATTTTATCAACTTCCATGTTTATGGAAGAGACCATATCTGGCTTTTATATCAAAATTATTCAGTGCTTTTGTAACCGTTAAGGTAGCAAGAAAACTTAGCTCAATAACAGGAATAAAATGGTTCAGATTTTCAAAAGAGACGATGTTACTTGCTTATGGGAGGAAAGAAAAATGAGAGCAACAGGTATTATGCAGGGAAGACTTGTTCCGAGGTATAATAATAGATATCAGGCTTTTCCTAAAGATTACTGGAAAGCTGAGTTTCATATAGCAAGAGAGTTGGGGTTCAGTATGATAGAATTCATACTTGATCATAATAATGCAGAGACCAATCCTTTAATGACAACTGAAGGATTGGAGGAAATCAGAAATGTCTGTTCTGAATCAGGGGTTAATGTAAGAACGATATGTGCGGACTATTTTATGGAGGCTCCTTTCCATTTTAGAGAATGCAGAGCTGAAAGTGAAAGAGTACTGTTAAAACTTATTGATAATGCATCAAAACTAGGAATAACAGATATTGTTGTGCCCTGTGTTGATAACTCTTCACTTAAAACAGCAGAAGATGTTGATGTTTTTATTGGTACTATTGAAAAGTTACTTCCTTCTGCAGAGCAGAAAAAGGTACATATAAACATTGAATCTGATCTTGATCCCATAGGTATATCAGCACTTTTAGAAAGAATCAGATCACCTTTTTTCAATATAAACTATGATACTGGAAACTCTGCTTCCCTTGGATACAATCCTGATGAAGAGTTTGACGCTTATGGTGAATATATAAGAGATCTGCATATTAAAGACAGAGTACTGGGAGGTGGTTCGGTTAAGCTGGGTACAGGAAATACTGATTTTGAAACTGTGTTCAGAAGGCTTAAAGATGTCAGTTTTTCAGGAACAGTTATTATGCAGGCTGCAAGGGAAGATGAATATATTGCTGATCTTACTCTTGTAAAAGAGCAGCTCAGATTTACAGAAAATTTTATTAAAAAATATCTGGAGCCATCTTTATGAAGACAGCTCTGGTAACTGGTTCAGTAAGAGGTGTAGGAAAAGGGATAGCTGCAGCTCTTATTGCTGAAGGATACAAAGTCTATATAAATGGCAGAAACCAGGAACGGGTAAATAGTGCAGTTAAAGAACTGGGGAAGCATGCTTTGCCTCTTGTTGCGGATATGTGTAACGAGGAAGATATAAAAAAGGCTATTGCTCAAATAAGTGAACATGATTTCCCTGATCTAATAGTGGCCAATGTTGGTTCTGGCAAATCTATTCCCGGATGGAACGTCTCTCTGGAAGAATTCAGAAGAGTATTTGATCTGAATTTTTTTGGTGCAGTTACACTCTGTACTGAAGCTGTAAAAATTATGGCAGAAAAAGGAGGGAGTATAGTTATTATCTCCTCAATTGCGGGTTGTGAATCTATTAAAGCTCCTATTGCTTATACTTCGGCTAAAAGTGCGCTTCTGAGTTATAGTAAATCGCTTTCCGATTCAGTAGCAGATATGGGGATAAGAGTAAATGCTGTTTCACCAGGTAATGTTATGTTTAAAGAGGGTACCTGGGATCTTAAAATGAAAGATAACAGAGAGTCTGTAGAAGAGTATATTAACAGTAATGTTCCTCTGAAAGGATTTGCTGCTCCTGAAGATATTGGAAAGGCAGTTGTTTTTCTTGAAAACAGTAGGTTTATTACAGGAACCAATATAGTTGTGGATGGTGGGCAACTCAGAGCGCTTATTTAAGAAGAGGTATCATGATAGAAGGAAAATTTAATCTTAACGGCAAACTTGCTGTAGTAACAGGTGGAGCTGGCTTTCTGGGCATACAGCACTGTGAAGCTCTTGTAGAAGCCGGAGCTGAAGTAGTAATACTTGATGTGGATGATAATGCTTTATTGGAGAGTATAAAGCACTTTAAAGATAAATTTAACAGAGATATAACTGCTCTTAATACTGATATAACCTCTGAGAAGAGGTTGTGTGAAACTAAACAGATTATATTTGACAAGTACAGTAAATATCCGGAAATACTTATCAATAACGCTGCAATAGATCCTAAATTTGAGAAGGATTCAGATTTTCCTGTTTCGCGACTTGAAAATTTTAATGTCATGCAATGGGATATGGAGCTGGCTGTTGGACTTACAGGGGCAATGCTTTGTACCAAACATTTTGGAAAGTCCATGGCAGATGAAGGCAGAGGGGTTATTCTGAATATATCCTCAGATCTTGGACTTATTGCACCGGATCAGAGGTTATATAGAGACGAAGAACTGAGTGACGAGAAGCAGAATGTTAAACCTGTTACCTATTCAGTTATTAAGCATGGACTTATAGGGCTTACAAGATATACAGCAACATACTGGGCAGATAAAGGGGTACGGTGTAATGCTCTTACTCCTGGTGGTATGTTCAGGAATCATGATGAGAAGTTCCTTAACAGACTTGAGCCACTTATTCCAATGGGAAGAATGGCTGAGCAGGATGAATATAAAGGTGCAGTACTGTTTTTGTGTAGTAATGCTTCAAGTTATATAAACGGAGCTGTGCTTGCTGCTGATGGAGGACGAAGCACTTGGTAAAGAAACTTGTTCTGGGAATAGTGCCGGAGGATTTTACGCCGGATACCCATATACCTGCAGGGCCATGGTGTTTTCTGGGAAAGGAGGAGAAATGGGATGGATGGTATAAGTTTGATTTTGAGCCTGACCCATTTAAAACTCCTGCTGAACTGGCAGATGCAGGCGTAATGACTTCTGATTTCACCAGAACTCTTGTGCCGGAATTGACAAACAGGCTTAATCTCATAAATGGAACAGAGTTTTCTCATAAATTCTGGGAAATTATGACTGCACCATGGTTGATAACTTTAATACAGATAACATGGGAGAGGCAGAAGAGGATAGATAGCCTTATTGAGAAATACAGAGAAGAAGAGTTAGTGGTTGATTTGATAGAAGATTCTGTTAACTGGGATTTCAAGACCTCTCATGATTTCCTTTTCAGAGGTGTTTTTAAAAATTCATTCAATGAGTGGTTGTTCTCCAGATTACTTGAAAACAGAATACCGGAAAAATGGACTATTAACAAAAAGAAGCTTAATATCAGAGCAGAGAATTCTGATGCCCAGTATAATATAGAACAGAAACGGCCGGAAGGGTTAAAAAAGTTATGGTGGGCATTTAACAGATGCCATAGAGTATATGGTGTAGGTAAAGCAGGGAAATTTATATTATCATTGATTCTTAATCTGAAAGCACCTGAAACAAGCAACAGAATTAAAGAAAATTGTTATAGAAATGAAAATGTTTCTGAACCTCTATTTACAATTGATTTATGGCATTTAATTGATATAACAATGCCTGAAACACTCAGAACGGTTAATGAGAGATCTAAAACTCTTTATAAAACGAAAAGAGGGAAGTTCAGAATTGTAGGACCGACTATTCTGTGGCTGGATAACGAGATAATAAAATATGCCGATGCGATTGAGAAAGGAGAGCGATTAATAACCACTCAGCATGGTGGTATGTATGGCACTTCAAAAAGTTATCCTCTTCATAATTATATTGAATATAACAAGGATGCTTTTTTTTCATGGGGGTGGAAGAATCAGGAGCATTATAGTAGTGAAAGAATTGTCCCACTTCCATCGCCATTTCTTAATCGTTTAAAGAAAAAATACCGAAAGAAAAATGAAAATATCGTTCTGGTAGGAACCCGAATGCATATGTTCAATTATCGTCTGGATTCATTTCCCCAGCCTCTTGAAATGGTTCAATACAGGAATGAGAAGCTGAAGTTTTTTAAATCCCTGGATAAATTATCGTTTAAACGAATTACTTTACAGGCCATATCTGTTCAGAAATGATGGTGGAATACAGGATTACCACTATTTCAACAGAATTATACCTGAGTTAAATGTTCTCAGAGGGGATCTTCATAAAGAGATGGAGAGCTGCAAGCTTATTGTACTTGATCATCCTGTTACTACTCTTCATGTCGCTCTGAGTGCAGGAATACCTGTTATTGGATTCTGGCAAGAGAGTGCATGGGGAATGTGCAGGCAGGCTGTTCCTTTTTTTAAATCTATGAGAGAAGCAGGCTTTATTTTTGAAACAGGAGAAGAGGCGGCTGCAAAAATAAATGAGATCAGGGATAATGTTGAGGATTGGTGGAATCAGGAGAGTATTCAGAAGGTAGTAAGAGAGTGGTGTCATGAATATGCCAGAACAGGCAACTGGATTACTTCCTGGATAAAAGAGATATGGAGAGTCAGATGAGTGAAATTGTTAAAAAAGAGACAGGTATGAAGATAATTGGAATTATTCCTGCAAGAATGGGATCAAGCAGATTTCCAGGGAAACCTCTGGCTGATATAGCAGGAGTACCTATGATAGGGCATGTCTATTTCAGGAGCAGAATGAGTCGAATGCTTGACGATGTATATATAGCTACCTGCGATGCCGAAATCATGGAATATGCTGAAAAGATTGGTAAAGGCGTAATGACAAGTCCAACTCATGAACGAGCTTCAGACAGGGCTGCTGAAGCTATAGAACATATTGAGAACAGCACTGGAGTAAGAGCCGATATCGTAGTAATGATTCAGGGAGATGAGCCAATGATAACTCCCGAAATGATAGATTCTGCAATAGAACCTTTTCTGAATGATAAAGATCTGAAAGTTGTTAATCTGATGGCTGAAATTACTGACCAGAATGATTTTGCAGATCCCAATGAAGTAAAAGTAGTTGTGGATATGAACAATAATGCTCTGTATTTTTCAAGAGAGCCTGTTCCTTCAGGAAAAAAGTGCAGTTCTTCCTTTAAAGTCAGAAGTTATAAACAGGTTTGTGTAATACCCTTCAGAAGAGATTATTTGACTGAGTTCAACAATCTTTCTTCTGGTCCTCTTGAAATAACAGAGTCTGTAGATATGCTGAGAGTACTTGAACATGGAGGAAGAGTGAAAATGGTTCCTGTAACTCATACAACTTTCAGCGTTGATACTGAAGGTGATCTTAGAAGAGTTGAAGAGATTATGATAGAACAGGATAAGCTTATGAAACATTATATGGAGAACGAATAATGGGAGTTTTTCTGGTTACCGGAGGAGCCGGCTTCATCGGTTCCGGAGTAGCTGAAAGGCTGATTGCTGAAGGAAATGAAGTCGTTATAATTGACAATCTGAGTACTGGGTACAGATCAAATATTCCTGAGGGAGTTCAGTTTATTGAAGGAGATTGTCAGGATCCACAGATTTATGCGGAACTCATGGGCAGGAAGTTTGATGCGATACTACATATTGCCGGACAATCTTCCGGGGAAGTGAGTTTTGATGATCCGGTTTATGATCTCAGAAGCAATACTGAATCAACTCTGAGGATAATAAATTACGGCCTTGAAACAGGTTGTAACAGGATAATATATGCCAGCACAGTTACAGTATACGAAGAAGAGAGCAACAGGCCGAGAAAAGAGTCTGAACCTTTGAAAGCTCTGTCCTTTTATGGAGTTGGAAAGATTGCCAGTGAAAACTATCTTGAGATATACCGTTCTCTTGGCTTAAAAACAACGGCTCTCAGACTTTTCAATGTTTATGGCCCAGGGCAGAATCTTAAGAATATGAGGCAGGGGATGATAAGTATTTATATGTCTCAGATGCTTGATAATGGTTCTGTTCTTGTAAAAGGTAGTCTGGATCGTTTCAGGGATCATGTGTTTATCGATGATGTTGTAGATGCATTCATGCTTTGTCTGAACAACGATTTTACTGTAAATGAGGTGTTCAATGTCGGCACTGGTGTAAAAACCTCTGTAGGTGATCTTCTGAATATAATGAGAGAGGTTTATGGAAAAAATGTACCGATAGATGTGGAAGGGAATACACCAGGAGATTCTTTCGGGAAGTATGCAGATGTAGAGTATTTCAGTAAGAAAGCCGGATTTAAAGCATCTGTTGGATTAAGAGAGGGACTTGCCAGGATGTTTAAATGGGCAGAAGAAGAAAAAAAGAGTGAGGTTGAGTAATGTTAGATGGAAAGAAGATAATATGCATAATACCTGCAAGAATGGGATCATACAGGTTTCCAACTAAACCCTTTGTGGATATTTGCGGAAAACCAATGATTGAGCATGTATATAAAAGAGCTGCTTTAACTGAATTTCTCGATGGAGTTTATGTAGCAACACCAAATGAAGAGATAAAAGAGAGAGTCGAAGCTTTTGGAGGAGAGGTTATAATGACTTCTGACAGTCATAGAAGAGCATCGGAAAGGGTTGCGGAAGCAGCAATGATTCTGGGGAATGATGCAGATATTGTAGTTAATCTTCAGGGAGATGAACCTCTTGTTAATCCGGATATGATTAAACTGGCTGTAACTCCTCTTCTGGAAGACAAAACCATTTCCTGTGTGAACCTGGCCAGGAAAGTGGATCAGTCTTATGCAGAGGATAAGAATGAGGTAAAAGTAGTCTGTAACAGAAATAGTGATGCAATGTATTTCTCCAGAGAACCAATTCCTTCAAAATGGCTCGGGGATAAGAAATTCCCTGTTGCAGTGGAGGTATGCATAATGCCTTTCACCAGAGAGTCACTTCAACTATATACTGAACTTGAGATGACTCCCCTTGAGGATATAGAGTCTATTGATATGCTCAGATGGCTTGAGCACGGATATAAAGTAAGAATTGTTGATTCACCTTACGAGACTTATAGTGTGGATGTGCCTGAAGATGTTGCCAATGTAGAACGGATAATGGCAGGGGATTCTCTTTTAAGTAAGTACTGATAATGAACAGAGCCGAAAAGATTTTAAAAGAGCTTTCAGAACTTGAGCCAAGATATTTTGATCCATCTGTAAAATTACCGGTTCACCTGAATATGGCTTTTACATACAGATGCAAGGCTGCATGTCCTCACTGCTATTTTCTACAGAAGGATAGAGATCTTTTTGTTAAAAACAGGGTGGATCTGGAAGAGGAAGTCTTCAGGAAGATTTTAAAACAGCCGGGAAGCAGTAAAATCAGGCGAATGTCGTGTGGCGGAGGAGAAGCTCTGCTTCATAATGATATATTCTCTTTTCTTGATATAGCTCTTGATAATGGAATAGAGTGGATACAGCTGATTACAAATGGTATGAGCCTTCTGGAAAACTCTGTGTTTAAGAGGTTAAAAGAGCATATGGATAAGTACCATAATCTGCTTGTGTCCCTTGATGCTGCTGATGAATCTGATTATGCTGCAGCCAAAGGCCTGAAAAAAGCTGATTTTTCTGAAATCTGCAGACGTATTAAAGAACTCATCGATTCCAGAGTAGAAAAGAAATCCCCGGTTATTGGAGCAGGTTTTGTTATTGGCAGCCATAATGTAAAGAATGTGAAGGAAATGATAGCGTTGAGTGAGAAACTTGGATTCGATTTCTGCCATTTTACAACTCTACATATTACAGATGATTCTGAAGAGTATCAGAGTACCATTGATCAGGTACCGGAACAGTACAGGAATATAATAAACAGATCAGATTATAATATAAACATTATTATGCAGATGCCTGTAAACTCAGGATTTTCAGATTTTTACTGTTCATCTCTGGCAAACCATTTATCAATTAGTTCTGATGGTAAGCTGGCTCCCTGCTGCCATATACCGTGGAGTAGTAAGTATGGAAATACCGATGATCTGAAAGACTCACCATTCCATCAGTCAGAGATAGTAAAAATAAGACAGAAGTTTTCTAAAGCTCAGGATGAAGGTAGTGTCAAAGAGTTGCATAGTGCCTGTGCAAAATGTAACAGAAGACTCAAAGGGCTGGTTAAGTTTGATAAAAAACAGAGCTGAGTGGAGTGTGTGCAGGAATCAATAATGGAAAGAGACCTTATAGTTGCTACTGTACCTGGAAACTGTTTATCTGATTATATCTTTTTTCTGCATTTTAAGGCAAAAGGGGAAAAACAGGATCTTCTTGTTAAAGAATCCTATTGTGTATCTGATATTAAAATTCCCACTGGCAAGATATTCAGGTATAAGGCAACAGTTATTTCAAAAGATGAATTGGATACCGGACTGATTGAGTTGCTGAAAAAACAGGGATATAACAGAATTTTCATTCTTATTAATCAGAACAACTTCGGATTACATGAATTCAGAAATGTTTATGATCTGGTAAATAGTCTGGAAAGTAAGAAAATCCTGGTAGTTAACAGAAGTATGCAGATTAAAGATGTAAGCAGTTACAGTAGATTCAGTAATGGCAGAGGAAGTACCTCATTTATTCGGCAGATGGTAATAAACATAGTCGGCAGGATAGTAACAGCAGCTGGTGTTTTAAGAAAACTATTGAATTACAAAAGGAAGATAGTACTGTAGGATGATCAGAGTAGAGTTACTGGAAAATATGGGAGCTGAAGCTGAATATGAAAATGCAGAAGCTATATATCTGGGACTTGATCTGGATAAATTTCAGAAGATAAAAGAGAAATACAGTAACAGGCTTACTTTTATAGATTACAAGAAGCAGTTTATTGAAACTGAACATGAAATACTACCATATTTGAAAAAACTTCCAGGTGAGTTGAGTACTCTGTACAGTAAGAAAAGATGGAACAGACTCAGAGTATCTGAATCCAACTTTTACGTATTGAAAAGCATGCGCAAAATTATCCTCTATTTTGTTTTTCTTAAGCTGCTTAGCAGGAAAGATCTTCTTATTATAGTGGACGATTCGGCTCTTTATAGATTTATAAAGGATAAGCATCCGGATATTGAGACCCGATACGTTAATCAGGTACTATTAAAACCAGACACTACAGAAATATATAGTGAAACATTTGACTATGTTCAGAACAGAATCTCCAGAAACTGGAGACAGAGTGATCCTGTTATACCCGGAGAAGATATTACTCTGATTCAGGTTTATACAAATTATAATCTTGCTGATAAGAAGAACCCTTTCAAAGTATACTATGATGACCTTGATTCATGGCTAACAGAAAGAGGTGAGACGGTCTGGTTTCTTGTAACTGTTCTGGAACATGAAAAATATGAGATTACCAGAGCGAAAATTGCCTCTAAGTTCAGTAACACTGTCTTTGTTAATGATCTTCTTTCCATGGGTGATATTCTGAAAATAGGTCTTGGAGATCTGTTTCACGGTAAGAAATTTCCTTCTGTTTATGTAAATGGTATTGATACCGGATCACTTTTTGAGAGAGAGGAGATTAGTGGACCCGCAATATCAAATAAGATTGCCCATTCATATTTTATAGCTTTAAAGAACTTTCTCCGGATGGGAGGGAGAGTAAAGAAATTTATCTATATAATGGAAAATAAGTGCTGGGAACGAAACTCAATTATGGCTTTTAGAAAATATTCGCCAGACACGTTTATAATTGGTTATCAGCATACTCAACTACCCGAGTTCTTTGGATATACACCAGACAGTAAGTTATTTGAAAGTTATGAAAAACCTGACAGAATAGTCTGCACAGGGGATGTTGCTGCCAGTATATTAAGGAAGTACTGGGGAACAACAGAAATTGTAACTGGTCCGGCTCTCAGAAACAGAGATTTTCTGGAGATTAACGAAGAAATCAGCTGTATGGAAGAAAAAGGTTCTTATACTGTAGGTGTTGCAGGCCCCATGTTCCTCCCTGAAGCCCGTGAGCTGCTTACAGATATTCTTGAAATTGTAGAGAAATCAGATTTACAGTTCAGGATTTTATATAAAATTCATCCAGTTACATCAGAAGATAGTTATCTGGATATTGTTAACTCTTACCCATTGAAAGTCAGGCAGTGTCTTCAGTTCTTCAAAGGTGATATCAAAACATTCTTCAGTTCTGTTAATCTGTTTGTTTCTGCAGGAACTACAATGGAATTACAGGCTGCACTACTTGGAATATTTACAATCTTCTATGTTAGTTTTAACAATTTTGAGTATACTCACAAGGGCCACAATTCAAATATTGCATCTGATAGTGAAGAGTTGGGCAGGATGATACTCAAAGCGGTTAAAGAGAGAATATCAGGTAAAAAGGCAGATAAAGAAACAGTGAGCAGATTTTATAATCCTATAAACTCCTGCTCAATGAAAGGTTTTTTAAAATGAGAAAGACAGATGTATCAGTAATTATGTGCAATTATAATTATGCTGACTATATATCTGAGTCAGTTGAAAGTGTTCTTAAGCAGACACATAAAGATTTTGAACTGATAGTAGTGGATGATGGATCCCGGGACAGATCAGTTGAGGTATTACAGCAGTTTAGTGATAAACGACTTAAGATAATCTGTCAGAAAAACAGAGGTCAGGCTGGTGCTTTCAACAGAGGTTTTAAAGAAGCTACCGGAGATATCATATTTTTTATAGATAGCGATGATTACTGGTTTGAAAATAAGCTCGAGAGAGTGCTAAGGGAGCATGGATCACATGATTTTGTTCAGCATAGAGTCTCAATTAATGGTAAAGAGGATTATCCTGTTTACAGTCATTATGAGAATCATTATGAGCTTATGACAGAATACGGGATATCCGATTTTTTTGCACCAACTTCAGCTTTAAGTATAAAAAGATCAGTACTGAATAGAGTATTTCCACTACCGGAAGAACCATTGAGAATATGTGCTGATGCATTTATAACCAGAATGAGCCTCTGTTATGCTGATTTAAAATGTATTGATGATGTACTTAGTTATTACAGAATACATGGGGATAACTTTTTTCAAAGTAGAATAAAACCCCGAAATCCCTCATTCGGACTGGGGATACTTGATGTGCTGAACAGGGAATTTGAAAGAGCGGGTATGCCGGTTATACCTTATAATAACTACTATAATGCACCGGAAAAGAAGTGGGTTAATTTATATAACATTGCTTCAGAGAATGAGAAAAAAGGGCTTTGGGATAAAGCTGCAGAGGGTTTCGGAACTGTTCTGGAGAGTAAAAATCTGAATCTCTGCTCTGGTGCTTTTTTTCATTTAGGTAAAATAGCTTTGTTAAAAGGAGACAGAAGTTCAGCTCTTATGAATTTAGAAAAATGTGTTATTCTTAATCCGGGACATACAGAAGGCTTAAAATTAGTAAAGCACCTGACGATGAACGATGTATAAGGAGATGGTAATATTTTATGATATATCTGATAAATGTAAATAACCTTATGATTCCAAGCCTTTCTCTGGCAACATTGAAGGTATCTCTGAACAAATACAGGGAAGAGACGGTTATTTATGATGTAGAAGAAGATAGCAGAACAGCCCTTATGAATGGCCTTAAAGATATTACTGTTAATGATATTGTGGGATTCACTGTATACTCATATAATATTACCTCAGTACTGAATTATGTTGATTATCTTTATGAAAAACTTCCAGAACTTAAGATTATTCTTGGTGGCCCTATGGTGTCATCATTAAGATACTCTACTGAATTACTTAAAAAACATCCCGGAATAGATTATATAGTCAGGGGAAGAGCTAATAGAAGTTTTTTCAGACTTATTGAACAGATATATGGAAAAGAGTATAAGAGTAACTCATCAAAGCTGAATATTTCCAATGTAAGTTACAGAATTAACGGGGAACCTTATGCTGAAGATGATCAGAGGGAAGAAACAGAGAGTTTTCTACAACATTCTCCATGGTTTGAGGAGGGAGAGTACCTGTTGAGCAGGAATATTCTTGAATCTGACCACGGCCTTCCTTACAGTTCAGCATACGGATGTCATAACAGATGTTCATACTGCGTTGAGTCCAGTCAACAGTTTGTAATGTATCCTCTGGAGAGAGTAAAGAGAGAGCTTAAACTTATTCTGAGTAAAAAACCAAAAAAAATATTCTTTTATGATGCGACTTTTGGTTATAGCCGGAATCGTGGCATAGAGCTCATGGAGTTCATAGCTGAACATAACAGGAGAACTATTATAAGTGTCTATGTTAACCTCGATTTTCTTGATGAAGACTACTATCTTCTTGCATCAAAAGCCGGGGTGGAATTTCAGGGGGTAGGTCTACAGACTGTTGACAGTAAAACCTGCTCCACCATTGGAAGACCGGAAGTCGATACTGAAGAGATGAGGCGCAAAATAAACTCGGATCTCTTTCAGTTTAATACAGATGTGTGGATTGGTATTATTTATGGATTACCCGGAGGAAGTTATAGTGAATTTATGAAAACTATGGATTTTGCTCTTTCCCTCAGATCAAATACCAATATAGGAGTATACAGATACTGTTATTACCCGGGAACAGAGCTTTTTGAAAACAACATATTATATATTCCCAAATCTGACACCGATCCTGAAATAGTCAGTGGCCCTGATATGAGTGCCGGGGAAGTGTGTCTTGCAAACAGAATTGCTTCATTATACTGGGTGCTTAGAGAAGCTTTTCCTCTGTTTTTTATGTTTGTTACCTGGTTTGAAGGAATTAAGAGATCCTCTGTTATTGAAGCTTTTTCAGAAGCAGTCTGGCCTCACCTTAGTGATTCTCTTAAAGCAGATATAGACGATATAGCTTTTGCAAACAGGGCTGAAGAATCAAGGGAAAAACTGGAGCCTTTACTGGAAGATGTTGCTTTGAATGGAGAATTATATGCAGGATTGCTTACAGGAATTCTTGTTAGCAGACTAAATATCAGAGAGAGTGCTGTCAATGTTATAAAAGATCTTCTGATTATAGATAACAGGTGGCGCAGACTTATGAGTAAGGAGTTTCGTCTCTTACTGGAGAGTAACAGAAAAACAGAACTGTTCTGCAAAGGATTAATGGGTTTCAGGAATCCAGGAGATGAAGAGACTTCAGCTTACCGGGTTGCAGGTCTTTTCAGGTCAGATATTGTACTTAAAACGATTACCGGAATTCTGAAACTTATGAGTCGTAATGGAATAGATAAATTACAAAAGAGATTAACAGGATTTTTCAGAAAGGATTATGAGAGTGGACGCAGGTATATTGGAGGAGGTGAATAGTGAAAATACTTCTTACCAGAACTGTACCGGAGAATGTATTTTACCGAATAAGAGATTTTCTTTCAGTCGATTATGGTGAGCCTGAAATATATTCTGTTCTTCAGAAGAGCTTTGTCGATAAAGATTGTAACAGGTTTACGGGTAATCTGATTATTGAAGATGGTCCTTTCAGTTGTGGTAAATTAAGTAGCGAAAAACTTAATGAACTGAAAGTAATGAAACCTGATAAACTTATTGTTCCGGCTAATAATGGCTCTTTGAGAGGTTATGACGAGTTTTTTCTTCTTGCAGAGACAGCAGGACTTGATAAAGTAACTTTCATAACCAGACATCTTAATAAGAAGGAGTTGAGCAGAGGGGAGTACGGGGTAATGCAGGAAAGAATTGCGGGAACCGCCTCTATAGTTAAGCTGAAGGATTCAGCAGCTCTTTTCTTATTATGGTGTTTTACCTGTTTTGTAAAATTATCATATAGATTTCTTACTATTTTTAAGAGGAAAAATAATGAAGGCAATAGTACCAATTAAAAAGAATAGTAACAGGGTTCCGGGAAAGAATTTCAGAAGTTTTCACGGAATGCCTCTTTATCACGTAATTATTAAAACTCTTGCAGAGTGCCCTCATATAGATGAGATTATAGTAGATACTGATAGTCCTGATATGATTGAAGTACCCGACAAAATAGAAAAAAGGGTAAAGGTGTTGGAGAGACCCGAAAGCCTGACAGGTGATGATATTTCAGTAAATCTTCTGATTCAGAATGATATAGATGTTATCGAAGGTGAGCATTTTCTACAGACTCATTGCACTAATCCTCTACTTGGTAGTAATACTATCTCTGATGCTATAGATTATTATATGGAAAACCTGGATGAGTATGATAGTCTGATCTCAGTAACCCGTCTGCAGACCAGATTATATAATCACAGTTTCAAACCTATAAATCATAACCCCGGAGAGTTGATCAAAACACAGGATTTAAAACCTGTATTTGAAGAGAACTCAAACTTCTATATTTTTTCCAGAAAGAGTTTTGTTGAAAATAGTTTCAACAGAGTAGGTAAGAAACCCGGTTTTTTTGAAGTAAACAGACTGGAAGCTGTTGACATTGATACTGAGGAGGAGTTTTTAATGACTGAAGCATTATGGAGTAGAGTCAGATGAGAGATAAAATTGAGTTGTTAAGAGATAGTCTTATAGACGATTATAAAGATTTTGCTCTCGATGTGCTTGGAATATCTTCAAGATTGGGCAGAGGCCTTGGATGGCATTATCTTCTGGATCTGATATGGATTCTGAAAGAGCTTGATGGAGATGATAAAGTAGTTCTGGACGCTGGAGGAGGCACAGGTTTAACTCAGTTCCTTTTAGCAGACCTTGGGTACAATGTAATAAGTGCAGATGTAAGTTATCGGGATAAACCGCATTTTGCCAATAATATGTACAATATAAAAAAAACAGGAACCTCTGAATATATAGATCATCCATATCTGCAATGGCATGAGCTCTTACAGAAAGGAGATAAAGACAGAAAAGATGAGATAAAAGAAGATCTTCCTACGATTATTTTCTATCATACTGATCTTGAAAAGATGCCTGTTCTTGATAGCGAAAGTGTAGATGTGATAGTTTCTGTATCAGCTCTGGAGCACAATCCACCGGAAAAATTACCTCCTGTTTTAAAAGAGATGGAACGGGTTCTTAAGCCAGGAGGAAGAATGCTGATAACTTTAAGTGCTGCTGAAGAGAACTCCTTTCATGAACCAAGCTTCAGCTGGCTGATGAATGAGAAGGGCTTAATTGATAATTTTGATCTGGGTGAAGATACAATATCTGATTTTTCAGATTTCAGTAGTGCATTTAAGGAGCTGAAAAATTCAGAAAGATTAAAAAGGTGGCTGGGAACATACTATTTCCAGGGAGGAAAAAACGGGATGCCCTGGGGAATCTGGGAACCGGAATACCAGCCGGTGGGAATAGTCAGGTATAAGAAGTAGAGAGTTTGAATGGATAGTAAGTTTAAAGTTTCAGTTATAGTAAGATCGTATAATGAGGAACTGCATATAAAGAAACTTTTTGAAGGAATCAAAAGGCAGAAGTTCGAAAATGCCGAAGTGGAAACTATACTGGTTGACTCCGGCTCAGAGGATGAAACTCTGGAGATTGCAGATCAGTATCCTGTGAAAGTGGTTCACATAAAACCGGAAGAGTTCTCTTTTGGTTATTCACTAAACAAAGGTATAGAGAACAGCACAGGAGATTATATAGTACTTATAAGTGCACACTGCTATCCTGTAAATGATAACTGGCTTGAGCAACTTGTCAGCCCCCTTAAAGATGTTGAAGAAACTGCACTGACTTATGGAAAGCAGAGAGGTTATCACACCTCATACTACTCTGAACATCAGATATTCAGAAAGTGGTTCCCTGAAGAAGTGAACGGCACTCAGAATCACCCTTTCTGTAATAATGCAAATGCTGCTGTAAAGAGAGCTTTGTGGGAGAGGTTCAGATATGATGAAACCCTGACAGGTCTTGAAGATCTGGACTGGGGCAGAAGAGTTTCTGCTGAAGGGTACAGAGTTGTTTATGTTCCCGATGCAGAGATTATTCACATTCATAACGAAACTTACAGAAAGGTTTTTAATCGCTACAGAAGAGAGGCTATGGCTTACAGGAAAATATATCCTGGAGAGAAGTTCTCTTTTGTAGATTTCATAAAGCTCTTTTTTCTGAACAGCTTTTCTGACTATTTTTATGCAGCATCTGAGGGTAAGCTATTTAAGAATATACTAAAGATACCACTTTTCCGTTTTTGTCAGCTGTATGGTACTTACAGGGGATATAAGAGAGTAATGGAGATAACCGGAGAACTCAGAAAGATATTCTATTACCCTCCTGATATCAGCAGAAAAAAGGAAGACAGATGATAGGTACAGCTAAAGAGATTTTTGATATAACCCATCCCTTAAACAGAGAAATGATTACATGGATGGATGAAGATGCTCTCTCAATTGACCAGTATACATCAATTGGTAATGGAGATTACTGTAACACATCGAGAATCACAATAGATCTTCACGCAGGAACGCACATTGATGCGCCAAAGCATTTTATAGATAATGCAGGTACAGTAGATAGTCTTGGTACAGATACTCTTATAGGTGAAGCCTTTGTTGCGGAAACCAGTGCAGAAAAGATTACAGCTGCTCTTCTTGAAGATATGGGAATACCTGAAACTAAGAGGTTGCTGTTTAAAACCAGAAATGTGGATTTACACAGAAAATCTTCATTTATCAGTAATTTTGTTGCTCTGGATCTGTCTGCAGCAGAATGGATTGTGGAAAGAGACATAAAGCTGGTAGGTATTGACTATCTGTCTGTGGAGCTTCCTGACAGTACAGGTTATCCTGTACACAGAAAACTACTGGAGAACGGAGTTGTAATACTGGAGAACATCAGAATGGAAGATGTTCCTGAAGGAAGGTATAACCTTATTGCTCTACCCATGAAGCTTGAAGGGGTTGAAGCTTCACCTGTAAGAGCAATATTAATGAGATAAGAGGAGATATATGGAAAGATACAGAATTCTTGTTTCAGCACCTTACATGCAGCTGGAATTTGACAAATATGATTTTGCAGAAGAGTTTGAGAAGAGAGGGCTGGATTTTGATCTTCACCCAGTAAGAGAGAGACTGGATGAAAAGGAGCTTCTGGAAGTTATAGATAAGTACCATGGAGTAATATGTGGAGATGATGCCTTTACGCCTGCAGTAATAGACAGAGCAACTAAACTTAAAGCCATAATTAAGTGGGGAACAGGTATAGATTCCATAAACAGAGAGTATGCTGAATCAAAGGGCATTGCTGTCAGAAACAACCCCGGAGCTTTTACAGAGCCGGTTTCAGATACTATTATGGCTCTTATACTTGCTTTCTCAAGAAATGTACTGCCATCATTCAGGTTAATGCAGAGGGGAGAGTGGAGCAAACCTGAAGGTAAAACTATTGGAGAATCTGTAGTAGGAATAATTGGAGTTGGAAATATCGGAAAAGCAGTAGCCAGAAAGTGTAAAGGTTTTGGCGCAAAAGTTTATGGTGCAGATATAAAAGATATTCCGGCTGAGTTCTGCAGAGAACAGGGAATTGAGATGATAACTCATGAAGAACTGTTCCGTAGATCTGACTATATTGCTATGGCTTGTGATCTCAATCCAACAAGCAGGTATCTTATAAATAGTAAAACCATAAGTTTAATGAAAAAAAGTGCTGTTCTTATTAATACTGCCAGAGGTTCTGTTGTTAATGAAAAAGAGCTGACTGAGGCACTGATTGAAGGACGAATTGCAGGAGCCGGACTCGATGTTTTTGAGAAGGAGCCTTTGTCAGAAAACAGTGAACTCAGGAAGATGTCAAATGTTATTTTATCAGCCCACAGTTCCAACAGCAGCCCTTTTTACTGGGAAAAAGTTCATTACAACTGCTTTGATATGTTAACTGAAGAGTTAAGAAAGGAGGAAAAATGCCATCAGTTCTGATTACCGGTGCAGCCGGAGGAATAGGAGAAGCTCTATGCAGAGTGTTTCACAATAATGGTTATCTTGTTGTAGGAGTAGATAAGAAAAAGGTAACAGAAGATACGCCATATGAGGTGTTAAGATTTGATATAGCTGATCTTTGTAATGATCCTGCAGGAAGTGAGGAATTCTTCAGATCTGTAGATTCAATTACAGGTGGTGAGCTGGATGTACTTATCAATAATGCTGCAGTTCAGGTGGTAAAAAAGATTAAAGATATAGATAAAAGTGACTGGAAGAGTACTCTTGATGTTAATCTTCTTGCTCCTTTCTGGTTGATTCAGCATTTTGAAGCTTCCTTAAGAAAAAACAGAGGAAATGTAGTCAATATTGCCAGTATACATTCTCAGCTTACTAAAGCAGAGTTCTCGGTTTATGCAACAAGTAAGGGCGCTCTGGTTGCTCTTACAAGATCACTGTCTCTTGAGATGGCACCGGATGTGAGAATCAACGCAGTTGTTCCGGCAGCAACAGATACTCCAATGCTTAGAGCAGGATTTGAAGGTAACCTGGAGAAGATGGCAGAACTGGGTAAATATCACCCTCTTGGAAGAATAGCAAATGCAGAAGAGGTAGCTAAAACAGCTCTGTTTCTTGCAGGAGAAGGAGCCAGTTTTATGACAGGAGCAGTTCTTCACGTAGATGGAGGCATTGGGGGAGTACTTCACGATCCCATAGTTGCAAGGTAAAATCCTACATGAACACTGTTTTATGGATTCCATCAAATGATACTCATGCAGATTTTATGGCAGATCTGATTCTGTCAGATAGATCAGGTAAGTGTATGATTCTGCCTGTAAAAGAGGAAGGAGCAGGTGATGCTCTTAAGAAAAAAGGAATAGATTATCAGGTTTATAGTGAAAAAAGACTTGAAGTCATGAAGCCTTCAGTTGTTGTATTTGGTAATGACTGGGGCTGGGAAGAGAGAGATATAATATATCAATGCAGGAATCTGGGAATACCTACTATAGTTATTCAGGAAGGGCCTCTTGATTTCCTTGATGAAACCGGGCACAGGATGAAATGCGCGGATTATGCTTTTGTGATGGGTAAGGTAATGAATAAATTTCTGTTAAGATGGGGAATAAGGGTTACTGGTAACCCTAAATTTAACAGATTTGAGAGAAAAGCCAAACCAGAGAAACCAGTTGTAATGGTGAATTATAATTTCACATACGGTGTATATGAGGAGCATAAAGAGAGCTGGCTCGAAGATGTTGCAGATGTATGTAGAGAGCTGGGAGTGAATTTCTTTATTTCAAGGCACCCTAGAAACTATGATGATTTATCAGAATATCCTGTAAGAGAGTCCTGTGCAGCTGTAGTCCGGGAGCATATTGAAGCATCTTCTATTCTTATCAGCCGGTTCAGTACAGTGATTCATGAGGTATTGATGTGGAACAGAAGTGTTATCTATTACAATCCCTTTAATGAGCATCACCGGATATTTAATGAGGATCAGACAGGTGCAGTAAACAAGGTTTCTGATAAAGATGGGCTAAGAAGGGTTCTGAAGAGATGTATAAGTGAAGACGCCTCTGAAAAGAGCCACAAAGAGTTTCTTAATATCCATTGCAATATAGGCAGTGATGATTGTGCTCATGCTGTCTCCAATATTCGTGAAGGTATAGAAGATGTTATGAAGCTGAGAAAACTTAAGCAGATGTTATTAAAGCTTCAGTGGTTAGTAAATGATCTGAAAGTGCTGATGAACTCAGATGAAATTCTCAGAAAACATGGAGAAGAGGAGCTTTTTCATCTGTTTGATGTGTTTTTTAAATCACGCAAATACAGATCTGCACTATATATAGCCCGGAAAATAGTGAAGTCAGGCAGTAATAAGAGGGATATAGCCAGGGGTGAATTGCTGAAACGGGAAGCTACATGGATGATAAGTGGTAGTGAACAAAGCTCTTGCGGTTCAGAAGCTACCGGAAGTTTTATGGAGAGGTACAGATTGGGCTCTTCACTAAAAAAATGTGGTAAAAGAGAGGCTGCTTCAGAAATTTTTAAAGATATTATAGTTAATTGTGAAGACAACAATATCAGGGGAGCTGCAGCTTATCACCTGGGTGATATAGAGCGGTTCGAAGGTGATTCAGAATCTGCAGGTAGATACTTCAAAAAAACTCTGGGTTTTAAGCCCGGACACTATAAAGCTGCCTGTTATCTTAAAAGGGTTGAATCAGGAGAGTTGTAATGCAGAGGATAGATATGGATACTGGTGATAGAATATGTGAAAAGATGTATGATGAGGCTATTGAACTTCAGGATAGAGGGGAGTATGAGAGGGCTGTTGATATCTTTCTTAAGGTCAGTGAAGGGTCAACCGATGTGAATCTGAAAAACCGTAGTAAATTTCATGTAGGGGAAATAAGGTTTGTGCAGAGGAAATACAGTCTTGCGCGTGAGATTTTCAGGTCTATACTTGATGAGATCCCTGCTCATGGAAAGTGTAAATACTATCTTAACTGGATGGATCGGTATGAAGCTCTGGATTTTCCCAAAATTATTAAATATACAGAAACCTCAGATTCAATAACAGATTATGTTGAAAATAGTCTTAAAGACGACGTAAAAATAACTCATCTCTCTCTTTCGGTTGAAGAGTTTGAGGACTATCTTAAAGAGGCTGAATATACCAGATTTGAAGCCTATAACAGTGCAAAAGCTCCATTTTTCAGAGAGAAGGCACTTGAACATTTTACAGCTCTTAAACTACTTCAACTTGAAAAAGAAGACATTTTTGTAGATATAGCAGCAGCCGGGTCTCCTGTATATAAAATATTCAGAGAGATGTATGGTTGCAGAACCTACAGGCAGGATTTAAGTTATCCTTCAGGCATTAATGGAGATGTTATTGGTGGGGATGCTTCAGCTATGGATGTTGATGATGAAAGTTTCAGTAAACTGGCTTTACACTGCTCTTTTGAGCATTTCGAAGGTAACAGGGACTCTTCTTTCGTTAAAGAAGCTATAAGAGTTCTTAAACCCGGTGGGAAACTTGTTATACTGCCTCTGTATATAAATCAGCAGGCTGTTATAAAAACAGATCCAGGTATATGGCGCGAAAATTCAGATCTATCGGTTTTTCAGGATTCTATGATTTACTGCTCATCAAACTGGAGTAATTATCACGGTAGATTCTACTCTCCTGAGAGTTTTAAAAGCAGGGTTCTGAAATATACTGAAGGATACAGTAGTGAAGTTTTTATTCTTGATAATAATTTTGAACTCGATCAGGCTTCTTATCTGAAGTTCATCTTTGTTATGACAAAAGATAATGAGTGAAATTACTGTTTTAATTCCAACAATCGGAAGAACTGATAAATTGAACAGAGTGCTTGAAGCACTGAACAGACAGAACTATGATGAAGATTTCAGAATAGTAGTAATAAATGACGGTGCTGGAGATGAATTTAAAATAGACTCTGAAGGGAAAGAGTATGAACTAATCGTAATTAACCATGATTTTAATCGTGGAAGAGCTGCAGCCTGTAACAGTGGTCTGAAAATAGTTGAAACTCCATTGGTAGTTATACTGGATGACGATATAGTCCCGGATAAAAACTGGTTACAGGCTCATGTAGATTACCATTGCAAATTTACTCATTCTGAAGATGTCTGTTTTGGTAAGGTCACCTGGGGTAAGGAACTCGGGAACTCTGATGTTCTCAATTATCTTGAAACCAGAGGAAGATTCTTTAATTGTGTAAAACACGATCATAATGGTGTGATGACAGCACTTTTAACAGGTAATACCTCTTTTAAAACAGAGTTTATAAGAGAGCATATGTTTGATGAATCCTTTACTGTATATGGACAGGAAGATCTTGAACTGGGAGGAAGGCTTTTTGAATCAGGAATGGTTTGTCGCTTTTCAGAAGAAGCCCGGGGACTCCACCTGCACGATATAGATTTTGAGAATATGTGTAAGCTCTCATTTAATGATGGCTACTCAGCTGCTCACTACTTTACAATTAATCCTGACAGAAAATGGGATATTGCTACTCTGATAGCTAAATATTTCAGTGAAGAAATTCATGAGGAGAATCTCTCTTTAGGAGAAGCGGAAGAGTACTTTACCTACAAAGGGGCTGACAGATATTTTACTGAGAACAGCAGTTGGTACAGAAAATTCAAAGAACCCACTGATAATGAATACCCGGAACCGGAAACAGAAGATGAACTACTCTCTTATGCTGTCAGAGCAGAACTTCTCCGGCTTAATGGAGAATCTGAAAGATCACTGGAGCTTATTACTTATATTCTGGAAAGGTTTCCCGGACTAACCTGGATACGATTTGTTGCTGCAGGAATATATATTGAACTAACCAACAGGGAGAAAGCTCTGGAACTTCTTGAAGAACTGAGTTTCAAATGGAATCCATCTCTACTGAGAAGTATGATGAAAATGAGAGCCGGAATATATGAAAATATGGATAGAAACAGTGAAGCTCTCAACATCTATAAGCATCTTATTGAAACAGGAGACAGGAACTATATGAACTATTTCAGATTATGGGTACTTAAGAGAAAGCTTGGTATTGATGATCTGGACAGGGATTGCGAAAATATAGTAAACAGTATTGAAAAATGCAGGAATATTGCCGATATAGAGGTTTATAATAAGGCTTCAGTGTTAAAATCTGTTGGAAACTACAGTAAGGCAGTAAAGATGTTTCAGGAATTGTTTGAACAAGATGGAGTTGATGGAAAACTAACAGGTGGTATTCTTTATCATCTGGGGGACTGTTTTCTGCAACTAAATAGCACCGGAAAGGCTGAGAAGTATTTAACAGAGTGTCTGAAAAAGGTTCCTGAGCATAAAGCTGCGGTGAAGCTGCTTGGAGAGATAAGTGAGAGGAGAAGTTGATGGAAGATAGTAATGCTGGAAAGTGGAAAAGAGAGATTGGACGAAGAGCAGTTCTCTATGTTACCAAACTCTGTAATATAGGATGCAAGTTCTGCTATTATAAATATGAAGAGAATAAGACCCATGCCCCTCTGGATTCAATAGTCAGAACCTTTGAGTGGTTCAAAAGGGATTATCAGGTTGATTATGTGGATTTAACAGGTGGTGAACCCACGGTACATCCAGATATAAAAGATATAGTTATTCAGTCAAATAAGCACGGTATCAAGCCAACAATAATCACAAACGCACAGAAACCAGATGTTTTCCCGGAATTAATTGATGCAGGACTGGAAGATGTTCTGCTCAGTGTTCACGGTATCGGGGATGTATACAACAAAATTGTTGAGAGGAAAAACGCTTTTCAGAAACTTGAAAAAACTGTTGAGGTTCTAAAGAAAGAGAACTTCAGTTTCAGAACAAATACTACACTCACATCATACAGCTGTGAAGATATAGAGAATATTCTGAAATGGCTTAAAGAGATTAAACCACGTATAGTTAATCTTATAGCTTTTAATCCTCATGAAGGAACTCTCTGGTCAGAAAAGATGAATGTTGAGTTTCAGATCTCATACTCTATAATGGCAGAGGCAGCGAAGTATGTTATTGATGAGCTGAAACCTATGGGTATCTGGGTTAATTTCAGATATATACCGATGTGTTTCATGAAAGGATACGAAGAACATGTCTGCAATTTCCTTCAGTGGCAGTTTGACCCTTATGAGTGGGAGTGGTGCTCATCAGAGAGAATTTCAAAAGAGGATATGAAAAAAACTACTGAAGAGGCTCTCAGAAAAGAGGTCTTTGGTGAGAATGACTACGAGAAGATGCACACATGGGCAATGCTGAGATCTGTCAGAAGAAGGAACAGGTTTATTGACGAGTGCAGTGGTTGTGCAAACCAGAGTATCTGTGACGGAATTTATCCTCAGTATCTGAAAAATTTCGGGAATGAAGAGTTTGAAGCTCTGGCTGGGGAAAAGTTTGAAGATCCTCTGTATCATCGTCTTAAAAACCTCTCATGGACTAAGCTGAAAAGGGGGTAGAATGGAATTTACTCTTCTTACATGTACACCGGATATTGAATCTGATCTTTTCAGAAGGCATGTAAAAGCTGTTAAGAGTACTCCCGGTGATTTTGAACATATTGTTTTTGATAATAACAGAGGGGCTGATTTTAATCATGCCCGTGAAATAAACAGAGGCATAAGAGTTGCCAGAAACAGATATCTGATTACACTGGATGATGATCTTATTGGCAGAGGTGACTGGTTAAGAGGGCTTGGAAGAGCTGTAGAGGCTACTGGTGCTTCAGTTGCCGGAGGTATACAGAGATATGAAGATGGAACAATAAATCATTCAGGTGGTTATGTTCTGCCTTCAGGTCGTACTGGTCACGATCTTGATGAGATAGAAGAACTTTCTTTTTATCCCTATTTATGCAGTGCGGTAATGTTGATTGACAGGGATTTCTGTATTGAAAAAGAGATATATTTTGATGAGAATTTCAAAAAATATTATCAGGAGGTGGATTTCTGCCTGAGAATATGGGAAGCAGGAGGAACTGTTGTTTCAACTCCCCAGTGCGATGTATTTCATCTGATCGGGCAGGCTATGGGAGAGGTTAAGGTGCTGCCGGAAACTATTGATCTGAAAGATCTTGATTATTTTAGAAAAAAGTGGATTGATACAGGAAGGTTTGAGAGAGTAGTTACTCTGAATGAGAGGAAATTTAAAACCGGAACACTAAAGGAAGTAACAGAGATTCAGGAGCTCATAGCACTCTATAACAGAGCTTCTGCTGACAAAGAACCGGAACTGTTTAAAGAGATTGTTGAGAGAGCGGAGAAACTGGGTAATGTAAGCAACAGAGTGCAGCTACTTGGAGGTGCCTGCTTTCATAGAGGTGTTATACTGAAAGATACAGGCAGAACTAATGATGCAATCTCTTCTTTCAGAAAATGTCTCAAATATAACAGACATCATAAAAAAGCAGCACAACTTCTGGAGGAACTAACAGAAGTATGATTGTTGCTATAGATTCAAGACCACTTTTTTTCCCTCCAAAACAGAGAAGTGGAGCCAGAAGGTGGAATACTAATCTTATAAGAGCAATTGCAGATCTCAAAACATCAGACACATTCTATATGCTCTGTCGTAAAGGGGAAGGACGCCTTCTGGATGAATTGAATCTTGGGGATAACTTCATACCCGTTGAACTTAGTTCTTACGGGGATTATAGCTGTTATTCCCAGAGCATTGAGCAGACTGCAATAAGAAGAGAATTAAAAGATCTTGATTTTGATATATACGTAGGACTTTATTTTATTATTCCTCTGAAGAGAAAGTTCAGAGCACTGTCTGTTTTTGATGATATGATCCCATGGATTGTAATGGGGGGAGGAGATAAACTAATCCCCGCTAATCATGGAATTGATAATGAAATGAAAGGCGCTCAGATCTGGAAAAGAGCATCAGCAGCAAGTGCCGATTGTGTAATATCTGTGTCTGAAAGTACCCGAAGGGATCTGCTGAAGTTCTGGGGTGGAAAACCAGATGCACATAAGGTGGTTTATGAAAGCATTGACCCTGCTTTTCAGTTCAGGGACAGGCAGACTCTTAAGGATTTCCGGCATAAGTATCAGCTACCGGATGAGTACATACTTTTTGTATCAACTATAGAAGCCAGAAAGAATGTTAAAGGACTGATTAATGCATATGCTGATTACCGGAAAAGAGTAAAAAAACCACTTGATCTTGTGCTTGTGGGGCCAAAAGGAAGTAGTTATGATGAAGTCTTCTCTGAACCTGTCAGAACAAACAGTCTGGAAAACGATGTGATAACTTTTTCTGATTATGTGCCATCAGAAGATCTTCCATACTTTTATAACTGTGCTACGCTTTTCTGCTTTCCTTCATTTTATGAAGGCTTCGGACTTACTCTTCTGGAGGCTTTGTCCAGTGGTTTGCCTGTTATTACTTCAAATATATCCTCACTGCCGGAAGTTGCAGGAGATGCTGCTCTTTACGTAGACCCCGGGGATTCAGGAAGCATTGCTGACAGAATGGTGGAGTTTTCAGAGAACCCTCAGTTAAGAACTGAGTATAGTAGCAGAGCTTTAAAACAGGCAGATACTTTCTCTTTCAGAAAAACAGCAGAAACATTTATGAAAGTTGTATCAGAAGCTGCTGATCTCCCGGATTCATCAGGAGTTGCTCAGCACAGGGGATATTTTAAACCTTATGAAGGAAGTAGTAAGTTTCTTATTCTTGGAACTGCGTCAGAAGATGTAATTGAATCTGCTGTTAAAGATATTTCTGATGAGATTGATGGTGCTGATATAACTGTACTGATTCAGAAGGGAAGAACTCTTGAAAATAGTAGTATTAAATGTGAGGCATTACTTCCAGCAGGTTTTTTTCGTCTGTTTGAAGTCAGAATGGAGCTTCTAAGATATATAAGACGGAGTCAGGCTGACACTATGGTTCTGCTCTATAACAATAGTAGCGGTGAAGGCTACAATCAGTATGAACTCTTTACAATTCTTGCAGGGGTGAAAAAGATAAGAGGATTTTTTAATGGCAGAAGAGTTGTTCCTCTGGGGATGGGGCATACTCTTAAAAAAGTGTGGTATTACATGGTTCACGGCTGTTATGACCGGCTCTGGAAATTAAGATTAAGAAAGTATATTCTGGAACAGCAAAAACTGGAGAGAAGATGAGAATTGCAATTGATGTAAGATCATTGGCTTTCTCCGGTTCAAGACGTCCCGGTATTCAACGCTGGAATACAAACCTTATGAAACAACTACGGCATATGGACAGCATTAATGAGTACATACTTCTTTGCAGGCCCGGAGAAGCCGTTTTTTTTAATGATTTTAAAGATAATTTCAAAGTAACTGAGCTTAAAGAGTTTGGCTATTATACATATTTTGATCAGTTTTATGAGCAGTTAAGTGTAAATCGTGTATTAAATAGAATGAATCCGGATCTCTATGTTTCTCTCTATTTCACGGTACCTATCTACCTCAATTGTCCTTCAATATCTCTCTTTGATGATATGATTCCATGGATAGTTATGAACAATATGGGGGAGTTGATTCCTCCAGGGCATAATGTTGGGAAAGAGATGAAAAGATTCCATTTCTGGAAGAAGCGCTCAGCAGAAGAAGCATCTGGAATTATTGCCATATCTGAGCATACCAGAGATGATATCAATCGATTCTGGAATATAGATAAAGAAAAAATATTAGTTAATTATATAGATATTGAAGACTGTTTCAGAGAAGTTAAAGATGCACAGGTTCTGAATCAGTTCAGACTTAAATATAATCTTCCTGAACGTTTTATATTGTACGTTGCCACTATCGAACCCAGGAAAAACAGCCTGGGGCTTGTTAAAGGTTATGAATTATTCAGAGAAAAAAGTGATGAAAATATAGCCCTTGTTATGGTAGGGCCCAGAGGTATGGGATTTTCTAAGTTTGAAAAAGAGATAAGAGCATCAGTTTACTCAGATGATATTATACTTATTAATGACTTTGTCCCAAGAGAAGAATTGCCATATTTTTATAGTTGTGCGGAGGTATTCTGTTTTCCGTCTTTTTATGAAGGTTTTGGTTTAACTCCTCTGGAAGCCATGGCATGCGGATGCCCTGTTATAACTTCAGATAGAGCTTCAATGCCTGAAGTAGCAGGAGATGCTGCAATTTATATAGATCCCTTCTCAACAGGTTCGATATCAGAAGCTCTTACAAGAGTTACAGGTTCATCCGATTTAAGAGAAAACCTGACTGAAAAAGGGTTGAAGCGGGCAGAATTTTTCAGAAAAAGAGAGGGAGCAGATTCTGTTCTGAACTTTCTGCTGAATTCCGCAAGAGTAAAGAAGGAACAGAAGAGAGATATAGATATAAAAAGATATGATATCTCACCAGGCAGGAATGTAACAGTTTTCTGTACAGCTCCTGAAACTCAGATTGCAGATATAACAGAAACTCTTACAACAGAGTTTAATGCAGATGTATCCCTGATAATACAGAAGGGCAGACGGATTAGTCAGGAGGGAGTCCCGATATTTGAGCATCTTCCTTCAGGTATATTCAGATTATCCGGTATATCTTTCAGGGATTGTAAAAAGATACGGAGTATTGAAGGCGATACTTTTACTATACTTTTTAATAATGTAGATGGACAAGGGTATTTAAAACTCAAGCTCTTTACTCTTATTCTGGCTGGAAGCAGAAAAGTTATGGGATACTCTCTGGATAGAAAGTTTTCAGAAATTTCATGGAGAAGTTACTTTACTGATGTTATGAAGTTACTACTTTTTCCCAAAGTTTATCTCTATAATTTATGTAGAATTGGTATAAGGAGACTGTTAAGAAAATTCGGGTGGAAGATGTGAAAAGTTATAAAGTAGTTGTACAGCTTGCAGAAAATAGTAAAAAAGAGGGAATTTACAGTAGGCTCTCATATATGGATAAATTAACAGGTATCCTGAAAGCTAACTTCAGTACCGATACCTGTATTCTGATGGTGGAAAAGGATATTCTTGATGATGCTGGAGCATTAGTCAGGAGTACCGGGTTCAGAATAGAAGAGGTTAAGAGTAATCCGGCTTCTTCTTTAACCAGAATAGTAACTCAGGATTCTGCGGAAGGTTATTTTCGTATTATTGGATCAAACCCTTTTACAGATTTTAAACTTCTTGATAAAGCATTTAAGTATTTTTGCGATAAAAATGCAGAGTATGGATACTTTACAGGAGCTCCAACAGGTATAGCACCAGCTGAGTATATCTCATCTGAGCTTATTACAGGATTAGAAGGAGATGGGGAGTTTCAGAAATACCTGGAAGTGAATAGAGATTCAAACATAATTTCCTGGTTTAGAAAAAGCCGTACAATCAGAACTGAAGTATATGATTGTGAATATAAAGAGGGGCTGGATACAGATCTGACTATTCAGAACGGGAATGATTTTAAGGTTCTGTCTCCATATATTGGTAAAGAGATGAGTATTTCAGAGCTTAGTCTGAAAATTCCACCGAAAATAATCATGGCACATCTGGAGCCTACAAATCACTGTAATTTAAAGTGTATTATGTGTCCCCGGGAAACGAGACATAAATTTGGTCACATGAGGCTGGATGTGTTCAGAAACATAATTGATAAGATGCCGTATTTAAGGCGGATTAATATAAATGGTGATGGTGAACCATTTCTTAATCCGAATCTGGGAGATATGCTGGAGTATGCCAAATCGAAAGGTATTAAAACAAGAACTATTAGTAATGCTACTATTCTTCCTGAAAAAGATAAACTCAGGAAGATTCTTGGTAATCTGGACTATTTCAATATATCTATGGATGGGGCTACAAAAGATACTTATGAAAAAATCAGGGTTGGTGGAGATTTCAGTGTTGTAAAAGAAAATGTAAGGAATATAATGTCCTTCATTAATGAAGAAGATTTAACTTTTGATGAGTTCTGGATAAACTATGTGGTTCAGCAGAGTAATTACAGGGAGCTTGTGGACATGGTTAAACTTCTTGCTGAACTGGGAGTGCCGGCTGTAAACTTTAAACTGATGAATTCAAACTTTGACCGGGGGGATAGTAATAGATCACTTAATAGTGAGATTATAAAAGAGAATATTGAAGATAACATGTTTTTCGACAGGAAATATATGGAAAAAAGCCTGAATGAGGCTGAAAGTACAGGCCGGGAGCTTGGGGTCAGAGTATGGTATGAGCAGGATATTGATCCGGATTTTTCATACAGAAAATGTGCTATGGATAAAAAGGTGTTTATAACCTGGGATGGACAGGTAACACCATGTTGTTTAAGAACTGTACCGGAAGTTCTTAATTTTGGTAATATTGCTGAATCTTCCTATGAAGAGGTGTTTGGTTCAATTAAATATCGCAGTTTTATAAACAGATTATATGAAGAGATGCCCCATACAATCTGTTGTAACTGTCCGGCTCTTGAGACTCTGGAAAAAAGGACAGGAGAGGCTTGAGTAGTGAAAGTTCAGCTTATTAAATCCCAGCTTCTGCCTTCAACAGGTTATGGTGAATGTGCAGGAAGTTTTCTTAAGATTTTTGAAATGAGTACTCTTTTGAGGCCTATTATATTTAATGATCTGAAGAATAGTATACCAATTGATGGATTTGAAGAAACAGATAAATTAAGACAGGATGTTCCGGTTTTCTCTGTTACAGGGCAACACCACCAGTATTTTCACTGGAAACACCCATCTACAATTGTAAGAACAATGACAGAAGGTTCACCAGTACCTCTGGAGTGGGGTAATAAACTCAGTTGTTCCCGTAGAATAGCTGTACCCGGGAGATTCAACTACGATGCCTTTGTTAATGGAGGAGTTGATCCGGCAGTTATTAAAATTGTACCTGAACCAGTGCTTACAGATTATGACAGAGGTGCTAAATATCCATTAAAAACTTCAAAGAGTTTCAGAATATTATCTATATTTAATGGAGATGTCTGGTACAGAAAAAGTATAGACTTGCTTCTTAAAGCCTATTTTGAAACGTTTACATCGGAAGATGATGTCTGTCTGGTTCTTAAAACCGGAATGACTTTTGAGGAGCTGATGAAGATATCAGGTACTTCATTTCATGATTCTTTACCTGAGATAGAGATTGTAGATGAAAGATTAACTGATCGTGAGATGGAAGGCTTATACAATACTGCCTCAGTTTATGCAGGGCCTTCAAGAGGTGAGGGAATCGGGCGTCCCTATTTATACTCAATGCTTAGAGGTATTCCTGTAATAGCAACCGGCTGGGGTGGCAATACGGATTTCATGAATCGGGATAACTCATTTTTGATAGATTATGATCTGTTTAAAATGGACTGGGATATGGAAAAGATTTATCTACCAAAAGATTACAACCTCACTTTTGCTGAACCATCTACAGAAAGTATAAAGGATAATCTGCTCGAAGTTTACAAAAATACTTCAGTTGCAGATATGAAGGGAAAGTTAGGCAAAGATTACGTTTTAAAGAACCACTCACCTGAAGTAGTTCTTAAAACTGTTGAGGATTTAATATCAGATGTTATGGAGAAATCCTCTTGTCAGGGACTGAAAGTTCCTGCAACAATGTCTTCACTCTATCCTCTTGCTCCTTCAATGAAAAGATCTGAAAATGTGCAACTTAAGGAAATTCCTTCATCAATACTTATCTATGGAACAGGTGCAGCTGGTAAGCAGGCTTTAAGGTGGCTTGAGGAAACCGGATATGAAGGAGAAATTCAATTTGTTGACAGAGAGAAATCCAGAGAGAATATTGAAGGCTATCCTGTTAATGTCTATACTGATATAAATTATGAAGACTGGGATGCAGTTTTACTGGCAGTTGCTCCAGTCTGGTTTAAAGAAGTTATGGAGAGAGTTAAAGGAGTAACTGATACTCCGCTTTACTATTTTGGATCATGAAGATACTTAAAAGACTTAAAGATATAGCTCCTGATAGAGGCTTGTTTATTTATGGATGTGGTACCGGAGGGAAGAACCTTTTTGAACTAATCAGCAGATTTCTTCCTGAAGTTAAAATTGAGGCTTTTTTTGATACTTTTAAAAGTGGTGAGTTCTGTAACAGAAAAGTTATAAAGTTCAATAATTCCGAAGGGATACTGAGTAAACATTCCCTTATATTAATTGCTTCAATGAACTGGAGAGCTATTGAGGCTGAATTGAAGAGTGCAGGTGTCGATAATTATCTTATTGCTCCTCCAAGGTTTCTTGTGGATTCAGGCTTAAGGCGTTTAAGAAATAGCTGCAATCCTGTAGATGATTATCTTGTGGAACCTCTCTTCAACGAAGTGGATAAAAAAAGATATGCAGAAGATCTGAAGCGTACCGTTCAACTCCCTGGAAATGATAAAGAGAAGATGTTGTTTGAACTTCTCTGGGGGAAGAATATTAACTCTCTGGATGAGCATGTAGAAGCCTTATCTGATCACTATTATAAGACTTCTTATAAAGGGCAGTATTACGATTTTATTAATAAAGATAAGATCTCTTCAATAATTGAAGGAGGAGTGTTTACTGGAGATGAGACTGTAAAATTTTTAAAAGAATTTTCCTCAGTCAGAATTGTGGGGATTTGAACCTTTTTATAAGTCATATGCTGAAGGAGCTTTTGCAGATGAGATAGAGAGGAGTGGAAGAGCAGAGATTATTCCCGAAGGTTTATGGAGTAGCAGAACAACTCTGAAGCTCAGAGGTGAAGGTTTGTCGGCAAATCTTGCAGAAGAGGGAGAAGGAATTGATATAAAAGTAGATTCAATAGACTCTTTTGTAAGAAGAAGAGGAATAGAAAAGATAGATTTTATAAAACTGGATGTAGAGGGCGCAGAGTTTGAGGTACTGAAAGGTGCAGAAGAGACTCTTGTTAAGCACAGACCTCAGCTTGCAGTTTGCCTGTATCATCAGAAAGAGGATTATTATCAGATTCCTTTATATCTTTCTGAGGTGCTTGAAAATTATAATTGGCATATAGCGCATTACAGGGCATCATTTTTTGAAACTGTCTGGTATGGAATACCTGAGGAATCAGGTGGCCAACATGGAGAAAACAATGGATAGGAATTTTTATAAGAATATTACCGGGTATTTTGATTTTGGGTGGTTGTATGGGTTAGCTGTAAATCTTGCAGGAAGTCGTGCAGGTTTTGTTGAGGTGGGTTCCTGGCTTGGTAAGTCAGCAGCTTTTATGTGTGAAGAGATATCAGCTTCAGATAAAGTTATCAGTTTTAATGCTGTAGATCCGTGGTACGATTATGGGGGATATAAAGATACATATAACCTTTTTATGAAGAACCTTGATGCTCACGGACTTTCAGGTTTTGTTGAACCGGTTCAGAAAGAGAGTTATGATGCTTCTCAGTTATTTGGGGCAGATGTTCTTGATATGGTTTTTATTGATGGGGATCATACATATGAGGGCGTAAAGAAAGACATTGGTGCCTGGCTCTCTAAAGTAAAGCATTATGGAATACTTGCGGGACATGATTACAATTGGGAAGGTGTGAAAGAGGCTGTTAATGAAGCTTTTGGAGATGACTTTATTGTAATTGGTATCGTGTGGATGTATGCGAAAGATAAATTGATAAGAAGTTTTCTGGAAAGCCTTAAACTTCTGGTAAACGGAGATCATAATGCGGCCTCTGTAAAGCTGCAGGAAATAATCGAAATCACAGTTGATAGTAAATATGAGCAGATGAAAAATCTGGCTTTACTTATTAGCTGTTGTATTGACACAATTTTTGGGGGATCTTCAGTTGAATCAGAGATCGTGGTTAATGGCAAACGTGAGAGTGTAGAAAACTATTTATATGAAAATCGTGGAGTCTGCTGGTTGTTTGAACTTGGAGTTCTGGCATTATGCAGAAAGAATATATACCATTTTTCAGAAGATCTTTTCCCGTTTCTTGTTAAAAACTGTGTCTATAATGATAAACTGCATGAACTGCACTTCTACCATGGAAGATACAAAGAGCAGAAAGGTATTAAAGGTTGTGAAGAAGATTTTAATCTCTGTATTGAGATTCTTAAAACCTTTGAAGCAAGAGAAAATCGTGACACATATATTCTTGCTTCAGCTTTGAAGAGAATCGGAAATGGAGAGGATGCTCTTAAATACTTTAAAGAGATTACAGATGGGGAGTTTGATCAATACTACTCACTGGCTTCAATGTTTCATAGTGGCGAGATCTTATATGATAGAGGGACGTTTGATAAGGCGTCGATATTTTTCAGAAAAGTTCTTGATGACAATCCTGCTCACAATAAAGCTTCAGAGTATTTAAAAAAGATAAAAAATAACAGTGCTGGATAAAGTTAACGATAATTCGGATATATTCATCTATGGAACTGGTGATGCAGGAATCAGCTTACTTGCCTGGGTCGAAAAAACCAGACCTGACGTTAAAGTAAAAGGCTTCATAGACAGCTACCGAAAAGGTAGTTTAAGAGGTAAAACCGTATATTCATTTGAAAAGTTTATCAAGAAATTTACAAATAACAGTTATGATCAGATACTTATTGCCTCTGGTCATTCTGAAGAGATTGCAAAAAAACTCAGTGAAAATGGAATCAGAAATTATTTAGTAGCAAAGATTCCGGTTTATCTTCTGGGAGAGATATTCCCGGAAACAGCTGCTGATGTCTTAAAGAAAGTTATTATAAAGCTAAGTAGTAAATTATCCAGAAAAAAGAAACACTACTTTTTTGGTGAATACAACGGCGGTTTTGCCGGGAATAATAAATATTTCTATCTATATCTTAGAGAGAATGGATACAATCCTGTGTGGGTAACTGATAGTGAAAAGGTTGAGAGAGAGTTAACAGGAGAAGGAGTAACCACTTTACTGGTCGCAAATTGTTCAGATGCACTGAAACTAAGGGATGGAAAGTACTTCTATTTTGATACAATGAACTGGCAGAGGAAAATGCCTTTTTTAAGGCATTTTAATAGCCGTATAATACATATGTCCCATGGGGTGGGATTGAAGATGACTCTCATGATGCTGCTGCCTGAAGATTTCAGGAATGCTTTAACAAAAACTGAAACCCGTAGAATAGAAGAGAAAATTTTTCATAACAGCCTTCTTGTGTCAACTTCAGAATTTTACGCAGCTAATGTTTCTGTTCCCGCATATAATACACCAAAGGAAAAAGTTGTGTTAACAGGTTATCCCAGAAACGATGTTTTATACAGGAAAATTGATGGTGAAGAGATTTTTACCGATGTGTCTTTGGTAAAGTTAGCTTTACAAAAAAGAGCGCAGGGCTGGAAACTTGCAGTCTATACGCCTACTTTCAGAGATAACAGATTAAATGATTCTGCAGTGGCGCCTTTCGATTTTCAACAATTTACCTCCTTTCTTGATAAGAACAGAATTATGCTGATTGTAAAATCCCATCCTCATGCAGAAAACTTATCCATAGCTTCAGAAAGCGTATGTGCTGTATATGAGAAAAGTAAAGATGTTTATCCTCTGCTGAGATATTGTGATCTTCTGATAACAGATTACTCATCTGTTTATATGGATTTTCTTCATACAGGAAAGCCAGTACTGTTTTACCCATATGATTATGATGAGTATATCAGGGAACATCACGACATACAGTTTGACTACAATGATATGACTCCCGGGCCTAAAGCCATGAATTATGAAGAACTGGAAGAGTGGCTTGACTATTTTCTAATAAAAAAAATGGACGGTTTTTGAAGATGCCAGAAAGTCTGTGCTTAATAAAGCTTATACATTTTCTGATGGGAATGCTTCTGTCAGGCTTATGGAATTAATAGAAAAGGATATGCAGAAATAATGAATAGGAAAATAGCCAGATATGTGATTTACGGATCATTGGGCATGGCGGAGCATGTATATGATGCTCTTTACAGCAGAGAAGATTGCGAAGTTGTTGCAGTAGTTGATAGTAAAGCCGGTGGATTCTTAAAGGAATTTCCTGTAAATGAGTCCAGTTATCTTGGTGATATTGAGTTTGATAAGATAGTTATTGCAACTATGGACTACTCTTCAGCTGTTGAAGATCTGAGGAATGACGGCTTTGGAGAAAAGATTTTCAGAGAGGTACTGTGGGAACCATTCTTTCTGCAGATAGAACCAACAACAAAATGTAACTTCAGCTGTGTTAACTGTACAAGGAATCTGCTTCAGAAATGCCGGAAAAACCGTAATATGAGTATGGATGAGTTTAAGCAGATTCTTGATATGTATCCATCTGTTAAAAGAGTTCAGCTTCAGGGGCTTGGTGAACCTCTTATGAATCCTGATATTTTTGAAATGGCTGAGTTATGCAGATCCCGGAATATCTCTGTATCACTAACTACCAACGGAAGTCTCCTTAATGAAAAGGCTCTTAACAGGATTGCAGAAAATCTGGATAAGCTCATAATATCAATAGATGGTCTGGAAGAAGAATCTTTTGGAAATTTAAGATTGAAGGGGGCATGGGAAACAGTTGATAAGAATATAAGAAAAGCTGTAACTTACAGAAACAGAGTTAAAATTGTTTTCAATTTTGTAGTTTCAGCGGAAAATGTGAAGCAGTGTGAAAATATAGTTGAGTTTGCAGAAAATCTGACACCTTCAGAGCTGCATATTCAGGGAGTAGAGAACTGGATGGTTCCCTCACAGGACGGATTTAAAAGCAGTTCTGAATTTGTGACAAAATCCCGGAAAGCAGTAAGTTCTGTAAAGTCTTTAATGGAGAACTGGAGAGCACGTCTGGAGGAAAGTAAAGTGGTACTCACCTTTACGGACTTTTCAAAAAGAGATGGGAAGTGCTGGTGGCCATACTTTGGCATGTTTATCTCAGTAGATGGAATGGCTACTCCGTGTTGTATAAGAATGCAACCTGAGATATGGAGTTTTGGGGAACATGAGAGAAGTATCTGGAGTAGTGATAAGTATAGAATATTCAGGAGTTCCCATGCTGAAAACGAAGAAAGTTCAGATATCTGCCGCTATTGTCCCTTTTAGTTTTGTTAACCTTAGTTTGTAAATTTTATTATTTATTGTACATGCCTGTACAGTTGATGTATAATAGCCTTTTATAGGAGGCTAGACTTGGAAAAGATACTTCGTGGAAATGAAATCAGACCTGCTGAAGGTAAACTTGGTGTACTGATTCCTGGAATGGGAGCGGTAACAACTACATTACTGGCTGGTGTTTTTGCAGCCAAAAAAGGAATTGCTAAACCGATAGGGTCATTGACACAGATGGGTAAGATCCGTTTAGGAAAAAGAACGGACAACAATATTGTACCGATAAAGGAATTTGCGCCTCTTGCTGAACTTGAAGATATCGTATTCGGTGGCTGGGATATTTTCTCAGACTCTGCATATGTAGCAGCTAAAAAAGCTGCGGTACTGAAACCAGAACATATTGAATCAGTAAGAGAAGAGCTTGAAAGTATCAAACCTATGCCTGCGGTATTTGATAAAAAATATGTTAAGAATCTTGATGGTGATCATATTAAAACAGGTTCAAACAAGATGGAACTTGCTGAACAGGTTATGAATGATATCGAAACTTTCAAGAAAGAGAATAATTGTGAGAGACTGGTTATTTGCTGGGCAGCATCTACTGAAGCTTATGTTGAAGCATCAGATGTTCACTCAACCCTTGAAAAATTTGAAGAGGGTCTCAGAAATAATAATGAAGCTATTTCACCCAGCCAGATTTATGCATATGCTGCACTTAAAATGAATGTTCCTTACATTAATGGTGCTCCACATATGACAACAGATTGTCCTGCTCTTGAAGAGCTTGCAGACAGGAACAGAGTTTCTGTTGCAGGTAAAGATTTCAAAACCGGACAGACTCTGATGAAAACAATCATTGCACCAGGTCTTCATGCGAGACTTCTCGGGGTTAACGGATGGTTCTCTACAAATATCCTTGGCAACAGAGACGGTGAAGTACTTGATGATCCTGAATCATTCAAATCAAAAGAGGTTAGTAAGCTTGGTGTTCTTGACACTATTCTTAAACCTGATACATATCCTGAACTTTATGATGATATCTATCATAAGATCAGAATTAACTACTACCCTCCAAGAGGGGATAACAAAGAGTCATGGGATAATATCGATATCTTCGGATGGATGAACTATCCAATGGAAATCAAAATCAACTTCCTCTGCAGAGACTCAATCCTTGCGGCACCTGTAATGCTTGACCTGATTATCTTCTCAGATCTCGCTCAGCGTGCAAACATGTTCGGAATTATGGAATGGCTTTCATTCTATGTTAAGAGTCCGATTGTTAAAGAGGGACTTTATCCTGAAAACGGTATCTTTGTTCAGAGAACAAAGCTGCTTAATACACTTAGATATCTTATGAAAGAGGAATTGATCACCCACACTGGTTTAGATTACTACTATGATGTGGATGAAAAATAGTAACATTGATTCCCTTTGATTTTCTTATAGTAGGAGCTGGTCTTGCCGGCTCCGTACTTGCAGAGCAGTTAAGCTCTGCTGGAAAACGTACCCTCCTTATTGATAAACGAAATCATGTTGGAGGGAATGTTTTCGATTTCAGATCTGATGGCCTTACAGTTCAGAAATATGGCCCTCACATTTTCCATACTAATTCTGAAAGAGTGTGGAAATATCTTAATAAATATACCCGGTTCAACAATTACGTTCACAGAGTTATGGCTAGTGTGAATGGTGAATACTACTATATTCCAATAAATCTTGAAACTGCTGAGAAGTTCTTTAAAAGAAGTTTTACTCCTGAGTCCCTGAAGGAGTATTTTGAAGAGATAAGTATTCCTGTTGTTAAGGTTGAAAACTCCAGAGATGTTGTGGTTTCAAAAATCGGTGAGGATCTTTATAAAGCTTTTATAGAAAATTATACAAAAAAGCAGTGGGGAGTAGGACCGGAAGGCCTTAATCCCGAAGTGCTGCGAAGACTTCCTGTAAGATTTAACAGAGATACACGATACTTCAGTGATCCATATCAGGGAATTCCTGTTAATGGTTTTACTCCAATGGTAGAGAAGATGGTTGCAGGAGTTACTGAAGTAAGACTTAATACCTCATTTGAAGATGTGAGAGATGCTGTTAATTACAAGAACCTGATATACACAGGTCCTATTGATGAGTATTTCAACTATAAGTTCGGTAAGCTGCCTTACAGGACTGTACGATTTGAGTTTGAAACCCTGGATCAGGAAATTTTCCAGCCAAATAGTGTTGTAAACTATCCTAATGATCAGGAATATACAAGAATAACTGAGTTCAAATATTTCTATCAGGAGAAGAGTGGTAGAACTGTTATATGCAGAGAGTATCCCGGGTGGGATGGCATTCCTTCTTACCCTGTTCCAACAGATGCAAATCGCAAACTTTTTCTGCAGTATGAAGCTGAAGCTGAGAAATTTGAAAATGTCTATTTTGCCGGGCGTCTCGGGAAATATCGCTATATAAATATGGACCAGGTAGTTCTTGAGAGCCTTCAACTTAGTGATCTTATTCTGAAGTGTAAATAAGACCGGAATAGTTTCCCGGCCTTCATAGTGATTAGTTGGCTTTGATGATAAATATTGTACTTATATTAGCAGGTCTTGACTCTGCTCCACCAGTAAATCCTGTTCTGGAGTTATAATATACAGTCCACTGCCCATTTATAGCAACTTTCTGCCAGTAGGTTCCTCCGCCTGAGCCTTTAAGATAAGCTCCTCCATCTGCGTAATGAGTATGGCTTTTTACAGCACTGCCCTGTTTTGTTCCGACATTGTCTCCAGATGTACCATCACCTCTGTCGGTTCTTGTTGAAGCATCAGGGTCAATACCTGCACCATTATCTCTTCCTCTTAAAAACTGACCTCTGAAATCAGGAAGATTGAATGTTGTACTACCATCTCCAGCTCCGTATGTTGTGCCGAGAATGGCAAAAAGCTGAGAGTAATCAGTTCTTGATACCGCCTGTCCGTTACATTCCAGATAGCCAGTTGGTATTGTGTTTACAGCCCACATGGTTATAGCTCCAACAGGGGAGTTACCGGCATTAAAACTTACCCACTGATTATTCTGGGTTCTGCCATAAAAACTGGCATCACTGCTGTCATAAATTATTTCTCCAACTTCAGGTGCATAGACATTGTCTTTGCCATTAATTGCAGGGGCTTTGAAATTTAACCCTTTTACACTTGCTCCCTGTGTAATTGTAAGAATTGTTAAGAATGTAACCACTGCCAGTGTGATGAAAAATTTTTTTCTTATATCCATTAAATCCTCCTTTTTAATGTCTATTTTGAGGGATTCCATGTTTAGGTTACTATTGTAAAAAAATATTGTCAAGGGACATCAAATTTAAGTTTACCTTCATACATTAGATATGTATATCTTTTATTACGATGTTTTGAATAGATATGCAGTTCCCGTTCAATGAGTCATTGAATCGGGAGCATTGAGAAATAATTGATGTTATTTGATTGATTCTATCATGTTTGTTGAAAAATACAAGTTATCTTTACTGTTGAGGTCTGGATTTCTCTGTTGTTAATGTTGGGTTTTGGTTTGTGCTGCAAACTTTTGTGATGGTTGGTGGAGCTTAAAGAATATTTTTTTAACTTGAGTTTGTGTTACTTTTGTAATAGAATGCTTTCTGAATAATTGGTAATTGCGGGATAGATAGAACAGAGGGGACAGTTCATAAATTCCCGGATAAATAGTGGAAGGTTTTTCTATTAACTTTAAGTGTACTCTTATGTTTTTGCAGTGTAAATGGCGAAGGAGAAGTTCCTGAATAGGTTACGGAGTTTTAAAATAAGATGAGAGATATAATGATGTTAAAAAGAGTAGTGTTATTTATTTCTATGCTGGGGCTTTTAATGGGAGCCTCTCTTTGGGCAGATGATTTTTATGTAACAGAAGAGATATCTCTTCCTACAGGGATATGTGTACACTTCAATAAGAAAGTGAATATGTCTACTATAACCCCCTCCTCCCTCTATATTCTGGGTAAGGAAGGCAATATAGAGCGTAATGTTAAGTTAAAGCGCTTTGGAAGAGGCAAAAAGATCTATATAACCTTTAAGGACAAGTTCTTTGTTCCGGTTAAACCATTTATTCTGGTACTGACACCGGATATTAAGAGTACAGAGGGCCAATCACTTAAAGATGGTCTTATTATGGGGAGACACTTTAAAACAGGTGTTGGGTGTTCATTTAAAGACCAGATAAGTAACAGCCCCCGCATTGTTATCTCAAAAGGTGCTGCCTGGTGGATTCCATGGAGATGGTTTCCCTGCTGGTATCCTCCTGAAATCAATATTACAGGTATAGATGCCGGTGGTACCCACGATTCAGGTACAACAGCAGTAGTTAATCTCTCAGACCCCAATAACGATATTGTATGGGGCTACTCTTTCATCGATTTCAAACCTTATACACCGGGAACGCCAGTAACAGAAAACGGAAACCACTGGTTGTTAACTTTTGCTGCTGACAAGACTCTCAGAGGTGCAGTGGATTTCAGAAACTTCAAAATTGAAGAGTCATCTCCTCCGGCAATTGTATCGATAGATCCTTCAGAAGATCAGCTGGTTAAACATACCTCCTTTACTATAAGAGGGGTTGTAAATAATTGCGCAGAGGTACTGGTTAATGGAGATAAAGCAACTCTTAATGGAGATAACTTCATCCACAATATGAGCCTTACTGAAGGTAAGAACCTCATTAGTGTAGAGGCAAAATCACCTCAGGGTTCAGACAAAGCCTCAGTTACAGTAACTCTTGATTCAACAGCTCCGGTAGTAACATTAAACTCACCTGCAGCAGACTATATTTCAGGGCAATCAACTGTAGATATAATGGGTGTTGTAGAAGATGCTATGCCTGGCCGGGTTGAGCTGCATATCGGTTCAGAAGTAACAGAGGGAACTCTTGCAGGAAGATACTTCAGATTCAATAATGCTTCATTCTCAACAGAAGGAACCAGCGGTTATAAAGTAGTGGCTTACGATAAAGCCGGTAACCGTGGTGAAGTAAACGGCACAGTAACTCTGGACACAACAGTTCCCACAGTAACCATCAACGCTCCACAAACAGGCTTTATGACCAGACAGTCCGGTGTTGTAGTAAGAGGCAGTGTTAATGATAACTCAGTATCCAAGGTAAGTCTCAACGGCAGAACCCTTACTCTGGATAATGGTGAGTTTTTAACAACCTGTAATCTCACAGAGGGGCAGAACCGCCTTGAAGTAGCAGCTATAGATGCAGCAGGTAACAGAGGTACTAAAGAGACCATCGTAACTCTGGATACCCGTGCTCCCAACCTTGTTGTATATACGCCACAGGAGGGATACAGCAGAACATCAACAGTAACAGTGTCAGGTTCAGTTGATGACCCCCACTTTGCTTCTCTCAAAGTAAACGGAACATCAGTCACTCCACAGGGTAAGAGCTTCAGTCTCACAGGTGTTAATCTTGAACCCGGGGATAATAGTATAGAAGTAGTGGCAACAGACTCCATGGGTAACAGAGCTGTAAGAACCATTAATCTCAATTTTGATGGAGGCTCACCGGAGATTGTGTCAACCAGTCCCGAAAACAGCAATGCAGGAGTTCCTGTAACAGATACAGTTAAGGTTGTGATTTCAGAAGAGGTTGACCCTGTAACAGTAACCCCAGCATCCCTTAATCTTACAGATAGTACAGGTAATGCAGTTAATGCAAAGTTTTCAGTAGATGGTAAAAATATAGAACTGAGACCTTCAGAGGCTCTTAAGAGTGCAGAGAAGTTTACTCTCAATATAACCCAGGGCATTAAAGACAGAGCCGGCAATCCTCTTAAAGCAGGCAGAAGCATTGAGTTCACAACAGTTGACAGCTCAGCTCCAGAAGCTCCTGTTCTTGGAGCTCTTCCTGAAAAGACCTTCAATAACAGTGTTGTTGTAACCGGTAGCGCAGAAGCAGGAACCACCATTAAGGTTAACGGTGGGCAGTCAACAGCAGAAACAGTAGTTGCAGATAGTGGTAAGTTCACAGTTGAGGTTGAACTGGTAACAGGTAAAGTAAACCGCCTTGAAGCAACAGCAACAGATGAGCAGGGTAATGAGTCTGCTCCTACAGAAGCTCTGATTCGTCAGGACGATTCAATATTCTCAGTATTTGATGCAGAACTCTCCGGGGACACTATTACTGTTAACTTCTCAGCATCAGCAGATATCTCAACATTAACAGCTGACAGCATAAAGATAATAACCCCTTCAGGTAGTGAGACCTTCACTGCATCAGCAGGAGTTGAAGAGAACAGTGTAGCCATTAAAGCTTCAGGAAACCTTGAAGGTATGGTTGTTAATCTTAAAGTTCTTACAACAGTTAAAGATTCAGCTTCAAGAAGCCTCTCCTCAGAGTTCACCAAAACCTTTAATGGAGCAGGTGGTGATAATATAGTAACCGGCGAAGTCTATGACGATGTTACAGGACTTCTTATGGAACAGGCAGTAGTAACTCCTGTAAGAGTAAACGGCTCAGCCCCGGGAACTCCAACCCCAACAGCTCTCTCTTCAAAAAGAGGTGAGTTTGCCCTTACTCTCAGCGGAGGCACAGCAGTTCTGAGAATCGATAAAGCCGGATACCTCATAGCTTATCGAACAGTAGCAACAGCAGCAGGTTTTGGTAGCTGCGCTTTTGATACAAGACTTATAGCAGATAGAGGTTCAGAATCAGATATAGACAGCAACGGCGGAACAGTTAAGGCTGGTGACAGTATGGTGATTGTTCCGGGAGGAGCAGTTAATGATAGCCGTAAGATCAGACTCTCAGAGAGAGGTGATCAGTCCCTTATAGCAAGACTTCCTTACGGATGGTCTCCTGCAGGAGCAGTGGATTTCATATACAGCGGAGATAAGATTACAGCTAAAGCCGTTATGAGAGTTCCCAACAGATTCAGTATAACAGACCCATCACTCCTGATGCTTGCCCGTTACGATGAGACTACTTTTGCATGGTATGCAGAGTCCATGGTATCGGTATCAGAAAATGGCCTTGAAGCTTCAGTTGATAAGTCCGGGGCTTATGTATTCCTGATTAAGGATACAGCTCCTGTTGAGGTTCCTGTTCAGGAGATGGGAACAGCACTTAAAGGTACTGCAGCTCCATCAATGGCTTCAGCTCCACAGGCAACTCTGGTATTTGACCCTGAACTGATCTATCCGGGAACAAGTTCTGCAGGAACACTTCTGCTTACAACAACAGAGAGAGTGCCCAGTGGTATCGGTGTAACCGCCAGTATCAGCGAAGAGCATGAACTGCTTTCAGGAACTAAAACAGTTCCTGTGCCTTATAAGAGTGATATGATTGCCTACAGTTACGGCAATTCACAGCAGAAGGTGGTATTCCCTGTATCTCCCGATACATCCATTAAGATAACAGAACTTAAACTTGGTGAGATAACCACAGCCATTACCCTCTACAGCCCCGGAGATGGTGGTGTAGTAGTTGGTAGTGAAGGTGGAACTGTAACCGGTAATGGTGGAGTTGAGGTAGTTATTCCAAAGGATGCCCTCAATGTTCCTGTTGCTGTACGTATAGATAAGATAGAGTCTCTGAATGCTGTAACAGCACCTCAGGGATTTGAGATAACAGGTGGTGTGAACCTTGCTCTGAGTGGAGCAGTGCTTGCACATTCAGCAGAGCTTAAACTTCCTCTGGAATCATCAGTACTTCAGGGTATAACAGCAGAAGATCAGTTGTTTATTGTAAGAGCAGAGAAGAGTGGTGATATCGCCTTCCTTCAGCTTGTTACAAAGGCAGTTAAGAGCAGTAACGGAGTTGCTTCCGCAGATGCAGCAGATTTAACAGTACCTCTTGATGGAGTCCGTAAGGGAGGAACTATCCTCTTTTTAAGAGCTCTTGGGGAGATGGGATATGTTAAGGGTGTAGTTACTGATAAAGGTACACCACTTGAGGGTGGTCTTGTTTCCCTTGATTCCCACGGCATTAAATCTGTTTCAAAATCAGCAGGTGCCTATGTTAACCTTGCAACAATCGGTAACAGTGGTGCTGAAGCTCTTAATGTAAAGAGTTATGATAAGGGATCAGCAGCAGTTAACCTGCCTTCAAAAGATGGTATTGTTAATCTGAATATCGATATACAGCTTACTCCACCGGAGATCAGCTCCATGTCCCCGGCATCGGGTTCAGCAGGAGTTGATGAGAGTGCAGTAGTAGAGATAATATTCTCAGAACCAGTAGATCCTGTAAGTCTGAGTAGCAATAACTTCTACCTTGTGGAAGGTATTAAGAAACTTTCAGGGAGAATCAATCTTGATGATACCGGCTTAAGAGCCACCTGGACTCCAAAGGAGGCTTATGGCTCAGATAAGGAGATTGCAGTAGTACTGTCAACTGGTATCCGTGATATGAACGGCAATAATCTCCAGAACCCGTGGAACGGTAATTTCAGAACTGTAGACAGAACTCCACCTGAGGCAGATCCCACAAAGATTGCCATAGGTATTCCTGATGATTCAGGAACAAGTACTGTTTCCGGTAGTGCCGGAGCAGTTGATCCTGGAACAGTTATTGCGATATATAACCCCAGAACCCAGGAGACCATCACGGTCACCGCAGGTTCAGATGGTTCATTCAGTGGAACTATAGCAGCAACTCTGAATGATCGTCTTCTTGTAACTATAAAAGATCCTTCAGGTAATGTTACTGAGATAGGTTCACTTCCTTTTGTAAGTGAAGATGGTAAAACCGCTGTACTTGATGAGTCCGGTGGTGAGTTTACTACTCCTGAAGGTATGAAGATTGTCCTGGAACCCGGAACCATTGATGGCCCTGCAAAGGTAACAGTTGAGAAACTTGCAGCTCCTGCAGGGGAGACACCTGACTTCTTAAGTATGAAGGGTGGTCTTAAGGTAAGTTTCAGAGGTAATCTTCCCAAGAAGATGTTTAAGGTATCTGTACCGGCTCCTGTATCTCCACCTCCGGGGGAGAGATACTTCCTTCTTCAGGAGCGTGAGCTTCTGGGTAAACCAGCTTACATGCTTATAGACTCAGCTTCAATTAAAGGTGATAAGCTTGAGAATAATGGTAATGTGCTGCAGGATTTTGGTGGAACCGCAGATGTTGGTGCTCCAATAGCATCCAGTACATCCTCAGGTCAGAGAGGAGTAACAGAGCTACCTGAAAACGTAGTAGAATACGCCTTTGTGCCTCAGACACCTGGTATGCCTGTAAATAATGATGGAACCATATCTAACAGAACCCATAATCCTTTTGACCCAAAAAGGTCGTGGTCAGGAGGCTATTGGTTATCAGCATATAATGAGACTCTTGTTGCTCTTGCAAGATGCCAGATTACCAATCCCGGTGCAGCAGCGGTAGCAGATACAGTATATGTTCTTGGTGGTAATGAGTACTCATTTATACCTGTTCGTGTAAGAAACGATTTTACAATAACAGTTGTTGATGAAGATACCGGAGAGGAGCTGTTTAAGAAGAGCAGTGATGCTCTGTCAGGTCCCGGGGTATTTAATTTCGGAAGCTTCAGTAATGATAAAACCGCTCCTACAGTTGAGGCTGTAAGTGGTGGTCTTCTTTCAAGATTAATCAGTGTTAAACCTGGTGAGCCAAAGTCCGGTAAACTTACAGTTACTGTTGATAAGGCAGATGATGAGCATCAGCTGGTAAATGTTAAGGTTGTTGCTGATGCAGAAACAGCTCTTGAGGCTAATGGTAAGGAGCCTGGAGTTGTAAGACTCTACAATGGTGATACTGTAAAAGAGGTTGATGCGAATAGTGATGGCAGTTTTTCTATAGATATTCAGGCAAAGATTACAGATAAGCTTCTCTTAACTGTTGAGAGAGGCAATGTTGAACTTAAGCCTCAGATGATTCTGAAGTTCTCGGAGCCTCTGGATTCAGAGTGGGATGAGAAGAACCTTCCTGTAAAACTCTATCTTAAGAGTAAAGAGGATCAGGACGTAAGGCTGAAGATGGACTATGCAGGTTCATCAAACTCAGTGATTATTACTCCTGTTGCAGCTCTTAAGGAAGATGAGAGTTATACTCTTGATTTTACTGAACTTAAGGACCTGAGCGGTAATAAGTTCAAGGCTAAATATAATCTGCGAACCAGAAAGAGTGCAAAAATCTATCTTGGAACCGAGATGAAGAAGATTCAGGCAACAGCTCTGAATGGTACTTATCTCTATGTAGCAGACTCAACACTTGATGAGACAGTAAGTCCTGCAAAGTACAGGAACCAGCTCTATGTAATGGATATGTCCAATCCTGTGGAACCTAAGAAGATTGGAGAACCTATCTATGTTGGTGGTGGTCCTATTAAGGATATGGCTTTCTATGGTGATAAGAACAATCGTAAGCTTGTTGTTGTAGGTGGTGGTAACAGTAGTTATGGCTATTTAAGGCTTTATGATCTTACAGATCCGAAAAAACCTGTCTTTACACCTGGTAATTCAGCTATTGTGAGTTCAGGTACTATTGGTGGTAAGCACCATGAGGGTTACCCCCTTAAGGTGGAAGTTCTTGGTCACCATGCATATATTCCGGTTCTTAGTTCAGGTATGGTGGTTGTGAAGCTTGATGGTGAGAGGCCTGAGAAGATCGGTTTCTACTATGATGATGGGATCATCGATCTTAAGGTTTATAACCACAGAGGTAAAGATGAAGAGGGTAATCCTGTAGAGAAGGTAATGGCAGTTATTGCCAACAGCTACTGGGGTTTACGTATTGTTGATGTAAGTCAGGCTGGTATGCTTGATGGATTTGAGGAGAAGTTTACTGTAGGTCAGCTTCTTGCAGAGAAAGATCCGTCTCTTCCTGAAAGAAGGTTGAGTATCGACTCTATTGAGGTTGCTACTGATTATCCTGTTGATTTAAATGAGAATGGAAAGATTGAAGAGGATAAGGGTGAGAAGCTTAATATAGTTATCTTTAACTCCTCAAGGTTCCAGAAACTCTTTGTTGCAGATATAACTAAACCTGATAAGCCTTATGTACTTGGTTCAATTGAGCTTAATGAAAATAATGAAGATACTCATGTTAATAATCTGACTCTTGATGCTGAGAAGCAGCTTCTCTATGCTCAGGGTTTTGATAAGGGTATTTTAGGTTTTAATATGTCTTTTAAAGGCAGGAACTTTAACTATACCAGAGAAGAGAAGGTTGTTTTTGAGATCGATACAGGTGAGTCTGCGAACCGTGGTCTTCTTGTAGATAAGGAGCTTAATCTTGTTTATACAGGTAAGCCTGATAAGGGGCTCCATGTTGTGAGAACCGGTAAGCCTACGGTTATGTTTGTTAAGAAGGACGGGGATGACTATATTGAGGTTGAGCGTATAGCTCCTGATGGAACTCTTAAGGAGGATAATCCCGGGGATATGCCTCATAAGATATATGTAATGGCGATTCTTCCTGGTAAGGTTGCTGAGAAGGTTGTTGCTGAAGTGAGGTCTTTAACTGCTGAAGGTGCCAATGTTATTCCTTTTAAGAAGGATGATCTGAGAACTTTCCATGATGAGATTGAGCTTAAGCGTGTTTCTGATGATCCTCTGAGTGCTAAGTATAAGATGTTTATTTCAGATCCTGTTACTGTTACCCGTAATACATGGGATAAGAGTGAGGGTAAGAGGCTTCTTTCAGGGGATATTATTGAGTGTCGTCTTGGTAAGAAGTTTTATCAGTATCTTGAGGATGTTCATGCTGATTATGTCTATCTTTCTGAAGAGGACTGTATGGAGTCCGGTGATCGTAAGCCTGCTGTAAGATCTGATCTTTCTGACAGAAGGGATAATTTTATTACCAGTGCTTCTGTTAGCACTGAGTATGCTAATTCTCCTGCTAATAATCCTTCTGTTGATGGTGGGGTTATTCTTCATTCAGGTGAGGCTGTTGAGGGTATGACTGATCTTAGGTTGAGAAGTCGTGGTCTTGATTTTGCCTTTACCAGAACTTATCGTTCCCAGGTTGATTATAATGGCCCTCTTGGACGTGGCTGGGATCATGTTTATAACAGTCGTCTTATTCAGTTGATGTCCGGTGATATTATTCTTTTTGATGGAACCGGTCGTCGTGAGAGATTTAATAATAGTGGTGGTAGTGTTTATATAAGTCCGAAAGGGCAGTGTGCTGTTCTTAAGGGCAGGGATAATGGTTATGTTCTTGATCGTGGTGATGGTACTCTTGAGTACTACTCTCTTCAGGGTAAGCTGGGTAAGCTTGTTGATAAGAGTGGTAATAAGATGTTCTTCTTCTACAATCCTGATGGTCAGCTTGAAGAGGTTGTAGATCCTATGGGTCGTTCTGTCTACTTTGAGTATTTTCCTTATCCTGATGAGAATGATCCTCTTAAGGATCTTAAGTCCGGTCGTCTTAAGTCTGTAACCGGTCTTGGTAAAGAGGTTGTTTTTGACTATAACGGTGATGGTGATTTAGCAAGGGTTGATCAGTATGGTCGTACTCACAGGTATGAGTATGGTGGTATGTATGATGGGAAGAGGTTACTTAATGGTTATATTGCTCCTAAAGGTAATCGTTTAAGACAGATTACTTATGGAAGTGCCGGAGCTGTGACCCAGCAGGTTCTTAATGGAGTAACTTTCAGATACAGTCATGGATTAAATGCCACAGTAACTGATGGTAATAACAATACCGTTCAGTATAAGCACGATGACGTGAAGAATGGGGTTATGACTGAGAAAACCGAAGCTGGTTACACAACTACCTTTGAGTATGATGGTTATAATCGTTTAACTAAAAATGAGTTTCCAGAGGGGAATGGTAAGATCTTTGCTTATCTGGATAGGAGTAGCATCGTAAAATCTGTAAGTGACTATCCTGATGCAGACAGAATGGCTGATGCTAAAGTAACTACATATAACTACGATGGTTTTACTAAGAAACTGAAAGATGTTTCAAATAGCAATGGTTACTCTAAGAGTTATGAATACAACTCAAAAGGCCAGCTTGTAAAAGAGCGTGACTCCAATAATATGGTGAAGACTATGACCTATTCACCGGAAACAGCTGCAGGAGGCACAAGCATTAATGGTGCATTGAATGGTGAAACCGGAGGTTTCCTGAGTAGCTCCACCACTTCATATGGTGAAGGCCCTGGAACAACCACAACCTACACAACAGATCAGCTGGGTAATGTTACTGGTAGTTCTGCCAATGGTATGAATTCAGGAGTTACTTACAATAAGTATGATGAGGTTATATCTGAAACAACCAGTGCTGGTGGTCAGTCTGTTGTTAAGAACTATGATAGGGATGCAAATGGTAATGTAACCAAGTCAATGGTTGAGGGTGGAAGTATCTCCAGAACCACAACTTATACCTATAACAATAACGATATTATTACAGGAACAACCGATGATACAGGAACAACTACTTATGGATATGACTCCAATGCTAATGTAACAAGTGTGGCTTCACCTCTGGTGTCAGCTACTTTTGGTTATGATAGTCGTAATCTGGTATCCGGTGTAACCAATGGAGCAAATAGTTTCGGATTTGGATATGATGGTAATTACAATCCAATTACGTCGACTAATCCAAGAGGTAAAGCTACAACTTATCAGTATAATGGTTTTGATGAGATGAAATCTGTTGCTGACCCATTAGGTAACAGTACCCTTATTCAAAGAGAAGAGTTTGGTAATCTTCAGACAATTAAGAGAACCAATAGTGCATCTCAGATGATTCATGAGTCTGTGAGGCGTTATGATCCTGCAGGACGTTTGAATAACTATACAGTTAAGAACCCTGCTGGTGAAGATATTGAATATAGTATCAATTATGATGATAATACCAGAACTGTGACAGTAACTGATCCAATGGGAAGAACTTCAACTGTAGAGAAGGATACAAGAGGCAGAGTTGTTAAAGAAACCGATTTTGCTGGTAATGTAATTGAGTATACATATGATAACAGGAACAACCTCACTAAGAAGGTTGAAACCATAACTGGTGATAAGACTTATACTACAAACTACTCATATGATAGTTTTAATAGATTGATTAGTGAGCAGAACCCTGAAGGTAATACTGCTTACTTTACTTATGATGCGATGGGTAATCTAACTGGTTCTGTTGATTTTGAAGGTAACTCAGTTTCTCATGACTATGATAGTAAAGGTCGTAAAATCAAAACAACCCGTCATCTTGAGAACGGTTCCATAAACACAGATTATGGTTATTATGAAAACGGCAAGCTGAAAACCATTACTGATAATAAGGGAAGAGTCACTACCTATAGTTATGATGATCAGCAGAGACTTGTTTCTGTAAGGTATCATGATGGTGCAACTAAATCCTATACTTATGATCCTAATGGAAATGTGAAGACAGAAACCAAACGTGACGGAACTGTAATTACAAATAGTTATGATGATGCAGACAGATTGTCCGGCAGGTCAATCAATCTTAGTGGAGCAACTGGAGGAACAACTTCAGAATCTTATACTTACGATGGAATGAATCGCATTAAGACAGCTTCGAATGGCGATTCCACTATTTCAAGAAGTTATGATGCTGTAGGACGTCTGATTTCTGAGACTCAGAATGGCAAAACTGTTCAGTTTGGTTATAACAAACTCAATGGTGTAAGTTCACTGACATATCCTAATGGGCGTGTTCTTACCAGAACTTTTGATAATCTGAACAGATTAAAAGATATTAAAGATGGCGGTTCTCTTATTGCTGAATTGATCTACAAAGGTAAGTTCGGCAGATATGCTTCTAAGAAATACGGTAATGGAGATAATGTTGGCTATACATACGATAATGGCCGTAGAATGACCGATAAGATAGTAACCAATAGTGCAGGAACTGTTGTAAATAATTATACATACACCTATAATAATGCCGGAATGAGAACTTCTTTAATAAGAAAGCATGAGGGTAATGCTACTGACAGGTTTGGGTATGATAAGGCTTATCGATTAACAAGTTTAGTTAAGAGTGAAGGTACTGATAAAGAGGTATCTTATAAGGTTAAACTTGGTGCTGTTGATAATATTCTTGAACTCACAACTAAGAAGGGTGATGATACTCAGAAGCAGATAGCTGAAGCAAATGGTATGAACCAGTATACTCAGTTTGGTGACTGGGGTTACTCATATGATCAGAACGGTAATGTTACAACCAAAGGTACTCAGCGTTTCACTTACAATTACAGAAATGCTCTGATTGGTTATAGTGATCAGAACACCAGTGCTTCCTATAAGTTTGATGTTTTTGGAAGAAGAATCGCAAAAATTACTGGCGGTACAACAACTAATTACTACTATGCTGGAAATCAGGTAATTGAAGAGTACACCGGAGATGCTTTATCAAAACAGTACGTCTATGGTAATGGAATAGACGAGGTCTTCAATCTGAAGATCATGTCTGGTGATAAAGCTGGTACTTACTATTACCACACAGATGGAATAGGTTCCATAACAGCTATTACGGACTCTAATGGTGATATTGTAGAAAGAGTTAAATATGGAATATATGGCATCCCAACTGTTTATGACAAAGACGGTAACGAAATAGCTGAATCTACAATCGGCAACACCTACATGTTCCAGGGTAGAAGATTTGATAGAGAATCAAACACCTATCACTACAGAGCAAGATCTTATGACCCAACCACAGGCTCCTTCATACAACCAGATCCATTAGGATATGTAGATTCCATGAACCTCTATCAGGGTATGCTTCTCAACCCACAAAACTTCGTAGATCCAATGGGGGAAAAAATCATTTTTGAGGATAAAAGAGCTCTGAAATTGTTTATTGGACTTATGACTGGACTTGATAGTATGAGAAAAAATAATCCGGAAGATAAACAGTTAATTCAATTTGCGGCTATGGTTAACCAATTACAAAGTTCAGAAGTGATTTTTAGAATTAGAAAAAGACGTTTAGTAGCTTGGTCTGGTACTTCATCTGAAGAAAATATGTATAAAGCAAGAGGTGGTCTTACAAGTGCTTCTGAATTTGAATATAATGGTGAAACTGTAAGGGGAATTAATGTTGATGTGTTTTTAGGGCATACGATGTTTTCAGAAGAGGGTAGACTAGTTCATGAATTGGTACATGCTTACCAATTTTTAACAGGTAAATTAGGGTTTCATAGAAGAAAAGGTGAGAATAATTGGCGACCTTCTTACTATGATATCACTGATGAGGTTGAAGCATTCAAAATGCAGATAAAATTCTCTACCGCTAGGGACATGAAACAATCTGACAATCTTCTTAAAGAAATTGATGGAGCAGGAACTGTTAGAGATGCGGCAGATATTCTGAAATCTTCAATATCTAGTTATTCGGATCTTTATGATAAAGGTGTTAGTAGTAAATCTGCGAGTCCAAATGAAAAAGGTAAATCTATAGATAATGGCCGTAGAATGATAATTTATAAGAAAATTAAAGATATTATTGAGTATTTTCGAATAAGCCAGCAACAATAGTTTGGAGAATAAAATGAAAGCTAAAATAACACTATTAATATTTATTATAATAACTATGTACTCGTATGCTGGTGTACCTTCCAAATTGCATCCATTTCGAGTAAATGAAAAATTTGGATATATAAATTCAGAAGGAGCTATAATAATTACTCCTCAATTTGATAATGCTTCTGATTTTTGTGAAGGGCTGGCTAAAGTTAGAGTTAAAACATCGTTTAGATACATTGATTTGAAAGGTACTTTTATTAAAGGAAAGTATTTAAGTGGAGAAAGCTTTTCTGAAGGACTAGCACGAGTAAAAGTCAAAAATAATTTGTATCAATTTATTAATCGGGATGGAACAATCGTATTGCCACCTAAGAAACGCTATTACTCAAATATCTTTGTAAATGGGTTTCTTATTGTGATTAATGAGAAGAAAAAAAAAAATATTATCAACAAATCAGGTATGCTAATGCTAAAAGATTGGTATGATGACTTGAAGAACTTTTGCAATGACATAATTCCTGTCAAGATGAATGGCAAATGGGGAGGAATGGGATTAGATGAGAAGATGATAATTCCTGCTCAATTCGATGGTATTTCAGAATTTTCTGAGCATTATGCTACGGTTAGAAACGAAAAGGGAGTAGCTTTTATTGATAGTAAAGGGAAGTTATTAAACAATACATTTTATGAAGATGCAAAATCATTCTCGGAAGGTTTAGCAGCAATAAAAATTGATGGTAAATGGGGCTATATTAATAAAAAGGGAGTAATTGTAGTGGAGCCTGCCTATTATTATGTTGCTAATTATAGTGAAGGACTTGCTGCAGTATGCCCTTTTTCAGAAATACAATTCTTCGGTTTTATTGATAAATCTGGAAAAATGATTATAAATTCTTTGTTTGAAGAAAGTGGTGTGTTTAAGGAAAATATATGTAAGATTTTAGTTATTAAAGGACAAGTTGGAGTGCCTAGGTCGGAATGGTGCTATATTAATAAAGCAGGTAAGATTATCTGGGAATCTAAGTATAAAGCATGTAGAATTTCAGAAAAAGAGCTTGTAATTATTAAAGAAGAATTAGGTGTTATTCCAAAATAAAATTCATTGTATGAGGCTTGATAAGAATAATTATGATTTCTAGCTAAAAGCCTATAGCTCTTTGACTTTCTTATGTAAATGTTGGTGATGTTGATTCTGTAGTGTGCAGAGTAATCAGAACTAAAGCAGAATCTTCATCTTAAAGCGTGCTGTTTAATTAAGTTAGTATTATAAGGTGACAAGCTGACGCTTGCTCCCATCTCGCCTATATTTTCATCCTTCGGCAATCCCTTCGATGCCTTTGGAATCAGAACTCAGGGATGCTCAGGATTCAGTGGCGAGAGGTCAGGTTATTGAGGAGATTGATACTGAAGGTAATAAGGTTGAGTACACTTATGATGACAATAACAATGTTGAGAAGAAGATTGAGACTTTAAAACCTGACAACAAAACATATACAACTACTTATAAGTATGATGCTCTGAACCGGTTGAAATCTGAAACCAATCCTGAAGGTAATACTGCTGAGTTTACTTATAACACTCTTGGACAGATGACCGGGATGGTTGATTTTGCAGGTAATACTGTTTCACATGACTATGATCCTGCTACAGGCTGGAAGAGAAGTACTACAAAGGGTAGTATCAAAACAAGTTTTACCTATTATGCTAATGGTAAATTAAAGACTATTGCAGATCACTTCGGCCAGATTACAAGTTATGCTTATGATGATCAGTGGCGTCTTGATACAGTTACCTATCCTGACAGTACAACTAAGAAGTACAGTTACGATGTTGCTGGTAATGTTAAAACCGAAACTCAGCGTGATGGTACAGTAATTACCAATACATATGATGATGCGAACCGTCTGGAAAGCAGACAGATTGCTCTTTCTGGTGTTGCTGGTGGAGTAACCTCAGAAACTTATAAGTATGATGCGATGAACCGTATTGTTGAGGCTATTAATGGTGATGCAACTGTTAAGCGTGGTTATGACAAAATCGGTCGCCTTGAGTATGAGACCCAGAATGGTAAGACAGTTCGTTTTGGATACAACGCAGTTAATAACCTTACAAAGATAACCTACTCAAATGGCAGAGTAATCAGCAGAAAGTTTGATGCCCTCAGTCGAATTGAGAAGGTAATGGAAGGGAACACTGCAATTGCTGAGATGGAGTATGTAGGGAAAATGTCACGTTACCTATCAAAGAGTTATGGTAATGGAGACATGGTTAACTACCTCTACGATCTTGGCAAACGAATGACAGGAAAGACTGCTACTAATGGTGGCAATACTGTCATAAACAACTACACATACAGCTACAATGCCGGAGGCATGAAAACAGCTGAAATAAGAAACCATGCCGGTGGTGCTAAGACTGCTTATGAATATGATAATGTTTATCGTTTAACAAAAATTGTTAAAGATAAAGATACTGTCAATGAAACATCAATCAGTGTGAAGCTTGACGAGGTAGACAACATTCTATCTATGACCACTAAGAAAGGTGCTGATATTACTAAAACAGAAGCTGTCGTGTCAGACAGTAAATTGCACCAGTATTCCTCTTTTGGCGATTGGGGGATCTCTTATGATCAGAAGGGTAATATGGTACGTAAAGCTACGCAGCAGTTTGAGTATGATTACAAAAACAATCTGATTGGCTATAAAGATCAGGGGATTACTGCTTCTTATAAGTTTGATGTGTTTGGTCGTAGAGTAGAGAAAGACGTTAATGGCACTGTAACTAAATATGTCTATGCTGGTGAGCAAGTTCTGGAAGAGTTTGATGGAAATACTCTGGCTAAGCAGTTTATTTATGGAAGCGGTATCGACGAAGTGTTCAATGTAAAAATACTGACTGGAAATAAAGCAGGAGACTACTACTATCACACTGACGGCATCGGTTCTGTAACTGCAGTAACTAATTCAACAGGAGAGATTGTTGAGAGAGTTAAGTATGGAATATTTGGAGTTCCTATAATTCTTGATAAGGATGGCAATGAAATCGCAGAATCTTTAATTGGCAATACTTATCTATTCCATGGAAGGCGTTTTGATAAAGAGTCAAATACCTATCATTACAGACGCAGATCTTATGACCCAACAATGGGAAGATTTTTACAGGTTGATCCACTTGGATATGTAGACTCCATGAATCTCTATCAGGCATTCAATATGAATGGAATCAACTATATTGACCCGATAGGTAAAGAATGGGGGCCAGCATCCGTTGATTTAAGAACCAGAAGTAATCTTGAAAAGGCTGTAGGTCAGAAAAAAGCAGATCAGATGATGGAAACCTATGAACAGTCAAAAAGAGCTTGCACGTTGAACTTCTTTATGTGGACTGATGGCGGCGATTTTGTAGCTCTTGGACAGAGTGCAACTGATTTTATAAAAAAACCAAGCTGGTCAAACCTTGGTTGGATGGGGGCAGATGCTGCTGGTGCTTTGCTTCCAATTGTTCCTGCTGCGACGAAAGTTAAAGCAGGTCTAAAAATGGCTGAAGGTGCTGGTGAATTAGTTAGTAAAGCTAAAAATGCAGGATCAAAAGTAAAAGATGTCGCAAAAAAGACTGGCAGATTGATATATGACAAAACTAAAAAAGTATGGAAATCTCCTGCTGGTTTAGAATATGGTTTTGATCGCAGGCATAAAAATAAAATAAACCATGTGTTGGGACATATAACTTATAATCCCGATAAGCCAGTTCAAATACTTTTTGATACTTCAAAAGATAAAGTACTTGGATTGTTAGATGATGCTTGGAATAAAAGAGGTGCGCCAAAGACTGAAGGTGTATCAGATGTGTATGAAATAGATATGGGTAATAGAGTGGGAACTCGTGGTGAGACAAAAATCCGAATTGTTGTAAAAAAAGATACATCTGAGGTAAGATCAGCTTATCCAATTCAATGAGGAGTTTTTTATGGCAAAAGAAAGTAAATTAATAGATATTCAGTTTTTGGATAAGCCAGACTACCATGCCGACTTGATAGTAAAGGTTGAGCGTAATTATTTTAAACAGGTTTGCGATTCTTATTATTTTTGTATAGATGATGATGTCGCAGAAAGCATCGGTATTATGGAGTATGTGAGGAACAGTGAAAATAGCAAAGTAAAGGAAAAAGTTGTTTTACAACTTTTGCTAAAATTCTGGATTAATAAAATAATTTATCTTGATGATGGTTCAGTATCGTATCTTCCAATAGATATCTCAGATCAATATACAGGATGTTTTAAAATTGAGAGATGTGGGTCTGAAATCATTATCTCTTATGGATTTACTCTTGTCTGTGGACATGTTTTCTATCCTCATGATCCTGGAAACTATTTTGATGACATAGATAACTTTGAAGAAAATGATATATTTGGAAAACTAAAGAGCACAAAAGAGGAACTAATTGGAAATATTAATCAATTGATTAAGGAAATGGAGGTGTAGGCTCATAATTAGTTCTACCCAATAGAAGAGTTTTGGGAAAACCTTTATAAAAAACTGATAAATTAACAAATATTCAAGCGGAAATCGTTAAAAAGAATAAAATTAAGATTAGAAAAGCTGTTAAACAAATTCAAAAATATCATAGATATAATAATATGAGGTGAAAAGATGGAATATAAATGGATATGGATATTTAACGGAGAGAATATGTTTCCAAGTGGTGTATTTGAAACTGAAGAAATGGCATTTGAATGGATTTCTAAAAATAAACTTAGTGGTATCTTAACTTGTTATCCATTAAATATTGGTGTATATGATTGGGCAATAAAAGAAGAGTATTTTACTCCTAAGAAAGAACATCAGAAAACACCTGAGTTTATAAGTAAATTCTCTGCAGCAGCATTGAGACATTATCATATTGAAGATGGAGTTGCACGTTAAGATCATGTAGTTTTTGTGCTTTCAATAAAAGTGGCTTGGTTTTTAGTCAAGTCACTTAAGAGTTCTTTGACTTTTTGTTAATTTGTTGGTGAGGTTGATTCTGTAGTGTGCAGAGCGATCAGAATTGAGGCAGAATCTTCACCTTAGATTGTGCTGTTCAATTAGGTCCGTATTATAAGGTGACAAGCTGTCGCTTGCTTCCATCTCCGCCATTAATCGCTGTTCGCAAGCTCACTGCTCATGCGGAGAGGTAATTGAAGAGTATGCTGATAATGTTTTGTCAAAACAGTATGTATATGGTGCTGGAATTGACGAGATTTTCAATGTGAAGATCCTCACAGGTGATAAAGCGGGAGACTACTACTACCACACTGATGGTATAGGTTCAATCACAGCTATCACCGACAAAGACGGTAACATCGTTGAACGTGTCAAATATGGTATATATGGCATACCAACAATACTTGACAAAGATGGTAATGAAATAGCTGAATCTACAATCGGAAACACCTACATGTTCCAGGGAAGGCGTTATGAAAAATCCCTCAACATGTATTATTACAGAGCCAGACATTACGATCCAACCACAGGACGCTTCCTGTCCCCAGATCCACTGGGATATGTTGACTCGCTTAATTTGTACCAGGGAATGAATATGAATCCCTATAACTTTGTTGATCCAATGGGTTTAACTATGATGATCTTTTATATAAAAGAGGGATTGTTGGTTGTTGACCCTGAGCAGACAGGAAGGGCTCCATATATTGTACCAGCTACATCTGGTAAAGATAAAGATATGAATAACCCTAGGAGTATACACAAGTCTTTTAAAGGCCCATTACCCATAGGTGTTTATGAGATGAATATTGATGATATGTCAGATGGTGATCTGATTACGGATTTGAAGAGGAATTTTCATTTAGATTGGGGGGATTGGAGAATCAGGTTAAAGCCTGTGGATGTGCCAGAAGGTTTTGGGCGTGATGGCTTTTTTCTACATGGAGGCAAGTTTCTTGGAAGTGCTGGCTGTATAGATATTGGAGGTGGTTCTTTTGGGAATGATACAACTATTATGGTTAAGAGAGATATTATGTCTGATCCAGATGGGAAAATAAAAGTTATAGTGTATGCTAGTAAGAAGCAAGAAAAAGAAGCTAGAAGGTTTCATAAAGCAGCAGTTTCTAAGACACGAAAAAAGAGAGTGAAAGATGAAAAATAGTGTGAGATATTTAATTTGCTTGCTGACAGTTCCAACGGTATATATAATTATTAAATGGATGTTTCATGGACCTAATGAAATAGTTTATGCTGGTGTATCAGCATGGTGGTTTTCTTTATATGTTTTTTCTCTTATGAAGTTTAAATTGAAAGATTGGCCTGCTGTAGCTTTAGTGTGCTTCATTCATTGTTTTCTCTTCCATATAGGTGAATATTCTGATCTTTATTGGGATTTTCGTATGTTTGCTATCATAGTTATGGGAATGGCATTTCTACAAATGCCCGCTTACCTTATAAGTGTTTTTATCAATTACTTAATAAGAAAGTTTTTCCCAAAACATGTTGAAGAAAAATAACAAGTTTTAATAGAACGCCTCGTCGATGCGGGGCGTGTTTTTTCCCTGAGTAGGTTATTCTGAACTTACCGAGGGGCCTGTTGAATATTCCTGAATGATCCTGTCTGGATTGTTCTGTGACTCCATAATTTGAAGAGCCCGGGAAATCCGATAACTACACACTTTTCTCTAAAAACCGAAATCTGAGCCATTTAAACAATTAAATTTTATGTTTCCGCCTGAAGACTGAGCTTGCGAAAGATGAAAATTTAGCGGACATGGGTGAAGCGAGCTGGCGCAGTTTCTTCCTTATTGATTGGCAGGATGAACAACTATATAAAATTTTAGGGATCTGAAAAGAAAAAGCGCGTTCCATTATTAGGGGTAATGGAACGCTATTGGGTTTATGAGAATTATTAGTTGATTACATTATACCACATGAGGAGAAAAGATATCTTACCATCCGGTATTACTGATAAGATATCAACTCTCCAGAATTATAGATGTATTTCAATTCTACCAGATCAGAAAAAAATATGACCAGATTGGAAGTGAAAAAGTATATACAAAATGAACAATTAGAATGAAGATCGCAAAAGCTCCACACATAGGCACTCTACTCCGTAGAGTTGCCCTTTAAGGCAAAAGCCCGGTTACTTTTTTATATAGGTTGTCTTGGAAATTTTTGACTGGTTGCAATGCTGGCAACGTGCCAGCTTTTCAATTTTAAACCATTTTATAGTCACCATTTCTGGAAACAAAAAACTGGCAGCTGCCAGCAATTTTTAATATTTTTTGTCCTCAAAGAAATAAAGTCCATATAAATTTTTCGACTGGTAAAGAGAATCTAGTTATTGTAAATTATAAATTACGGGTTTAAGTTTATGAGCAGGATTACAGAAAAAGAATATATTGATTCAAATTTGGATGAGGTTTAAATAGTTATGGGGCTGATTGAAGTTGTTGTTGATCTTTTTCGTGGGATAACAGTAAGAAAATTTTTAGGATTATTATTTGTTCTCGCTCTTCTTGTAATGGGTTATTTGATTTATGAATATCAGATATCAGCAAACTATCTGAATAAATTTGATAAAGCAGTTGATATTTTACAAAAGCTTGATAGATTTGAAGCTGATACATTGCAAGAACAAAAGATTGTCAAAAATATATATTCTGGATTATATCAAGCTACTAAGATGAATAAAAAAGTAATCGACTTCATTATTCCTGATAAATATTTACAGGCTATATTTGGTGGGATTCCATATCTTATATTGTTCTTGTCTTATGCTTTGTCTTCACGCCAGCCTGTAGAAGATAAAGCTCATATCTTAGGTGGAAGTGTTTTGACTAGTATAATTGTAGCAGCTATTTGCTATTTTATACCTATAACGTGGGGCGGACGCTGGATAAGGTTTTTGGTTATTCCTTTGGTTGTAAACCTCTTTTCTTCATTAATCTTGGTGTTCTTAAGTAATTTTTTTGCTGGGATAGCAAAACAAAGAGAAGAAAGCCGGTAGTGTTAGGAGTAAGTCGACGGGGGGATAATGCTCCCTAAAAGTAGCAAACCTGAATCTATTTTCCGAAGGCAGACATTGAAATTTTTTTCCTCAGTGGCTCACTGATGAGAAAAAAAATCTCAACTTTCTACCCCCCCTCTGCTCCCAGAAACTGCATTTAAAAAAATCAAAAACAGAAAATATCCTGACCAGAAAGAATCCACTTATATTCAGTAAGCTGATATATCAGAAACCCCCAAAATACAATACACCCAACGCACCCTGCGTGCGCCTCGCCAAATGTCGGATATTCGATTTAATCTGTTATATTACCTGTTTCTGAAATATTGTGATTTGAAGAATTGTCGGACAATGTCGAGCAAAAATCGGCCCTTTTTCACTCTCAACTACAGTAGAGTTCAGTATTAAAGATAGTTATAGTTCCTTGTGGCAGTTTAATAAAGGTGTTATCAGCTTACTCAGCGAAGACAAAGAATTCGCAGTTTTCATAAAAAGTCATTTTGATTATGAAGTTTTGATTGTCGGAGTTGGGAGAGTGCAGAAATGAATATTGAAAAACTTCAGGATTGCTTCCTTTGTTATTGAATACTGTGGTTCCATAGATAGCTTCTTGAGTCTTATAATAATTATCAATGTTATTTATTTGTTCACCTTTTTCTGTGAGAGATCCATCACTGTTAGTGAAAAATTTGGTGCTAACTGTGAAATTCTTATTATATATTTTCTTGTATTCAATATAATAAAGAGCATAAGCAATTTTTTTTATAACGGACTCTATTCGATTGGTCTCGACTTCAAATGCATAAGTATATTTTTGTTCACCTGTTGTATCGTTATTAAAGTAAATTTTCTGGCATTTAGCTAATTCCTTTTTTAAAGAATCACAGTTCATAAATGACTTAACAACTTTATTCTCAAATTGTTTTGACGCAGCCGCATTGTTTCCATAACAAATAGTCATATAGTTTCTTGTGTATTCGTCATCTTTTGTTGTTTTCTCATTATGCTCTGGGCATGATGGTACTGTCATTAAATTGAACCTCATGTCTTCTGGAAAAAAGCACTGTGGTGGTACATGTTCCTTAGAAGTAGATTGTTTGCCACACATATAGCATGGACCTTTTCTTTTCGCCATTTTATTCTCCTTTAACTAATTGTTTTAATTTACACTTTTTATCTTGTTCACGTGGTAGGGTGACATAATATTCTATTCTTCAGGATCTGATAGAAAACCCACTAATCTTTTGAACAGCGGAGTAGTTGCCCCCTCATCTCCTGAGTAATCAAAACCACTTCCAGTATCCCTGAGATATAAACCACTTCTTTCCATTCTCGCCATAAATGATGCAAGGCCTTCTATCTGAAATTCTTCAGCAACATCTTTAGTGAACTGATCCCAATATCTACTGCTCATTCTAGTGTTTGAAGTTTCTTTTAATTGTTCATATTTGTGAAGCTTTAATAATACTGCAAATTCTCTATAAGATAGATCTTCAATGGTCTTGATGAGTTCTTCATATCCGTCTTCTGTAATTTCCTCAATGATTGTTTCTGATGAGTTTAATAGTTTAGCAAACATCTTAATTTTTTCTCTGCTTTTTGTGTTTAAAGCAGCTTTTACGGTATAAGAAAATCTGTGTATAAAGCTCTCGCTAGTTAATAGCTCATCAGTAAGTTTCAGTTGTTTCTCATCCAATTCATTAAAGAATGTTATTGCTCTATCTTCTCTAATCTCCTCAGCTCTTGCTTGTAATAACACAGTTAATGAACCAGTGATTGCAGATGCTACAGGTGTTAAAGCTGACGCTACTAAATTCACTAGCGCCTGAATTTTGGGACTGCTACTGTAATAAATTGCTAATTTACCTACGGGATTTGGACTTTTCATTAATATCTCCTTCAATTGTTTTTCTATGACTTTATAGCAAAATGTTTATCTATAATCAAGCAGAGTTAATGGTCTTAAATAGCTTGAGTAATGGTATGAACTATGTATGGGTGACTTCTGATCTGAAATCTCCATAGTTGATAGCACTACTAAGCCATAGTTACTACTTTACTTATGGCTTAATGGGTGTTGAACTTTTGAATTCTTCCAAGTGTATCAACTCCTTTTAAGCACCTGAGCTCAGCTGTAGTTGATGGTGAAAAAGAGCTGATTTTTGTAACACAGAGAAAAAGTGAACCTGTAACACGGTGTAACACATGGAAACGTTGATTATAAGCTGGTTTCACTTTTTTTGTAATGCAATGTAACACAAATTAAGGAGACATGATTTTACCAAGAAGCTTATTATCAGAGGGTTTATGAGTGTGTTACGTTTAGGGGAGGCGGCCGCAGGGTGCGTTGGGTGTATTGTATTTTTGCCTTTCTTGATATATCAGGTTGGGGAGTGGTTAATTATAGTTTATCTAATTCAGGTACTTCGGTATCCAGTTGCTTGTCCCATGCCTTAAAGTGATAAATATAAGACGAGGTTGGATTTGTTTCTGTATGCTTGGTAATAGGGAGATCGCCATGGAGTGTATCCCAGTCATCAAAATTTGTGTTTATTGCCCCACTTGTTATGCAACCACCTGATGGGATTCTAAATTTCTCACTCTGCCAATCATAAAAGCCCTCCCCGCTCCAAGGTAACCATTTCTTCCGTATAATAACTTCTCTTTGAGAGTAATAAGTGATTCCGTCTATATGATATTTCTGATTGTTTATATATATCTCTTGGGAACTTTTGAACTGTTTCTCAAACTTATGCTCTCCCTTTGTGAAAATATTATTGTGAACGGTAAGTAATTGCTTAGTTACCCAATTGATTATTTTTTTCCCTTTCCATTCTGCTGATAAAATCTCATTACTGTTGGGAAGTGAGGTGACTGAATTGAAAAGTATTTTCATTTTAGTTGTTGACCAATAGCCTCCGATAGCGTACCAAGTTGATCCTATGTTCACTTCTACATTATTGGTGTCAGATTGTAATAGAGATAGGCAATCTATATTTTCTTTTTTTGCTTGATTAAGAGCTGGTTTTGTAAAGCCTGATTTTGAAACTATTATATTAAGGTTGGAGTTTAGATTCTCTGTTTTTTTTGCAAAAGCATCTATTGTAGATAATCCAGTTTTTCTCTTGTGGTCTTTACATTCTATAATGCCAAAGATAGGCCTACCACCAAAATTGCCTCTAATGACGATGTCGCATTGTCTTTTGGTGCCAAATCTATCTATTATAGTTTCGTCATGGCTTACTTTAGAGAGAGGATCTATTCTTTTTTGTATTTCTGCTACAGCTAGTTCGAAATTTAAACCGGCTCTTTTGTTAAGAGAAATATTTACACTCATATTAAATTTTAACATTCAGTTTAGTGGTAATGCAATTCACTATTGAGAGGCTTGGATAAGGGGGCTTTGACTTATTAGTTTCTGAATCGATGATAAGGTATTAAATGTAGATGAATCGGCTTTGCATAAATGCCCGGTATGAGAAGCTATTCCCCGGATTGAGTTTTCAATTTGTCTTTATAGCAGTCTTGCTTATTATTTGTACACTGAATCTCTGAAAGCCTTTTTATCACACGCCCGCCTCTTCAACTGGCTGAAGCATCTCTGCGAAGCAGAGTGCATATGTGTGAGTACGGCAGTAGGTATATTGATTATAAACCTCTGGCTTATTGTTACTTATCAGATTTAATAGTTTTGATAAGTACAATAATCGTAAGCAATAAATTAATAATTAGAAATAGAATGTCTTTCATATTTGTCTCCTTATGTACTTATTTATAATTTGCTTGATTAGTAAATTGATTGATGGATATATTGGTTGTGTAAAACAGGGGGTAGAAAGTTACAAAGGTTTTTACTGCCAATGCATTCTGCAGGAAAAAATCTCATATAGTAGTTGGTAACTAGAAAGGACTAAAATTGATATCATTCTGGCATGAATACCAGTTAGTAAAATCTAAGATGTTATCTTTGTGTATTAGGTTGGGGAGCCAGATATTGTCTTCAAGCTATAGGATGTTAGCGTATCAGGATCAGAGTGTTGCTCTTGTAAGATGCCAGATGACTCCGGGTACTTCTGCTGCTGCAGATACCATGGTTGTTCTTGGTGGTAATCCCTACGCCTTTATTCCTATGCGTGTGAGGAACGATTTTGAGATTACAGTAGTTGATACAGATACTGGTGAAGAGCTTTTCAAGAGAGGCAGTGATGCTTTCTCAGGTGCTGGTGTTTATAATTTCGGAAGCTTCAGTAATGATAAAACCGCTCCTACAGTTGAAGCTGTAAGTGGTGGTCTTCTTTCAAGATTAATCAGTGTTAAACCTGGTGAGTCAAAATCCGGTAAACTTACAGTTACTGTTGATAAGGCAGAGGATGAGCATCAGTTGGTAAATGTTAAGGTAGTTGCTGATGCAGAAACAGCTCTTGAGGCTAATGGTAAGGAGCCTGGAGTTGTAAGGCTCTACAATGGTGCTACTGTAAAAGAGGTTGATGCAAATAGTGATGGCAGCTTTTCTATAGATATTCAGGCAAAGATTACAGATAAGCTTCTCTTAACTGTTGAGAGAGGCAATGTTGAGCTTAAGCCCCAGATGATTCTGAAGTTCTCGGAGCCTCTGGATTCAGAGTGGGATGAGAAGAACCTTCCTGTAAAACTATATCTTAGTAGTGAGCTTGCGAACAACGACTATTAGCGAAGATGGGAATAGCGACAGCTGTCACCTTATATTAAGCGAAGCGGAGGACTGAAAATTTAGGTGAGATGGTTAAAGCGAAGCTTTCTCCTTTTTTTGAACCCTGCGTGCGCTTCGCAAAATGTCGGACATCCTGTCTAAGCTGTTATAATCACTGTTTCCAAAAGAATCATGTTTCTGTAATTTGTCGAACAATGTTGGATAAAAAATAGAATATCCTGATATATAAGTCTTTTCCGTGTTTGAAACTGACTGACAGAGTGATTTTTTATGTGCCTGACAAAAAACAACCCTTTTTCACCCTCAACAACAGTAAAATTTCCTCCTGAAAGTCTATCATGCTGCGTGGTAGAAGCGGCTCTGGTTACAAAACATTAATGAAAAATAGAACCAGTGTTAATATTGAATCTATGCATATCTGAAGGTAGAATAGTTAATTAAAAATAATTGGAGTACTACATGGGAGATGAAAAACAAAGTCGCTTTCAGGTATGGGTTGATTTAGAAAACAAATGGATTGATTCCTTTAAGAGATTTAAAAAAAGAGTGCCAAGGTCAATTAAGGGATTTCTATCTTTTCTATTTGGGCTAGTTTTAATTATTCTCATATTTGCAATGCCAACTGTATTAACACGTGATATTTCTCATTTTGTAGATATTTTCCCAAGTTTTAGAACTACTGGTGAAATTGGTGATACGATTGGGGGTATAACTGCTCCTTTTATTGGGCTATTAGCTGCTTATCTGGTATACATTTCATTTAAGAAACAGGTAGAAGCTAATGAAAGATTGATGGATATTGAGAAGCAAAACTCAAAACTGAATGCATTTCAAACATATTCAGAGAGTTTCAAAGTTATCAATGAAGAGGTAGATAGTATAAAGACTTCGTTAGACCTAAAACCTGATGATCCAATTGAAAAATATATTGATGGAAAAAGTGACCGATTTAGTTGGTTATTATCTAAGATGCTGTTAGGTAATATTAAAGGTAATGAAGATGTTATTTTGACATTGTCAGGGTTAATTGAAGCAAATGTTAAAGTAAGAGAGTCATTCTTTAGTATTGATAAGGAATCAGATAATGATAATTACACGTATATGCTTCACACTATTTATTCTGCAAGGGTTAATAAAGTGATTTTACCTGTTAATACATTTCTGACTAGAGCAAAGAAATTACATATTGATTTAAATTCTGATATTGATGAAGAAACAAAAGAAGACATTTTTAAACTTTTTCATGACAAAACAATACGGTTTAGTGGTCAGAAGCCTCTTTATAATATTAAATGGGATAAAGGTAACGTAGTAGATAATGTTAATGGCTTTTTCAAAAGCGAGACTATTAAGCTGTTGATTCAAAATATCACAACATATTATCTTACTTGTCTCTATACCATGCCGGTTCGTTTTAGAAAGTATCCTGAACTTTCACAATGGCACAAGACTTTTCCACTTGGGCACGAAATATCTAGTATTATTCAGGAAGAGTAAGCATATAATTTTGAGATACTGTTCTTTTTAAAATAATTGCTTCTATTTCTTTTTTTGCCTGCTTATCTATTCCGAGAATTGAAATAGCTTTGTTTAATTCTGTCTTTAATTCATCATAATCAAACATTCTACAGAGATTTGGTGCATTTCAGGGATAGCAGTAATCTTGTCTTATTCTCTTTTTTAAGCTTTTTTTGTAATTTATCAATATCAAAGATCAACTGAAAACCACCTGTAAGCTGAGAATTTTATGATGTAAGATACATTAGAGATAATTAATGTAAAAAAAATTGATTTTATACTGGAATATTGAATATTAATCCATTAAAATGAATCTTGCTAATTGAATACTGACATATCCGGCTGTGATGTATAATTTAGTTGCCAAAAAAATGATTTAGTCACAGAAAAAAGGTTTTTATCACTAAAGCTAAAATGCAGAGTCTGGTTGGTCACCAGAATCTCATATGGAAGAGGTATGTTCGAAATTTAATCAGCAGAAAATTGTAATTCAGGAGGATTTAATGAAGAAAGCAGTCGTTGTAGTAATGACACTGTTAATGGTACTGGCCGGAGCTGTATATGCTCAGGAACAGTCAGGAGAATTTTTAGGAACAGTACTACTTGAAGATGGTTCAACTGTTCCGGGAGTAACCATTGTTGTAAAAGGAACAAATCTGGTAGGAACCAGAACATCTGTTTCTGACGAGAATGGTAAATATCGTTTTCCATCACTTCCACCGGGAGTCTATACCATTACTTTTACTATGGAAGGATTTAAACAGGTTATAAGAAAAGGTGTGGTACTTGAGGTTGGTAAGACCTTTAAAATTGATGGGGTTATGCAGACTGGTGCTATGCAGGAGGAGATCTTTGTTGAGGGAGCCGCTCCAATAGTAGATGTCAGAAAAAGTGCTATCTCTACAAATATGACCAAAGAGGTTATATCAAAACTTCCTAAAGGAAGAAACTTTACCGGGGTTATTACAACCCAGGCGGGTGTTAATTACGAGTTGGGTGGATACTCTTTTGATGGAGCCAGTGGTTCAGAGAACACATACTTTGTTGATGGTATGAATACCACAACTATGGAAACAGGAACTTCAGGGCAGAGAGTTGATTACGATTCAGTTGAAGAAGTTCAGATTAAATCTTCAGGATATGCAGCTGAATATGGTGGTTCAATGGGTGGAGTTGTATCTGTTATCACTAAAAGTGGTGGTAATGAGTTCCATGGTGATATTACTGCTTACTATCTCAACAATAAGCTTAGTGGGAATCCCAGAAAAATTCTGATGCTCAACCCGGATGATGAAACTGAGGCAATATACTACAAACCCAAAAAGGATAAATATACCTCATTTGAACCAGGATTCTCAGTTGGTGGTTATATTATTAAAGACAGACTCTGGTTCTTTACATCATTTATTCCACAGTTTCAGAACACAGACAGACCTGGTGTTTTCAGAGAGAACCCTGAACATAATGGAGAAACTTTTAACTTCAAAAGAAGAAGGCTTAAAGGTTCAGCCAAAATTACAGGAGCAATTACAAACAATATCAGATTGAGTCTGAGTGCTTCTGTGAGTCACTCAAAAACAGAAGGTGGATTACCTGACAGAACTGGTTCTACAACCTATACAAATGCAGTTGCCGGAAGAGATCTTGGAAGAACTTATCCGGGAATTACCCTTGCAGGTAGTCTCGATTACTCAATTGGTAACAATGCTTTTCTGAATATCTCAGGTGGTTATTACAGAACCAATGCCTTTGATTCAGGTAACAAGGCTGCGCCGGAACTGAGAATTCTGTTTCAGAACTCAAACAGCCATATTCCTGGTGTGGAACACCATGAGCGTTACTGGTCAAATATAAGCTGGGCTCAGCTGAATGCAGATGTAAGAGATATTGCGGACAGAAAATCACTTAAAGGCGATTTCACATACTACTTCAATGCAGCTGGTGAACACGTTGCGAAAATTGGTCTTGCATGGTCAAATGTTGGACTTGATAAACTCTCAGGTGTTGCTGATGAGTACTGGAGATTTTACTGGAAAAACGGCGATCGTTACGATACCTTTAAGAAATCAGATGGCACAGTAGTACCTCTGGATTACGGTTATGTAAGATCCTATATTTATGGTGAGAAAGGTAAACTTGATACTGACAGATGGTCACTCTATCTTCAGGACAGCTGGACTATTGGAAATAATCTTACCATCAATTATGGTGTCAGATTTGAAAAAGAAGATATGCCTTCCTTTGACAGAGATCACCCGGAATCTGCTTTTAAATTTGGTTTCTTTGACAAGATAGCTCCAAGACTCGGATTTGCCTACGATATGAAAGGTGATGGTAAAAACAAGATTTTTGGTAGTTTTGGTATCTACTACGATGTTATGAAACTCTCAATGGCTGTAGGTTCATTTGGTGGAGCTCAGTATAAGAGAGCTTACTACAATATTAAAGATCCTGACTGGACAAAATATTACAATCAGACAAGTGTTATCTATACAGGTTCAACTGCTCCAATACTTGGAGGAGAACTTCTTGAACTTGAAAATCTCAGAGTTCCGTCATTTGACCTGGTTCAGCCAAATATGAAACCATATTCCAAACTTGAACTCTCTCTGGGTTATCAGAGGATGCTTAAAGATGACCTCTCAATGACAGTAAGACTGCTTCATAACAGAATACTGAATGCTATTGAGGATATTGGTGTTAAAATAGGCTCAGATGAGCACTATTTCATTGGTAATCCTGGTTCAGAATGGATTAATAATCAGTATAAGAAATCTTCAGAAGAGGGTCATATACCTGAAGGCAGAACCTGCCCTTCACCTAAGAGAAAATACTACTCTCTGCAGATAAGTCTGGATAAGAAGTTTTCAAACAACTGGCTTGGTGGTTTTTCACTTACTTTCAGTAGATTGACAGGTAACTTCTCAGGTCTTGCAAGTACTGATGAAGGTGGCAGACAGGATCCTAATGTAGCCCGTTATTTTGATGCATGGTATGCGCATTACGATTCACAGCTCAATGAGAATGATGGCTTGCTGCCTACAGACAGACCTTTTCAGGCAAAAATATATGGGGCATACACATTTGATTTTGGCCTTACTGTTGGTGTAAATATCGCTGCCCAGACAGGAACTCCTGTTTCAAGAACAATGGAGATTAACGGACAGGATGGTTACTATCCAGACGGACGTCATTCAGATGGAAGAACTCCTTTTACATGGTGGACGGATGCTTATGTTGAGTATGAAGTGAAACTTTCAGGTTCAGTAAGGCTTAACCTGAATGCCAATATTTCAAATATTACAAACAACAGTACGGCAACTGCTATATCCAACAATATGACCGTTGAGAAAGTTAATATGACCAATGATGAGATAATCAAGGGCTTCAATGCAGAAGAACTGATGGAAGCAAACGGTTATGCAAAAGATCCAAGATTCCTTATGAAGTATGGTTTCCAGTCTCCGATTAGTGTGAGATTTGGTGCTAAATTAAGCTTCTGATAAGAGTAATTACTAAATATGCTTCCCGGAGTCAATCCGGGAAGTCACTTTGGGAAATCCCCAACAAAAAAACTGTAACTACAATTGAAACCGGAATAATTCCAGGCTTTTTTCTTTAGTTTTTAATTCTGGGGGAATTGGGGGAAAACAGAGGAAGACTTTGGGGGGATTCTACTATAAAATGTGGGTGATGTTAAAGGGAAGCATTAGTTTTTTGGGGTATGTGTAAAACATAGTAGTTCAGGGCCCGGCTGCTTTGATTTTTCTCTAAGTTGAAGCTTTCAGAGTGTAAAGCTGAAGTGAGGGGAGAAGTCTACTTAAAAATAGAACAATTGGAGGAAAATATGAGTCTATTTAATGTAACAGCTACAGGTTCAGAGGTAAACGGAACTCTTAATGTAAGTGGTGAGTTAACAGCTAATGGTGAGGTAGTTCAGTCAGAATCCCTTAAAAAAGAGGGTGTCGCCAGAGTAACCGCCACAACAACCGGTGCCGATGTAAATGGTGTACTTAATGTAAGTGGTGAGTTAACAGCTAATGGTGAAGTTGTTCAGTCAGAATCCCTTAAAAAAGAGGGTGTTGCCAGAGTAACTGCTACAACCACTGGTGCCGATGTAAATGGTGTACTTAATGTAAGTGGTGAGTTAACAGCCAATGGTGAGGTAGTTCAGTCAGAATCCCTTAAAAAAGAGGGTGTTGCCAGAGTAACTGCTACAACCACTGGTGCCGATGTAAATGGTGTACTTAATGTAAGTGGTGAGTTAACAGCCAATGGTGAGGTAGTTCAGTCTGAATCCCTTAAGAAAGAGGGTGTTGCCAGAGTAACAGCCACAACTACTGGTGCCGATGTAAATGGTGTGCTTAATGTAAGTGGTGAGTTAACAGCTAATGGTGAGGTAGTTCAGTCAGAATCCCTTAAGAAAGCTGGAGTAGCCAGAGTAACCGCCACAACTACCGGTGCCGATGTAAATGGTGTACTTAATGTAAGTGGTGAGTTAACAGCCAATGGTGAAGTTGTTCAGTCAGAGTCACTTAAGAAAGAGGGTGTTTCCAGAGTAACAGCAACAACTACGGGTGCCGATGTAAACGGTGTACTTAATGTAAGTGGTGAGTTAACAGCCAATGGTGAAGTTGTTCAGTCAGAGTCACTTAAGAAAGAGGGTGTTTCCAGAGTAACAGCAACAACTACGGGTGCCGATGTGAATGGTGTACTTAATGTAAGTGGTGAATTAACAGCTAATGGTGAGGTAGTTCAGTCAGAATCCCTTAAGAAAGCTGGGGTAGCCAGAGTAACCGCCACAACTACCGGTGCCGATGTAAATGGTGTACTTAATGTAAGTGGTGAGTTAACAGCTAATGGTGAGGTAGTTCAGTCTGAATTCCTTAAGAAAGAGGGTGTTGCCAGAGTAACAGCCACAACTACTGGTGCCGATGTAAATGGAGATCTTGATGTTAGTGGTGACCTGAGGGTAAATGGTTCAATTATTCTGCCAGCAGTACCCCCGGGACAGAAAGAGTTTCTACCGGGGAAATACAATTTTCAGGTTCCCACCGGTGTTACTCAGATCAAAGTCAGTGGTACAGCCGCTGGTGCAGGTGGCCATTCAGGACGGCATCATCAGGTACAGAGCTCAGGCTGGGGAGGCGGAGCAGGTCAGTGGGTTAAAAACTATCTTATTACTGTTACTCCCGGAGAGATTATTCCTATTGAAGTAGGACATGGGGGAGAAGGTGCATATTTTGTAACAACTCCGGGAAAAGATGGTGGTAATACTATTATTGGCCATTATCTCTTTCTTAATGGTGGAAGAAGTAATCATAGTGGTGGTAGCTATAATGGTGGTGAAGTTGTAAGAGGTGTAGATGGAGAAGCTGGTGGAAATTCCACCCTTGTTAACGGCATATATACCGGAGCAGGTGGTGGAGCTTTTGTACACCGACTGGATGTCTCTGCCAAACTTATTGGTGGTAAAGGTGGAGACGATACTGCTGCAGGAACTACCGGAGGGTCTCCCGGTATAGTTACAAGCACTTATGGTGCAAGTGGCGGTGGTGGTGGTGCCGGATATGGCGGAAACGGCGGTGCCGGAGGAAGCTGTAACGGACAGAATGGATATCCTCACTCTTTCTATAAAGGTCAGGATGCTCAGGGATATGGTGCCGGAGGTGGCGGTGGAGCCAATCATGGTCAGCCAAACTACGGATGGGGACGTGGTGGAAACGGAGGTAATGGATACCTCAAAATTGAGTGGGTTTAATAACCAGTCCTGCCGGAGATAAGGTAACAAAGATATAGTTAAGATGTATAGCAGAGTGCTGGGAACGGCACTCTGTTACTCAGTTTCAGCCTGTTATTCCAGATTAATTCATGTAATAGAGAGTCTATGTTTCATTCTGGCACTCCTTACGTGTTTTACGATATATTATCCAGCAGGGTATCAGAAGCAGTATATCTCTTATTATTGCACTCCATACATGACTATTCCCGGAAGAAGAGGGGGCCTGGTTCATAAAACATCCACAATTGATGTCCAGACCTCTTATTAATGTTGATGCCAGAGCACCGATGAATACCAGTAGAATTATTCCGATAAGAGCTGAACTGAAACGACTCTTTATGTTGAGAACTATCATTACTCCAAGAACAAGTTCTGTCCACGGCAGCACATAAGCAGCTATTTCAGATAGCCCGGGGGATAATATCCTGTACTTTATAATACTCTGTGTAAAAGTTGATGGATCTATAATTTTACCCCAGCTTGCTGCAATAAACAGAGTGCCAAGAATCATCTGGGATATTATAACGATGTTTCTGCTGCTAAAAATTCTATTCGATTTTTCCCTGATAATATTCATTAGAAAACCTGCATGACTTTGTAATTATTTTCTCTATCCAGTTCAAGGTAGTAGTTTGCTTCCGGTACATCTCTTCCAAGACAGGTTGAAAGTTTTGACACAAATTCGTTTGATGATTCATCACTCATTACAATTCTGCTCTTTATGTCAAAAGCCTCCTGCAGTTTTTCTGCGTCTATCTCTTTATAATCTTTACTTGAAAGGATGAATAGAATATCACTCCTTTTGTCAAGCTCTTTTACATAACCAGCTTCTCTACAGGAATTGCACAGGCGACTGGAGTAGAGCATTACAACTCTGCTGTTTTTTGTAAGCTGTGGAGGAGTATCTGTGAATTTTAAGAGTGCGCAACTATAGTAGTTAATAATAAGTGCCGCTGATAGCGCAATAATAAGGTAAACAATTTTCTTATAATAATTTTTCATTTAATTACCTGCTGTTATTCTGCATAATTTGTAGTCCTGCATCTCTTCGCCGGATGTGGGATTTTCCGGCATACTCAGAATATAGAAAGTATTTTTCCCATTCTCTTGCCGACAGATAAAATCTTTCCATCTCATGATTTTAAAGTCCTTGTTGTTGTAATAGTGATCCACAATTTTGCCTTTCATATCAAGAGAAATTATTTCAAGTGCAGGCATATCAAGAAGTATAAATATTTTCCCATCAAAAAATTTTGCTGCAGCAGTATAATTGGAAAACCATTGAGATCTGCTTTTGGGATTAAACTCCCTGTAGTTCCATTTCTCCATCTCATTACCCATAGAATAATCAATGTTGATGCTTTTTATTTCATGATTTTTTTTGTTGTAGAAAAAGATACGATTCCAGTGTTTCATAACAATGCAGACAGACTCTTTACCTGTATTAACTATGCTATTTCTTCCACTGTACTGGTGTATAACTTCTGCAAATGCAGGGTCAGTCAGAACTCTGCTGATTTTGCCGTTTCTTAAAAACTGAAGTGCCAGAACAGGCTTACCTTTATGGGCTCCAAAACCGGAAATATAGATGTTTTCACTGTCCATAGACATTGAAAGAATATTGTAGAACATCTTGGTTCTATCCTGAAATACCCCTTCATGATTGAATATGTCTATACCGTTATTACTGGATATATACAAGTCTCCGTTATTAAAGTCGATATTGACAGGATAGTGAAGATCTCCGGGGCCTTTACCGGGTTGCCCGATGATTCTTATAAAATTACCGGTAAAATCGAATACTTTAATATTATGACTTTTATTGTCTACTATATAGATCTCCTCTGTTGAAGAAGATATGCTTACGGGAACTCCAATAACTGAAGCAGAGGTCCGGGTGTTCAGACTGAAACTTTTATCAAATTTTAACTTTTTCCAGTTAGCCTGTGGAGGGAATTTTTTCTGCACCTCCAGTTTATATTTAAGAAGTTTGTCAACTCCATTAAGATGTATGGCACTGAATATCAGAACAAATAAAACTAAAACTCTCATAATTACTTTTTCTCCCCTTTGAAAAGTGGGATTGCCTCAGGCAATCCCCCTGAATTATCTAGCGTAACGACCAGCACTTAGTTGCCATGCCTTTATAGCACACAACTGCGCAATTAGCTGTATAGCCTCCATAGGTGCAGGTAACAGAACCCGGGCAATCAAGTCCGCCGCAAGGTATCTGGTATGCTGAAAGAGTCGTTGTTACTGACACAGTTGCCAGTAAGGCCAATAAAATAATACCCACAATACTAATTGTTTTTTTCATAAATACTCTCCTTTAATATTTTTTAATCTTTTTGCAAGTCAAAATATAAGGTTCCAACTATAATATCAGGCAGTAGCTTTTCTTACTGCAATTCTCCAACCAACCTGATTAGAGTTTAAAAATATAAAAAATGAATGTCAAATGCTTTTCCTGGGCTTTATGTTCTGGGGATTGTTATATATTTCATCTGAAGAAGGTTTTATGTGTGATATTTGTGATGAATATTTTTGTTTATTTGGAAAATTACCAGAAAAGTGATGCTTTTGCTGCTAATATGTGGTTTTTCTGTTATATGATTGGCATTAAGCAGAAAATACGCTGAATAAAGTGATCTGCTACTCTGATATGACAAATAGATACCAATGAATTTAAAAGTCTGTCTATCGGGAACTCTTTCTGGTGTCAAGATATCTGGAGTAGTCCTCAGGAGTGTTTAGATTCCAGAGAGAAGTGCCTTTTGGAATTGGTACTGTTACTGTATTGCAAAGAGGATAAACCTGGAGGATCTGTCTCTCACCTTTGTCTAAAAGATCTGTAATGAGATGATTGATTCTCTTCCTGTAAATTGCAAACAGAGGCTCATAGCGCAGATCATCCTGCTGTGGCACCACAATATCAGCTTCAGGTGCCTTATTAAACATCTGAAAAAGAATATCAGTATTTATCTCAGGTATATCGCAGGCCATTATAAAATTCAGATCTGTTTTACTCAGTTTAAGACCTGCTTCAATTGCAACCATTGGGCCTTCACCTTTGAATCTGTCTTTAGCAAGAGGTAAGTTTAGATGCTGGTATGGAGAAGGATCTGAAGCACAGAGAATTGTTGACTGGAAAAGAGGGGCAATATATTTCAGTGTATGCTCAATAATTGAATTATCACCTAAAGGAAGAAAGGCTTTATTTTTCTTCATCCGCCTTGAAGCACCTCCAACAAGAAGCAGGCAGGTGGCGGGTTCATCTGGTAAAATGTAATCTTTTTTTTCCATAACAGCTGCTACCAATTTTAAAATTGCCTGTAGGTAAAGTCAAGTTTTGTTTAATGAAAATATTTTAAGAATAATTTTGTATATTGAAATTAAATTGAATTTCGTGATATTAAAATAAGATGTTACTATTTATATGAACTTTTGAAAATTGAACTTGAGACTTTAGGAGTTTGGAGGGATAATATAAGATGCCTGAAACAGTGAGAAAGATAGTAAGAACTGCATGTCCTGCACATAATTGTGGAGGGAGGTGCCTTATGGTTGCACATATAGAAGATGGAAAGATAGTCCGTCTGGATGCAGATGACAGAAAAGAGGACAGAGCAGATGCTCCAAGACTTGTAGCCTGCGCAAGAGGCAGGGCTTATCTTCAGAGACAGTATCATCCTGACCGGCTTCTCTATCCTTTAAAAAGAGTAGGTAAAAGGGGAGAGAACAGGTTTAAAAAGATCTCCTGGGAAGAGGCTCTTGACCTTTTTGCTGAGAAGATAAACAATGTTAAAGAGCAATATGGTAATGATGCGCTTTTTGTACCATATGGAACCGGGTCATATTCACAGATAAACGGCTCATGGACAGCAAGAAGGGTTTTTAACTGTGCTGGTGGTGCTCTTGGAACAACCAACAGCTACTCCTGGGGAGCAACAAATGTGGCGACACCTATGGTTTACGGGACTCTTCAGACCGGTAACCAGAGGCAGGACTGGCTCAACAGCAAATATATTCTCATGTGGGGGTGGAATCCTGCTGAGATGAGAGATGGTACAAATAGTGACTATTTTATAAAACTTGCAAGAGAGAAAGGCATCAGGGTTGTATGTATAGATCCCCGGATGAGTCTTTCTGCAGCTGCCCTTGCTGATGAGTGGGTTCCTGTGAGACCAGGAACAGATGCTGCTCTTATGACAGCAATGGCTTACGTGATTGTTAGTGAGAATCTGCATGACGAAGAGTTCATCAGAACCCACTGTATGGGATTTGACAACAAAACTATGCCGGAAGAAGCAAAAAATGCTGAATCCTATTATGACTATCTTATGGGAGTCAGGGACGGAATCCCCAAAACTCCTGAATGGGCAGAATCGATAACTTCAGTTCCAAAGGATGTAATTGCCAGAATAGCCAGAGAGTATGCTACCAGTAAACCTGCAGTTTTATATCAGGGATACGGTATGCAGAGAAGAGCTCACGGAGAACAGGTTGTAAGAGCAGGCTGTATTCTTGCAGCAATTACAGGTAATGTTGGTATACCCGGGGGCTGGGCTTCAGGTCTTGCAAATCAGGCTGGCGGGGGAGGACTCTGGAATACATTTCCTACAGGTGATAACCCGGTTAAAGCAGCAATTCCGGTTTTTCTCTGGACTGAAGCTGTAATCAGAGGAAAAGAGCTGACTCAGAAAGAAGGAGTAACCGGGGTTGAGCAGTTAAAACAGTCAGTAAAGCTGATCTGGTCTGTTGCCAGTAATATTCTTGTAAATCAGCACGCTAATATAAACCGGACCATAGATATATTAAAAGACGAGAGTCTTGTGGAGTTCATTGTAGTACAGGATCACTTTCTGACTCCATCAGCCCGTTTTGCAGATCTTGTTCTTCCAGCAAGTATGCATTTTGAAACCTGGGGTGTTAATGATGGATGGAAATACTCAGATGAACTGCTTTTACTTCCCAAACTGGTTGATCCGCCGGGTGAATGTCGCAGTGATTACGATATAGGTCTTGCTCTTGCAGAGAAACTTGGTGTAACAGAGGCATATTCTGATGGCAGGAATGAGAAAGAGTGGCTTGAATGGCTTCTGGATATATACAGAGAAAAACGCTTCCCGGATCTTCCTCCTCTTGATGAGATGCTGGAGAAGAATCTGGGAGTCTGGGTGAAACCTGTTACAAAGCCAAAGGTTGCTTTTGAGAATTTCAGGAAAGATCCTGAAAAATACCCTCTTCCAACAGATTCAGGTAAGGTGGAGTTCTTCTCTCTTGATATGCATAAGAGAGGGGATGAGGATCTGCCGGCAATTCCAAAATATATTCAGGAGTGGGAGAGTCCCTTTGGAGATGAGGCTGCAGAATACCCTCTTCAGGCTATAGGGCACCATACTTATCACAGAGTTCACTCAACCCACGATAATAATGACTGGCTTGAAGAGGCTTTTCCCCAGAGAGTCTTCATTAATCCTGTAGATGCTGGGAAGAGAAAGATAAAAGATGGTGATGAGGTGAGAGTATTCAATCAGAGAGGAGCTACTATTCTTCCCTGCAGAGTTACTCCAAGAATCATCCCCGGAGTAATAGATATTCCTCAGGGAGCCTGGTGGACACCTGATAAGAACGGTGTGGACAGAAGAGGCTCAATAAATGTGCTGACTTCGGAAAGATGGACACCTATGTCCTGTGCATCAACTCAGCACAGTATTATGGTAGAAGTGGAGAGGGCGTAATGAAACTTGCATTCCATGTAGATACACGTTACTGTTCCGGCTGTAAATCATGTCAGCTGGCATGTAAAGATAAAAACAACCTGCCTGTAGGTGAGTTGTGGCGCAGAGTATATGAGATAACTGAAGGTGAATGGACTAAAAAAGGAGAAGCCTGGGAAAATACAGTTAAGGCTTACAATGTTTCTGTATCATGTAACCATTGTGAAAAATGTATCTGTATTGAGGTGTGTCCTGTTAAAGCATATACCCGGGGAGAAGATGGAGCAGTAAGAATAGATCAGAATCGATGTATGGGGTGCCAGTATTGTGCAATGGCATGTCCTTATGGTGCTCCTCAGTTTAATCCTGCTATTAACAGAATGGGTAAGTGTGACTTCTGTGAAGACAGAATTGCAAAAGGAGAGAATCCTGTATGTGTTGATGCCTGTCCTATGCGTATTATTACCTGGGGTGACCGTGATGAACTTATTGAGAAATTTGGTCCTAAAGCAGAGATCTATCCTCTTCCGCCGGATAAACTGACAGATCCTTCACTACTAATTAAACCTCACCCTGATGCTGAGGTAGCTGAGAGTGAGCCGGATCTTTCCAATGCAGAAGAGGTGTAACATGAGACCTCTTAAACCTTTACAGAGAGTTTTTATTGCAGCACAGGCTCACTGGCCTCTGATTTTTTTCACTATTCTGGGGCAGGCAGCAGCAGGTATTGTTTTTGCAGAGAGGTTAGCCGGTTCAGGAGATCTGGTTTATACTAAATTTACTATAATGGGAGTTGCTCTGGGGTTTTCTGTTTTTCATCTCCACTATCCTAAAAACTCCTGGCGTTCACTGAGTAACTGGATGCAGTCACCTCTTAGTCAGGAAGCTCTTGTTACAGGAGTATTTTTTGCTTCACTGACGGTTCCTGTGGCACTTGAATATATTAAGCCATCTCTGCTTCAGACAGTAACAATCTATATTGAGTGGATTCAATTTGTATCAGCATCCGGCCTGGTAATATCCATGGCAAGGTTATATATGCTACGTACAGCAGGAGCCTGGAATAGATTTAGTACACCTCTGGCGTTCTTTGCGACTTCACTGCTTACAGGAACAGCTGTTGTAGCACTGTCAGTTAAAACAGAAGCCCTTCCAATATGGATTCTGGCTGGAGCAGGTATTGTAATGAAAGCTGCATCAGGGTTTCTGATACTTAAAAAACCGGTTTTTGTGGGAGCTATGCAGGAGTCAAGACATGAATTACCTGTGTGGTGCAGGAAAGGAGGGCAGGTTTATGGAAACCTTGCATCTCTGTTTGTGTTTTTTTTCATAAACCAGATAGCAGGTATTGTTCTGTTGATTATATCTGAACTTTTTTCACGTATAGAATTTTATGTCCTTCATGGTCACGATCGCAGGGTTTTTCATCCGGTGAAACCAGCAGTATCATCCTGGCGGGACACTTTAGAATAAGGAGTAGTAATTTGAAAATTAAACTGAATATAAATTTCTGGTGGATTGTGCTTTCTGGATCATTGTGGGGGCTTATAGAAGCCAGTCTGGGTTTTTTGTTACACCAGCTTTCAATGTCATCAATTGCGGGTCATGTAATGATGCCCATTGGATTTTCACTTTTACTACTATGTTACAGAAAAAGTAGAGTTGTATGGGGGATGCCGGTTATGGCTGTAATTGCTGCTCAGGTAAAATTGATTAACCTCTTCATGGGAGCTCCTGCTCCGGCAGTGGTTAATCCTGTTTTCTCTATTCTGGCAATGGGCTTTCTGCTTATGGGTTTTAAAACTATTGCAAAAAAAAGAAGTTTTACTTCGGTACTACCAGTAGTTGCAGTTATGAGTTTAAGCTGGAGTCTGCTCCATCAGGTCTGGGCCTGGGTAGCTAAATTCATTATGAATAGTTCCTCAATTGTTGATTTGTGGGGAGTTTTCCATGGGAAAATCTTCTTAATGAATTCACTGATTGCATTTATTCTTTTCTCTCTGGCCTTTGGAATAACTGAAGGGTTACACAGAAAGTTTAAGGGGTATTTCCGTTTCTCTCCGGTTATTCCGGGAATTCTTGTATATATATCAGCAGTATCGGTTTCAGCATTAATTAACCTTTTATGATTACTATTATTACAGGAGATAAAGATAGCGGTAAAACCCGCTATATTCTGAATCTCTTTGAAAAGTCAGGAGGGAAAGGCTTTTGTCAGCCTAAAGTACTGAACAGTAACAGGGAGATTGTTGGTTACAATATTCTTGATCTGCATAGTTCTGAAGAGAAACCTCTGCTAAGAGTTGAAGTGCATCGTCCGGTTGAGTGGGTAAACTGGACTGTTGTAGGTAGAGAGAAGTACTGTTTTAATAACAATATACAGAGAGAGTTCAGTTGCCGGGGAATAGAAGATCTGGGTGATGCAGGCTGTTTTTTTATAGATGAAGTCGGGATTGTTGAGATGGAAGGAAAGGGGTACTGGCCTCTTATAGAAAAAGTTGTTCTTAAGAAAGATTTTCAACTCTACATTACTGTGAGACCCAAACTACTTAATCAGCTTAAGGAACGCCTCATATCAATTGGTATAGACAGAGATATAATTGAAGTGAAAGAGATTTAGATTCCTGTTTATGTGGGAGAGTACGTATATAGTATCTATCTGTTTAGTTTCATGTGGAAGGAGAATTTATGGTTAAGAAAATTGTTGGTATTTTGGTTATTTTAACCCTTTTCTGGTTTGTTCTAAAAAGAGATACTCTTAATGAAGTCAAAAGGATAGCTTTTTTTGGTAAAATCTGGGGACTTCTCAAATATCACCATCCTGAGGTTAAAAAAGGGATAAAAAACTGGGATGAGGTTTTTGTTAAGTACTATGAAAAGGTAAAAAAAGCAGAAGATTTTGAAGCATTTAACAAAGAGATTACTGGCCTTATAAGCGAAGCGGGAATATCTTCTATTCCGTTTTTAAACTTTTCTTTAAATCAGCAATTTGTTCTTAGTGATGATTTTTCCTGGATTAAAGATGAGACAATTCTTAATGATCAAAATAGTGTGCTTCTGGAAAGAATCAAGCTTGGAATCAGCAGTAGTAGTCAATACTATGTTACTTCTGTCCGGGGTGTAGGAAATACTCAGTATAACTGTGAAGAGAGGTATTTTAAAGAGTATCCTTCTGAAGAATACAGGGTGCTGGCTGTTTGTAGATTCTGGAATATTATTGAGTATTTTTTTCCTTATAAGGGAGATATTGGTGAAGATTGGAACAATGTTCTTATTGAATATATCCCACAAATCCGGAAAGCAGAGAATGCGATGGCTTATCATTTGTTAATAAGGCAGTTTACGGCCAGAATTAATGATGGACATTGTTTCATGAAAAGTTCAGAACTCAATAGCTACTTTGGGAAAAAGAGGCTTCCATATTTTGTCAGGGATGTTGAAGGGGAATCTGTTATTACCAGAGATTTCAGTATTAATGGTAAAGGGAATCTTAAAGTAGGGGATATTATAAGAAAAGTTAATGATGAGAATGTTGAAGATAGAAGAAAACGACTGCGACAGTACGTATTTGGATCAAATGAACCAGGTATAAGACGTAATATCAATTCTTTTCTGTTGATTGTAAAGAGTGATACTGTAACTGTTACGGTGGAAAGAGACGGAGAAGTTAGAGAGATTACCTGCACCTGCCCTGATCAGGAGAACCTGAGAGTTGCTTTTCAGAATTTGCAGAATACCGGGGAAAAATGGAAACTTCTCGAAGGTAATATCGGATATGTAAATATGGATAAACTGAAACCCCGGGATGTAGATTTAATGATGGAAGAGTTTAAGGAGACAAGAGGAATAGTTTTTGATATAAGAAATTATCCAAAGGGCACTCTATACAAAATTGCTGATCACCTTTATCCTGAAAAAAAGGATTTTGTTAAATTTACTGCTCCTGATCTGCAACATCCTGGGACTTTTTTTGAAACACGAATGCTGAGTTTAGGGAAGAAAAATAGTAATAACTATAAGGGTAAAGTTGTTGTGCTTATGGATGAGCGTACCCAGAGTCATGCGGAGTTTACTGTAATGATGTTTCAGGCTCTCCCTGAATGCACTGTAATTGGCAGCCAGACTGCCGGTGCGGATGGTAATGTTTCCAGAGTATGGTTGCCGGGAAACATTGAGGTATGGTTTACCGGACTTGGTGTTTACTATCCTGATGGCCGCAAAACCCAGCGTGTAGGTCTTTCAATGGATATAGAACTGAAACCTACAATAAAAGGAATCAGAGCAGGAAGGGACGAATTACTTGAGAAAGCTATTGAAGTAATTAATAGATAATACTATGGTGGGTTCTCTGATCCGCCATATCTGTTTTTGAAGAAGCTGATTATTTAACTATTCTGATACATCTTACATGGTTATATATTCTTATCGCATTCTCCTGAGGTCCATGACCATAAGGATATTCTGGTGGATCTCCGGCTTTAGGGTCGCTACTCTGAGCTCCTGCATCATGTTGTCATTTTGTACTCCTTTTGCTCTCTTTTCACTATTTTGACAAAATAGAAATGGAATTCTTTCGCAGGAAAATAAAAAAGGAGTTTTTACCGCTAATATACGCGAATGAACACTGATGAAAGTTATCTGCAGATTCACAATTATTGGGACAATCACAGACAAACAGGGACGGACAATGACAAACACAAATCAGAAGGATGGAATGCAGTCAGGTTTTTTAATTGAACCTAATAGACAATAGAATGTCGTAGAGACGCATCATTGCGTCTATCTTATGTAAACAGTTTTTAATTGATTTTAGTGATGCAGGTTATTTAATTCCTGCTTTGTTAAGACTCTGAGAGTATTTCTGGTCAACATGCAGAATATGGTCTATGAACCAGCTGATGAGTAAACCCGGAAGTTCTTTTGTAACATCGGTATTACCGGCGTTGAATTCTTTTTCGAACTCCCTGATTTTTGAAGTAAAAGCCAGATGCTCTTTACGATGCTCTTCCAGATCCGGGTAACCGGCTTTTTCCATATACTCCTCTTCAAGAGTAAAATGGTTTTCTGTATACATAACAAGTCTGAGCATTATTTCGGCCAGTTTATCTCTGTTTTCTGAGTTTTTCTCACAATCATTGATCATGTCAATAAGTGTTGAGTGCTGCCGGTCGAGTTCTGCTACATTAACCGTATATTTTGTTGTCCATTCAAAATCTGCCATAATAGTACTCCATTTAATTAATTGTGCTCTATTTTCATTTTCTCTTCAACATATTGTAAATATTCAGAATAAAACAGTCTCTATAATTTAAATCTGAATCCCGGATATATCTTTCTCAGATCCTGTACTGGCTTCAATTCCGTCAAGCCCCGGAAGGGTTCTGAATACATCCTTAGTAAAAAAACTACTTTTATTTTCCTGGAAATTTCTGTGGATTATCCCTGAGTATTAATTTCTTAACGTTCCGGTAAACCTTTTTGCTGCACCATAAGTCTAATCTATTTTGAAGCCAGCCGGAAAATAATCGTTTAATATTGTTTTTGTAGGTTTATTGGGGTAAAATTTACTTAATTGACTGAAAGCAGGCGGTTTGTGGCTGAGAGGAGTGTTATGTTAAAAATTGAAGGACTGAAGAAATTTTATCAGATGGGAGATACTACTGTTAAAGCTCTTGATGGAGTTGATCTGAATGTTAAATCCAATGACTTTATAGCAATTATGGGAACTTCCGGTTCGGGTAAATCTACTTTTATGAATATTCTGGGGTGCCTTGACACTCCATCCGAAGGCTCATATCTTCTGAATGGAACTGAGGTGTCAAATATGTCTGATGATGAGCTGGCGGATATCAGAAATCGTAAACTGGGATTTATTTTCCAGAGCTTCCATCTTTTACCAAGATATAGTGCTCTTAAAAATGTAGCCCTGCCTCTCTTCTACTCTGATAGTTATGAAGAGAGTTTTGCAAAAGCTGAAGAGATGCTTGAAATGGTTGGGCTGGGTGACCGTATGGATCATAAGCCAACAGAGCTGTCCGGTGGACAAAGGCAGAGAGTGGCAATAGCAAGGGCACTAATTAATAAGCCTGATATTATTCTTGCAGATGAGCCAACTGGTAATCTGGATACAGCTACAACCTATGAGATTATGGATATTCTTCAGAAACTCCACAGTAAAGGGCAGACTATAATAATGGTAACTCATGAACCCGATATCGCTGAATATGCAAATACTGTAATAACTATGAAAGATGGGAGAATCGTAGATGAAAAGAGCAATATTTAGTCTTCTTGGTGTGCTGGTACTTATTTCAAATATAAGTGCAGAAAAAACAGAGAGAGGTAAATTTGTTAAAAATATGACTTTTACCGGTAATGTAAGAGCAAGTAAATCTGAGAGATTTGTAGTACCCAAATCAAGTTCATGGCAGGTTCAGATAAAATGGATGCCTAAAGAAGGAACTATTATAAAGGTGGGTGATCCGGTAGTAAGATTTGATACCTCAACTATGGCAAACGATATAGAAACCCTTGAAACTTCAATCAGAGATAAGAGAGAGATGCTCCAGAATAAAGTCATTGAAAACAGACACTCTCTTCTTGAACTGGATATAAACAGAAAGAAAGCTGAGATAGAATATAATAAAGCAAAACTTGATGCCGGAGTTCCAAAAGAGATTGTGTCAGACTATGACTACTCCCAGAAGCAGTTTCAACTTAAAAAGAGCAGAATCGGATTTGAAACTGCTCTTTATGAGCAGAAGGTAAAAACAGAATCTATTAAATCTGATGTTAAGACTCTGAAAATTGAGATTGAAGAGGAAAAGAATAAACTGGATAAGAAGAGAGGAATGCTTACAAGTCATACTTTAACAGCGAAAACATCAGGTCCTCTTGTCTATTCAATGCATCCATGGGAAGGGAGAAAGTTCCAGATTGGGGAGAGTGTTTCTGTATCCTGGGCTGTGGCGGAAATTCCTGATAAGGACTCTCTTAAAATTGAGGTGTGGGTTAATGAAACAGAGATACACCAGATCAGAAAAGGGTGTTTGGTTAAGCTTTTTCCAGATGCCTACCCTGAAAAGAGTTTCATGGGTAAAGTTATATCTGTTGCAAACAGTGCTGAAAAAAGAAAAGAGTGGGGTAAAATAAAGAGGTTTGAAGTTACGGTTGAGCCTGAGAATATAGATAAAAGCATCATGAAATCAGGTATGAGTGTCAGATGCGAACTTATTGTGTCAGAGAAAGAAGATGCTCTTCTTATTCCTATATCAATGGCTTATATAAAAGGTCAGAGTGCATGGGTGAAAAGCAGACATAATGGGCTTATTGAAATTGGAGAATTTATTAGTAACTACTTCTACATTTCCCCATATGATGAGAAGGGCCTTAAAGAGGGAGTAGAGCTTGTTAAACCTGACACTAATGATATAAGGGAGATTAACAATGAAAAATAGAAAGGTTCTTTATGGAGTTGTAGTTATTGTTCTTATATTTCTTGTATATAACCTTCCTCTGTTTACCAGAGATGGAGAGACTTTCTATACAGTAAAAAAAGATAGAACCGAAGATACAATTGATGCGAAAGGGGAACTGAAATCCTCCAGCTCAGTATTTGTAGGCTGTCCTCAGATAAGAAGAGTCTGGAATTTTACTATTACATACATGGCTCCTGAAGGAAAACCTGTAAAAAAAGGTCAGAGAATAATCTCTTTTGATACAAAGAAGCTTCATGAAAAACTATCGGTGAAAACCAGTGAATTTGAGACTGCAAAAAAAGAGCTGGAGAAAGCGAAACTGGTTGAACAGGAGGTGCTTGATTCTCTTAAACTAAGCAGATCAGAAGCTGGTGTGAAAACTGCAAAAGCCAGAAGAAAAGCAGAACAGCCTGAAGAGTTTGTTGCTTCCAATGTACTTAAAAAACTTAAATATGATTATGAAGCAGCTCAGCTTGAAGAGAAACTTTCTATAAGTAAGATTGAGAATCAGAAAGCAAAGATGAGATCAAAGTTCAGCCTCCTTAATAGTAAATTAAAAAGACTTGATCATAAAATTGAAGAGCTCAAATCCGCAATGAAAGCTATGACTGTCAAAGCCCCTGCAGAGGGAATGCTTGTATATATAGCTGACTGGAAGGGAAGGAAAAAATCTGTAGGAGATTCAGTATGGAGAGGGGATTTTATAATGGAGATTCCTGATCTTAAAAGAATGAATCTGGAAGCAGTAATACCGGAATCAGCTGCAGGGAAACTGAAAGAGGGACTTAAAGCTCACATAAGAATCGATGCAAATCCTGATACCATATATGAAGGTGTGGTAACCTCTATAGGGAGGATCTTCCGGCGAAAATCTGAAGATCAGCCCGGTATTGTACTGGATTGTAAAGTTGAACTAAGTAAATCTGATCCTGAGGTTATGAAGCCAGGTATGGCTGCTTCAGTATCAGTTCTTCTGCCAGGTGAAACTGAATCTATCAGAATTCCGAGAAAAGCTGTAATTGTTGAAAATAATGAGACCTTTGTTCTGAAAAAAGGCTTTTGGGGAAAAGGAACCAAAACAAAGGTTGTACTGGGTAGGAAACTTAAGACCATGGTTGAAGTAAAATCTGGTTTAAATGTGTCAGATGTGTTGATAATTCCTTCAGGAGAGATGATTTGAGAGAAGTGAAAATGAGTTACAGATTAATAATAGCTATAATACTGATATTCTTTGCTGCCGGCTGCAGTAATAGATCTGAACAGCTGGTAAGCACAAAAATAAGAAAGAACAATTTTGAAATAACTATTCCTTCATTTGGTGCTCTCAGAGCAGTTAAATCTACTCCTGTTAAAGTACCTGTTAATGTAAGAGGCAGATTAACAATAATTTTTCTGAAAGAGGAGAACTCTTTTGTAAAAAAAGGTGATCTGGTAGTAAGCTTCGATAAAACCAGCTATCTGGAGAATATTAAAAGAGAAGAGTATAAGATTGCCAAACTCAATCTTGAGATACTAAAGAAAGAGAATGATCTGAAGAAAGAGAAGAAGAGCATCAGAAGTGATATAGAAAAGGTTAAAATTGAGAAAGAGATTTCTGACAGTTATGGTAAGAGAGATGAAACGATCTATTCACGTAACGATATTATAGAGACACAGATCAATGACGCATATCTGAAAGTCAAAACAGATCATTTTACTCAGAAGGAGTCCAAGCAGGATCGTAAAGCTGAAGCAGAACTTCAGCTTCTCAGGTTGAAGAAGAAGACTGTAAGCGTAAAAATAAAGCAGTATCAGGATACACTTAACTCTCTTGAACTGAGAGCTCCCCATGATGGTCTTTTTGTCTATAAGAAGAACTGGAAAGGTGAGAAACCCAGAGTAGGGAAGAGTGCATATCGTGGGATGGAACTGGCAAAACTGCCGGATCTGTCTGAAATGGAAGCAATTGTACATGTGCTGGAATCTGAAGCCTCAGGTTTAAAAGAGAATCTCAGGGTGTCTGTTACTCTTGATTCTGTTCCAGGTAAAGAGTTCTCAGGAAAGATAAAGTCTATTGCAGCTATTGCAAAACCCGTTGATAAGGATTCACAGCTTAAATACTTTGAGGTAAAAGTTGTGATGGATAAAACTGATACCAGATTAATGAAGCCAGGTGTTGGTGTACATGCAAGTATATATGTATCAAAACTTGAAGATGTTATCTCGGTTCCCAATCAGGTTATTTTCAAAAAAGACGGAAAGACTCTTGTTTATGTAAAAAGAGGCGGAAGCTTCGAAAACCGTGAAGTTACAACAGGTGTCAGAAGTATTACAAAGACAGTTATTAAAGATGGATTGAAAGAGGGAGACGAAGTCTTACTGAATGCACCGGAAGGAGAAGGTGGAGAATAATGGATTTAAAACAGCTTAAATGGAGATGGAGACTGGAGCTGGGACAGGCTTTTGAATCCCTTATGCAGCATAAACTCAGAACAACTCTTACGCTGCTGGGTATGATATTTGGTGTAGGAGCAGTTATATCAATGCTCAATATAGGAAAAGGAGCTGAAGAGGAAGCTCTGAAGCTTATAGATTCTATGGGACTGAGAAATATCATAGTAAAAAATGTAGAGTTCAGTGATAATAAACTGAAAGAGATAAGGGAGTCTTCCATGGGACTGACTCTGCAGGACCTTAATGCCTCAGTAGAGACACTGCCTTTTCTTGACTCCTACAGCGCATTAAAGAAAATTTCCTCCTACTCAATAATAAGTGATTACGGTTCAAGTGATGCAAGTGTAACTGGAGTTACTCCAAGTCATAATATTATGGCCTCCATTAAACTTAAAGAAGGGAGGTTTATTCTGCCTGTGGATGATATGCACTACTCAAGAGTCTGTGTTATTGGCAGTAGTGTAGCATCGTCTCTTTTTCCTGATATGTCACCTGTAGGTAAATCTTTGAAAATTAACCATATCTGGTTCAGGGTTGTAGGAGTTATAGCAGATAAAGAGATACACAAAAAAGAGTTTCAGGGAGTATCTCTTACAGGTAATCAGAACAGTATCTATCTCCCTGTTAATACAGGATTGAATACATTCCGTTTTAAACCTCTGGAGTCAGAACTGGATGAGTTCAGAATTAAACTTAAAAAAGGAGTTCCTGCGTCTGTAGCAGCAATAACCCTTGAGCATCTTTTAAGCAGAAGACACAGGGAGACAAAAGATTATGAACTTGTAGTTCCTGAAGCATTGATGGAACAGCATAGAAAGACTCAGAGGATCTTTACTATTGTTATGGCCTGTGTAGCAGGAATATCTCTTCTGGTAGGTGGTATTGGTATTATGAATATTATGCTGGCAACAGTGCTTGAGAGAACTAAGGAGATAGGTTTAAGAAGAGCTATCGGAGCGACTCAGGCAGATATAAAGAGGCAGTTTGTTACTGAGACTTTTGCTGTATCTTTATCCGGCGGGGCTCTGGGAATACTCTTTGGGTTTCTCCTTTCTGTAGTTATTGCAGGTTTTGCCGGCTGGCCTGTTGGCTGGTCATTATGGTCGATAGTTCTCTCTTTCGGAGTCTGTGCGGTTATAGGTGTTGTATTTGGACTCTATCCTGCAGTTCAGGCATCAAAACTTGATCCTATCAATGCTTTAAGACACGATTAAGCTCATTCTTTTTTTAGATAGTAAGGGTGGAGTGCTACTCCGCCCTTTTATTCAGATTACTCCTCATCAGTAAGCATAAATCCAATTTTACATAAGACTTTCATGTTCCGTTAAAGAACGGAAAATGCATTAATTATAACGAACTCAAAACCATTTCCTCCGGTTACACAATAACTCCATTAATCTAACCTGACAGAAGTACAATATTAGTGAGATAAATACCGGAGAATTAATGGTATCTATCGATGCGGAGTTTTTTTAACCTTATTAAGGATAGAGAAGGGAATGGAGGAGAGTTTTATGAAACGGAAATTTTTTTTATTGATCTTAATTACAGGAATGATCTTTTTTGCAGGGTGTAAATCAAGTGATGAAGCAGAAAATAAGATGGATGTCAGTGGTGAGTGGGAGTTGACAGTTACAGTCAGGGAAGCGGTGTTTACCAATCAGACTACATTCGATGGTACTGCTTCAGGAGGAACTGTAAAATCTGAAGGCTTTCTGCCAGGAAGTTATACAATAATAGATGGTAATAAGATTACCTGGAACTGGAAGAATGATTGGTTCTATGAAGATTTTAATGGTAATGTTCACTCGTCATCGAGTATGTCAGGTACAGCAACAATAAGAGAGCTGAGCACAAATGAGACAGCTGAGGCCACATGGTCTGCCAGAAAATTGTAAATCTGACCTGATTCAAAATTCTTAAGGGGAAATATCTTTCCCCCTTTTAACTGCACACATAGAATATCGTGTTAGTCTGTTCTATGGGTAAAAGTAAAATGTGAAGCTGTTGAGTTCACATTTTACTTATATCTGAAATAATTAGTTTGGATCTATCAGGCTCACAAAGGTATCCAGAGGCCCTTCGAGATTTGACTGATAAGGAGTACCGCTAACAGGGTAGTTGGTGCTTTTAGTTACTCCACCAGTAAGAAGTCTTCCATTAGGCGCAAAATTTACATGTTTAACATGATCATCTTTAGAGCCACCGATGCATGTTGAGAAGATCAGTCCCTGACCACCGGAAGATATATCAAGAAGTGAAACAAAACCCTGGTAGTAGCTGTAGGTTGCTCCCTGATAACTGTTTACCAGCGGGAAGTCATTACCTTTTGTAGCTCCTCCCAGAAGTATATGTCCACTTGAGTTGACAGTGATTGCTCTGCCTGTTTCTGTTCCGGTTCCTCCAAAATATGTACAGTAATTATTTGTTAACTGAGAACCGTTGAGACTCATCTTTGCAATAAATGCATCATATGTGCCTTTCTTCGTAGTCTGATAAGCACCTGTTGTTACAGGGAAAAGCCCTGTTCCCGGCATACTCTCTGTTGTTCCTGTTATGTATAGGGTATTACCGGAACCTACATAGAGATTGTTTATCTGGTCCCAGCCTACACCGCCAAAATAGGTTGAACAGACCAGACTTGCAGCTCCTGACTGATAGGTATCAAAAAGCGCGATAATACCATCTGCTGCACCATTCATTGTAGACTGGTATGCATTTTTAACAGGAAAATCTGTAGCTCTGGTATGAGCTGTCATATATACCTTACTATCTGAAGTTGAAGCTATCAGGGGAACATAACTTCTATCCTCGTCACCATAATTGGAACCACCTATATAGCTGCAATACTGAATATTACCATACTGGTCCAATCTCATAAGGAAGTAGTCGTAAGAGCCTTTTTTTGTCGAAGAGTATGCTGTTGAAGTTACAGGAAAGCCTGAATTACTGGCTGTTAGCCCTGATATGTAAATTTCATTATAATTTCTGACTGCAATACCTTTGGCCCGGTCTCTGCCGGTACCGCCATAAAGTCTTGCTATAAGCAATTGGGACATGCCGGTGAGATTTGGGTCTATTTTGGCAAAAAGAAGATCATAAGATCCGTTTGTATGGCCTCCGTTTGTTGTTGGAAAACCATTATTTATACTACCATCGCTACTGACACCGGAGAGGTAGATAATACCTGAGGTATCTGCATAAATTCCATAGCCCGCATCTACACCATCTCCACCAAGAACTGTTGAGTATACCAGGCTATTGCTTCCGCCTTGATTCGTATCTATTACACTTATGAAGATATCGTGGTTACCACTCTGAATTGTTGTGTCCATTGGATTGGAAAAGGGGTAGTCACCACTTACTGTGCAGCCGGTTACATACAACTTCCCATTATTATCGCTATAGAAACCGTAGTTGTACTCATAGATATGGGAACCTCCCACATATCCTGAATATACAAGAACTACAGGGTCGATAATAAGAGCATGGTTTCTATCGTATGCTCCGGTTTTAAATCCGTAGGTATCAGAACTTATTTTTCTGAAATTCACATCAACACTCTTCTGCTTCCCGTCAATAATCTGATAAGCAACAGGTCTGGAGTGTATCTGTTTACCGGCTTCTGTTCTGATTGTAATATTACCTGAGCTTTCAATACAGGTAGATTTGGCACCTTCGTACCTGAAACGTATTGCAGATGGATCAGCCATAGGTTTAACTACCCAGTCATACTCAACCTTTCCATGTTTCCCGTAGACTTTGAGGTCAATGTTACTGAAGAGGTTGTCGTACTGAATAGCCCGGGATGTGGTGATTGTTGTGTGGACATTCCGTCCACCTTTTTTTCTGATAAGATTCTGTTTACACTTCATAGGTGTAACTGAGTGTAAGTTTCCCGTTTTTATACTACTACCTGGAAAACTCATCTGATAAACTATACGCTTGGTTTTGTTACCGGAAACTTTCAGGTGCTGATCAAAAGTGAGGCGGTTTGATGTTGCCCACAGGGTAAAGCCTGAAGCTCTGGTATAGAACTTAACTGCCTGATGCACTTCTCCTCTGTTTTCTGAAAAATAGAGAGGAATCTGATTTTGATTCAGACTATTACCAGGTTTTGTGAACTCCCGGGATGGATAGTCTGCTGTGAGAAAAGAAAACATAAACACCATTGATAAGAAAAAACAACTGAATTTACTCATAATTCGTTAATCCTCCTTTGTTTATTTGTTTAAGGATACGTACCAGAGTAAGTGAATGTTAAAAAAAAATTCAGAAAAAACCGGAAAGGCTTTTCTGAAGGTGTTTTTTAATTCAAAAAAGTGGATTTTGTGGTGTTTTTGCAAAGATCTGTATGAGTAATATTAATCTCTGAATTTACTCTTCTGAGACAACGTATATTTTCTCAGTACAGAAAAGATATGGCTGAAAATATTTCCCGGGGAAATAATCTGTTCATTATGCGCTTAGCCGGACCTGCTTCCGGCTGAAAAAAATTATACCTGTCAGAGATGTAAAAAAGTATGAAGTGAGAAGTTTTGCAACTTCAGTAATTAAGACAAGAAGATTTAAAAAGGTAAGAATGGAGCTTTTAAAGATATCCTCTTCTACTGTTTTAGTTGGAATAAAAGAGATTAATTTCAGGTAAATCGAGTCTATACGATACCTGAATCGTTAAGTGTTATTGAATAGTCCTGATCAGAAGTAATAATGTGATCCAGAAGCCAGTCTGTAAGAAAGAGCATTATATCATCCTGAGTCAGTCTGTTATCTATATCAAACTGCTCTTCAAGATCCATTACAGTTTTTATAAACTGCCAGTGCTGATGAATGTGTTCTTTAATATCTGAATACCCGGTACGTCTCATATACTCTTCTTCCAGAGCAAAATGTTCATCTGCATAGTCTTTGAGTTGTTCTATAACATTTCTGATCTCTTTATTGAACTTATCTGCTTTTATAAGTTTGTGGCATCTGTTTATAAGGTCAAACATGCTTTTATGCTGTCTGTCGAGCTCTTCAACATTAACTGAATACGAATCTTTCCATTCTATCAATTCCATTAACTCTTTCTGCCTCTTCATAAATTAATGAATTTTATACATATATATAAGCATAAATATATCTTTTTTTCTATAAAGAATATCGATATTTTCCTTAACAGGAGCAATACAGATTCAGGGATCTATTTGATGCCGGCTTTATGAAAATGTTCAGTATACTTCCTGTCAGTTACAGTAATATGATTTATGAGCCAGTCCATCATCAATTGTACAAGTTTTACCGATGCAGCTACTCTGCCAGTTTCATACTGCTCTTTATATTCACGGATTCTGGATATAAAGAACTGATGCTGCTCGTGTTGATGATCGAATCCTTCATATCCTGCTTCTTTCATGTACTGTTCTTCAAGAGCAAAGTGATATTCAGTATAGTGGAGTAGTTGATCTATCACACAACCAAGGTCAATATGAGCTCTGCCTTCAGTCATCATCTGATGGGCTTTATTGATAAGGTCAATTATTTTAATATGTTGTTCATCCATCTCTTCTACATCTACAGAGTACTTCTTTTCCCAGTCTAATAGTGGCATTCTACCTCTCTTGCTTATGAACATATTCTGTTCTGTGTTTAAGAAATTTTCAATATGAAACTTTAATATGTAACATTAATGCATAAGAGGTTATATCAAAATCCCTTATAAGAGAAGAACTATCATGAAATGTTTTATAGTTGTTCTACTCTGTCTCTTAAATAGTTGTATCTGGTGTAGTAACAGGAAGTATGAGTATCGGAGCAGAAGCCACCAGTCGTGAAACCTGAAATATTCGCTCCCGGAGTTGTGTCAACTAAAGAGCTTTATGAACTCTGCTCTGTTTTTTCTTGAATAATATCCTGATTGTTAGTGTGTATTTGTGTTTATTGGTGGTTTCTTTCTGTTCTGGTTGGTTTTTTGAGTTTGAGGGGGAGGGTTATTAGTACCGGAATGATGGTTAAGGCTGCCAGAATGAGTGATATGGGAATGGCTATTAGTTCCAGAGCTTTTTTGAAAAGAATTGTGAATCTGGAAACTCTCTTTATCTCAGTTGCAAGATTACAGGTATAGATCTCCTTTGCATCAATTCTCAAAGCCATAAAAAGAACATTAAGAAAACCGCTTCCTTTCTGATTTGATACAGGAACAACTACTGTATTGTATCTTCTGTTTTTTATCTCTTCAGGAAGAGTAAAGCAACTGAAACTACATTTATCGGGATAGTCAATTATCTCTGACACAGTATCATATTTTTCACAGTGTGAGTGGTTATGAGGAGGTGTCAGTATATCTATTAAAGCATCAGAGAACTTATCTGAAATTGCTCCAATAATAAGGTCAAGCTGCTGAAGACTAACTGATCTTATAATTAATACTCTTCTCATTTATACATACTGAAAGGTAGTCTGAAAGGAATTCTGAGTCTACTGACTGTTTCAGAACTCTCCTCTCTTCTGTTACCAATCTCTCCTATATTTATAAGTGCAGAAAAAAGTGCCTTAAGATACACTGGCGTAATCTGAGTAAAGGTGGCACAGAAACACATGTATATGAGTTTCAATGTAGATTTTAAAAGAAGTTTCGGAGGAAAATACTTCCATATTACCCAGTAGAGATTTCTTGTGTAGTAGAAGGGGGCTCTGGTGGAAGTACGGTTTGAAGGAGCAAATTTATGGTAGGAAACTATGTGAGGATATTCCGCTATTTTCCAGCCTCTGTTCATAACCCTGATTGCAAGATCCATCTCATTCATATAGAGGAAAAACTCTTCAGGATATCCACCGGCATCTTCAATTATTTCCCTTCTTATGCCTGCACCTGCTCCATTAAAACCCAACAGATACCTGCTGGATGTTTTATCATTTGAAACCTCTTTTGTTGTGGCTATTTCATCGTACTTGTAGTAGTTACGGACATCAAAGGCTA
>CBDDBX010000042.1:0-81111 GCA_965225955.1 Candidatus Aminicenantia bacterium
TTAACATCTTTTTTCCCGGTAGCAATCTTAAGTACCTCTCCCTTCATACTGAAAAGAGCCTTTTCAAGAAGAAGATCACCACTCCACTCTACAGATAGTTTAGCACTATCCTTTCCTCTGTTTTTTACTCTAACTCTTATGAGAGATGAACTTTCTGAAACGATTATCATTTCTGATGTCACTGTAAGATCTGCTGTTCTGAACTCCTGAAACAGTTTGCCAGGATAATAAGCAATTTTTCTTACAGAATCTTTATTAAGAGAAACAGCTTTACCATTTTTTTTCAATCCCAGTACTGTTGCAGAACTACTGAGCCATCTTCCATGAGTAAGTAGAAAAGGTCCTGCAAATGATCCGTAGTACTTTTCATTATCAGGCAGAGCATATCCAAACCATGCGCCCTTATCAGTAAAGAAAAAAGATTTCCAGTCTTTGGATTGTGCCGGGATATTTTTTACATTAAGTACATCAGAAAAGTTCTCCTGAACATAACTTCCATTAAGAAAAAAAGTAGATAAAAAGAGAAGAATTAAAAGGTTTTTTAATGAGATTTTCATTGACACTCCTGAATTGAAAACATTACCACATAATATATCACATATCAACACAACTACCATTTGCATTCAGAATAACTTTAGTAACAGAACTGATGGTTTACTTATTAAGATAGCATCACAAATTACTACCTGGTGACAAACAGATTGTCTCTGTGAATAAAAAAAGTGATCTGCTATAATATTGTTTTAATTTAACATTAAGGAGGCCTTATAATGAAAAAAATCGCAGCATTAATAGTTATTCTGGTAATTACCATGACAATAACTCTTTCAGCAGCAGGTAACAAAAAGCCATCACTTTACGATCCATCACTGGATGTAAAAGCTGAACTGAAAAAAGCTTTTATTACTGCAAAAAAAGAGAACAGGAACATTCTTATGATGTTTGGAGCAAACTGGTGCCCATGGTGCCACAAACTTCACAATCTTTTTGACAACAACAAAGAGATCAAAGACTATCTTAAAAAACACTTCATCCTGATTCTTGTAGATGTAGGTGAAGACAGAAAGAAACCTATTAATCAGGATATAGTAAAAAAAGCCAGAGTTGGTGGCCTTGGTTATCCAAGTCTCGCAGTTCTGAATTATAAAGGGCAGCTTCTGGTAGCACAGTCTTCAGGAATACTGGAAAAAGGCAAAGCTCACAATCCGGAAAAAGTTCTCAATTTCTTAAAAATACACACAAACTAATCATAAGAGGCCGGTATCAGCCGGCCACTGTCCACTTTCGATCACAAACGTTCATTTTCGAACAATTTAATTAAAGCAAAACACCCAATATATCTGAACTTTTTCACATTTTAACGTAAACCATCTCTTTTCTTTACCGTCATACTCTAATCAGGAGGATAAATGTTCAGAACATATCTTATTTCTGCTTTAAGGCAGTTGAAACGGAAAAAAACTTATACTGCAATAGCAGGGTCCACACTATTTCTGGGAATTTTAACTGCCTCAGTAATATCTGTATTTATTGCCGGAGAATATAGCTACGATTCAGTACACACTGAAAAAGATAGAATTTTCCGACTTGGCATAAAGCAGAAGGACAGAGGCAAAATCCGTAGTTTTGCTTTATCTGCCCCGGAAATGGGGACTACTCTCAAAGATAGTTTTCCGGAAATCAGATATTGTGCCAGATTACTTGGGTATAACTCAGTGTTTAAGAGCAGAACCAGAAAATTCAAAAAATCTTTCTTCTTTACAGACAGCTCTCTGTTCAACATGTTTTACCCTGAATGTGATTAAAGGGTCAGCAGCTCCATTGAAAAACCCGGATCAGGTAATGGTTTCAGAAAGCTTCGCTGCAAATCTGGGAAAGAACCCTGTAGGTAGCACAATAACCCTTGATAACTCTATAACTCTTACAGTAGCAGGTATTTTTAAAGATCTACCCCGGAATACTCAAATTCACTCGGATATATTTGTATCTCTCAAAACAGTTGAAAACCCTGCTATATGGGGAAAAGGAGCAACCTCCACGTGGCAGGGGCTGAACTTCCACACATTCTTCCTTCTTAACAGTACCAGTATACCGGAAAACCTGATAAGAGACGCTACAGAGATATTCAGAAAACATCAGAAAGGAGAAGTAGTATCTACACCTTTTTTTGAGAAACTGAGCAGAATCTATATACACTCAGATTCTGAGTACTCTCTCACGGGAAACAGCAAAAGCCTTCTTATTTCTATTCTTATACTTACAACAATTCTTATTATAGCTCTTTCCACAATTAACACAGTGAATATTGCTACTGCAAAAGCATCAGTAAGAACCACAGAAACAGCTCTCAGGAAATTACTGGGAGGAAACAGATCCCAACTATTTCTGATGGTTCTTACAGAATATATAGCTCTGGGACTGGCAGTTATGGCGCCTCTTACTATAAGTTCACTGTTTACCGGTGATATGCTTCAGCTCCTTTCAAAGGCACCGGTTTCTCTGAATATAAACTTATGGTTTCTCTTGTTCTCTTTGATCTATCTCATACTTTCGGTTCTTATAACAACACTGTCTGTCACAGGTTTTCTTCTTAAGTTCTACACACCTTCTATTCTGAGAGGCAGAAAAACCAGCAACAACTCAGCTCTTTTCAAAAAAATTATGCTCTTTATACAGTTTGCTATATCTACAACAATAATAATTGGTACAGTACAGATAGCAGAACAGTTAAAATATATTGACAGCAGACCTCTTGGTTTCACAAGAACCAATCTGTTATACCTCAGACTCAACACAAATGATGCAAAAAAAAGAGCACAGGTTCTTCAGCATCGCCTGGAACAGATGCCGGAAGTAGTTTCAACAAGCTTAAGTTCCAGAGTGCTGGGTAATGTTTTCAGTGGCTGGTGGCTAAAGGGCAAAGATGAGAACAAAATTAGCGTTACAGCTCTTTTTGTGGATTACGATTTTCTTAAAACCTTTGGCATGAAGATACATAAAGGCAGAAGTTTTTCAAAAGATCATCCTTCAGACGCAACTAATGGTATTATTCTGAATAAAGAAGCAGTAAAAGCACTTGGAATGAAAGATCCTGTCGGAAAAAGCGTCAATTTCTCAGGGATGAAACAGGGAATAATCACTGGTGTTATAGAAGATATAAACTTCCAGCCTCTGAACAGAAAAGCCTCTCCTCTTGTTATAACTTTCAACCAGAGTAACTACCACAAGTGGTTTATTGGTGTCAGGTTACATGAGGGGCAGTATGAAGCATTTCTGAATAAACTTGATACTGTATGGAAAAAATTTGCACCGGATTCCCCTCTGTCAGTTATTTATCAGGAGGATATATTAAAAAGACTATATAAATCTGAAGGGAGATTACTATCTGTAATGATCTATTCATCTTTTATTGTAATGTTTATTTCATGCACAGGCCTTATAGGAATATCTTCATTTATAATTCAGTCACGCCTTAAAGAACTGAGTATCAGGAAGGTTCTTGGAGCTACAACAGGAGGTATGATAAGAATGCTTATTAATGAGTTTGGAGTTATAGTAACTGCATCCCTGATTGTATCAGTTCCATCGGCATTTATTATTTCAGCCCGCTGGCTGAGTAACTATTCTTTCAGAATATCCCAGGCTCCCGGCACCTATATTTCAACGGCAATATTAATGCTTATTATTACTGCCATCTCCATTTGTGCAACATCCTGGAAAGCTGCATCTGTTAACCCTGCTTCAGCAATGCGAAATGAGTAGCAGATAAAACAGAAACCTAAAAACTGTAGTCCCTTAAAAAGGGACTGCAGATATAACAGATTTAGCGGTCTACTTCCTCTTTAAGCCTTTTACCAGCTGAGAATTTCACAACTTTAGTTGCAGGAATAAGGATCTTTTCTCCTGTTGAAGGATTACGCCCTTCTCTTTCGGGTCTCTCAGAAACACTGAAAGTTCCGAATCCTGCAAGAGTTATTTTATCCCCTTCAGCCAGTGTGGACGAAACAACCTCTACAAAGGCTGAAAGAAACTTTTCTGCTTCATCATCCACCAAAAATGTCTTATTTGACATCCATACTGCAAGTTCACTTTTAGTCATACTGACACCCTCCGGCACTTACTTGAGAGCTGATGCTCTTCTACCCGGTTGTTTATAGTAGATTAACCCGATTCTGTTGTCAACAGAGCTCCCGGGGGAGAGGGAGGGATTTATAATAAAAAATTTCATTATAAAAAAATCATTTCACCGTGGGAATGCGCTTTAAAACAGCTTTTCTTGACAACCAGACTACCCGAATATATAATTTTTTTTATTAACATTATACACTGGATGAAATATGGAAATTATTACCTACCCTGAAGATATCAAAAAACAGCTGATTATAATAATTCAGAAACATATAAACCGTTTTGAAACAAATTTCGGAATCGATATTGCCCTCAGAGGCAACAGAATAATGTTTGACGGAGAAGAGAAGAATCGTCATAACTTTAAGAAATGCGTAGAACATCTTATTGATATGGCAAGAAAAAACATGCCTCTTGATGAGAATAGTATAGCTCTGGCAATGGAGGTCTCTGAAAACGGAAATACCGTAGAGATAGACGATATAATAAAAGACAGAGCCATTATTAAAGTTAATGGTAAAGATGTATATCCTAAGACTGTAAATCAGAACAGGTATATACAATCTATGAACTGCAATGATCTCGTTTTTGCCATAGGTCCTGCAGGTACTGGCAAAACATTTCTGGCAATAGCAATGGCTCTGCACCATCTTCTTAACAGAAAAGTTGAAAGAATTGTCCTTACCAGACCGGTAGTTGAAGCTGGGGAGAAGCTTGGTTTCCTCCCCGGAGACATTCAGCAGAAAGTAAACCCTTACTTCAGACCTCTTTACGATTCACTCTATCACCTCATCGGATTTGAAAGGACATCAGAACTTATAGATAAAAACATAATCGAAATAGCTCCTCTGGCATATATGAGAGGACGGACAATTAATAACGCTTTCATTATTCTGGATGAGGGGCAGAATACAACTGTTTCACAGATGAAAATGTTCCTCACAAGATTTGGGAGTCACTCTAAAGTAATAATTACTGCTGATACTTCCCAAATTGATCTTCCCCCTTCACAGAAGTCGGGAATTTTCCAGCCTCTGAAGATCCTTAAAGGTATTCAGGGAATTGCTTTCTCCAGATTGTACGGCAAAGATGTGGTTCGCCACAATCTTGTTCAGAAAATTATTAATGCATACGAAAAGAATGCAGAAAAAAAAGAGGAAAAATGAGATTTGAATTTACTCTATTTAATGAGAATTCCGACAGTCTCAGGTCGGAGCACAGGAAATTCCGTATATCCACCTTTATTTTCAGTCTGTTCTCACTTATTACTATCACCTACTTTGCCTACACTCCGGTTAATAAAACCATAGGCAGCACCAGTGGTATTAAAGCAGGTGATATTGTGTCAAAAGATATAATAGTCCAGCAGGATATAACTTTTGAAGATAAAGAGAGAACTGATAAACTGAGACAGGAGAAGAAAAAAGATATCCCTCCGGTATACACTTTCGATTCGGAATCTGTCAGAAATACCAGCATTCTTATAACAGATTTTTTCGCAGGTACAGATAAACTTGAAAAGGAGTACAAGTCAGGAAAAGTCTCACTGAGAAAATCCCGTAATAAATTTAATGAAGTAACCTCTCTTGATATCTCTTCAAAAGATATGGGAAAAATTTTAAAAGAAAGAGTTTTTAGCGATGTCAACCTCAATCAGCTACTGGATTTCATAAAAGATCTTCAGCTTAAAGGAATAGTTCTTTCCAAAAGAGGTATAAGAAAAGATAGTAACGGTTACATAGCATTCAGCGGTAGAGAAGGCAGAGTAAAGGGAGATAATCTGTATGATCTTCAGGACATAAAGCTATCCCTTCTCAAGTATTTTAAAGATTCAGGTAATACAATGCCGGAACTGGTATCAGGTATTGTTAAAGATTTTATAAAAACCAATACTATATATTCGCCGGAACTCACAACCAAGAGTCTGGATGAAAACCTTGCTAAGATAAACCCGGTAATAGTTACTCTCAAAAGAGGGCGGGTTATATTAAGAAAAGGTGATGTAATAAATCCAAACGATATCAAACTCATAAGAAAGATTGCTTCTCTGGAGCAGATATCAGGAACAACTATTCCGCAATACTATTTTATTTTTATATTTACCGCACTGATGATTCTGTTCCTTCACAGTTTCTACTCAGTATGGCAGCTTAAAACGGTTAACCGGAGCAGACTCTTTGCTGTTACAGTAACTACTTTTGCTGTTTCAGCAATAATATACAGAATAGCTCTTTTTGTTTACCCCGTAATAATCAGAAATCTTTCACTAACAGTGAATTATGATGATATAAGTATTTTTCTGGGGATTCCTTTTGCTGTTGGAGCACTTATAATAGCTTTCACATTTAATCTGCCAATTGCTGTACTATTCTCCTTTCTGAATGCAATCCTCAGTGGCATCATATGTAACTGGAACTTTGGTATTGTAATCTATGTTCTTATAAGCAATATAACGGTATGTTACGGTATCGAATACTATCAGAGAGTCAAAAGATCACCAATAATAAAGACTTCCCTTTTCTGGCTGCTCCCGGTAAACCTTATTGGAGCTGCATTTTTCTCATTCTCAGTTGCTGATACCTCAACAGAACAACTCATAACAAACCTTGCAATGAGTACAGTATCTGCCCTTGCGACTCCGGTTATAGCAAACTTCATAATACCTGTATGGGAGATTATATTTAAGCTTGTTACAGAACTTAAACTAATAGAACTTACCAATCTGAATCTTCCTATATTCAGAGAGATGCTTGAAAAAGCTCCAGGCACCTATCACCACTCCCAGATGGTAGCATCTCTGGCTGAAGCTGCAGCTCAGGATCTTGAGTGCTCACCTGCTCTGGTTACAGCAATGGCTCTGTATCACGATATAGGGAAAATTGACAATCCTCAGTTCTTTACTGAAAACCACTCAATATATCCAAATCCCCACCCTGGCCTCTCCCCCCGTGAAAGTTCAAGAAATATCATATCCCATATTAATGATGGGCTCGAAAGAGCAAGAAAACTGAAGTTACCACCAGTAGTAAGTTCTGCAATAACCCAGCATCATGGCACTAAACTGGTTAAGTTCTTTTACGATAAGGCCAGAGAAGAGGCTTCAATGGAAACAGATGAGTTTGATGCTTCACTATTCAGATATCCGGGGAATAAGCCACAGAATATTGAAAATGCCATTATAATGCTTGCAGATCAGATCGAAGCTGCATCCAAGAGCCTTGCAGCTCCTAAAGATGAAGAGATAATAAACGTTATTGGAAAAATAATAGATACAAATATTGAAGACAGACAGTTTGATGAGTGTGAAGAGCTGACATTCAAAGCACTTAACACAATAGCAAACAGTTTCTATAAGAAGCTGTCTTCTATATATCACATGAGAATATCCTATCCGGGATTCAATTTCAAAGAGAAACAGAAAGAGGCTGAAACAGATGATAAACTTAGTTAGCGAAGAGTTCAGAATAGTAAAGAAACACTATTTAACTAAACTTAAAGTTGTAAAAAAGAGACTTGGATTAAGAGGCACAATGACAATCAAAATTGGTGGAAATGAAGAGTCTCAGGAACTTAACAAAGCCTTCAGAAATAAAGATTATCCGACAGATGTTCTCAGCTTTCCTGTAAATGAGAAATTACCGGAAGGTTATTATATTGGAGATATATTTATCTCAATGCCCGTTGCAGAGAAGCAGGCTGTTGAGAACGGAATAGAGATCTATCAGGAACTTCTGACTCTTATGATCCACGGTATCCTTCACCTTGCGGGTTATGATCATGAAAACGATGAAGGAGAGATGCTGGAACTTCAGGATGAAATAATGGCGGAGCTTCAGACCAGCTGAATCTGAGCATCCACCCTGTAAATGAAGACTGTCTCAAAACTATTATTCAGGATTGAAAATAATTTTGAGACTATCTTTCAGGTCATTGGTAATCAGCCACCAACCACCACGTTCCACTCTTTTATTTTCCAGTTCATCACAACCCCATTGGTAACATAAGGGTCGTTATCGATGAACTCTTCCACTTTCGCTTTATCTGTTTTAAAAACAAGTTCAGCACCATGATAAGGCTCGTTATAGGTTCCAGCCATCATTAAATCACCATCTGCAAGCATCTTTTCTGCCAGTTTAAGGTGCTCATCCCTGTAGGGCGTACGCCGCTCAACATAATCATCAACATAATCATAAACAAGAATGTAGTACATGTGTTTAGTTCCTCCTCATACTTATCAATTAATCTCTTCTTCAAACATGCGGTAATCGCACTCACTCATCCCCAGGTTCCTGTAAACAGATATTGCCCTGCTGTTCTCTTTTTCTACGTAGAGACGTATACCTACAAGATCAGGATCTTCTTTTACCAGTTTTTTTACAAAAGCGTAAATCTCCCGGAAAATACCTTTTCTTCTGAAATCCGGCACAACATAGACACTCTGAATCCAGTAGAACAGTCCACCTCTCCAGTCACTCCATTCGAAAGTTATCATGGTAGAGGCAACTATACGACCTTCATACTCACAAACAATATAAAAGCCAAGTTCTTTTCTACGGAATAGTTTGTGTACACCTTTCTCAACGATTTGTCTGTTGAGTTTTTTGTTTTCAGTTTCCATCGCCATAGCGAGTTGAAACTCGGTTATAGCGTCACCATCCTTCTCATCTGCCAATCTTACAATGAGTTCTGATCGCTTCATAAATAGATTGTAAACTTTCCGGAAATCAGGTTCAACTGTTTTTTATTAAAAGAGAGAATAAAAATTATGTGAAAAGTTAAATTAAAAAAAACAAACAATAATCATTATCATTGTTGATAAAAAGAAAATTAATGCTATATTTTTATTACACCCTTACAAAATATTACTGGCTAAGCCCTCCGGCATCCTCGCCAACATTGCCGGAGGGTAACTCTTCTTAAAGATCTTAAAAAAAACTATTTACTTTTTCTTGAGGCTGCTTCAACAAGTTTTGACAATCTGTTAAAGATCTCATCTTCAGTTCCTGTTCCGTCTACCTGATGGATCTTTTTAGTTTTCTCATAATATTCCGCAAGGTGAAGTGTACTCTCTTCATGATCTTCAAGTCTTTTAACAATAGTTTCAGTAGAGTTATCGTAAGGCATTGCTTTATCACTCTTCCCTCTTCTGGCAAGACGTCTCACCAGCTCCAGAGGAGGAACCTTCATTTCAAGAATTGTAGATACCTGTGTGCCGGATTTCAGAAGTAGGCCATCCAGAATATATGCCTGCACCATTGTTCTGGGAAAGCCTTTAAAGATAAATCCTCTGGTATCAGGATTACCCTTAATTGCCTTCTCAATAAGTCTTATAACAATCTCATCAGATATCATTTCACCAGCTTCCACTGCCTCTTTTACCTCTCTGCCCACTGCTGTCTGCCTGTCAATCTCTTCCTGCAAAAGATCTCCTGTGGAGATACATTTCAACCCGAACTTTTCTGCCAGCTTAACAGCCTGTGTTCCTCTCCCTGACCCAGGGTAACCGAGAAGTACAACATTGAGTTTAACTTTTGTAAGTTGTTCACTTATTGAATCAGAAAGTCTTCCAAAAATCTCATCTACACTACCTGAACCTTCTATTGGAATAAAAATTCCTTTCTCTTTATAGAACTCTGAAACCGGTTCTGTTTTCCTTACATACTCTTTTAATCTGTACTCAATAACTTCTGCAGTATCATCACTTCTGCCAGAAGTTTTAGCACGATTAAGAAGACGTTTTCTGCATTCATCAAAACCTACTTCAAGACTATATAAAGCAGTAAGAGATGTATGTCTTCTCATAAGGAGGCCTTCAAGAATATATGCCTGTACAAAGGTTCTTGGGAAACCATCAAACAGAAATCCATCACAGTCAGGATGGGCCATCATCTTCTTCTCGATAATCTGAATAATAAGCTCGTCTGAAACCAGTCCTCCTTTATCTATTATGGATTTTGCCTTTAACCCAAGACTACTTCCTTCACTTATTTCACTTCTGAGAATATCTCCTGTTGCTATATATACAAGATTGTATCTCTCAAGAAGCTTTTCTGACTGCGTACCTTTACCTGCTCCGGGAGCACCAAAAAGAGCTATATTCAGCATATCCACCTCCTCACTTTATAAATATTAAATAACATTAAGTAAGAAGAAAGACAACATCTTCGCAGGAACAATGAGCTTGCGAATAGTGACTAATGGCGAAGATGGGAGCAAGCGAGGAACGCAGCTTGTCACTTTATGAAACAGGAACAATGAGCTTGCGAATTCTTATAAAGAGATGAGGCAAAGCCCTTTGCCTACCTATAATCCCGCATATTGTTTAATGCTTTCGCTTCGCTACAGACATTAAAAGCGGGATAGCGAAGATGGGTCTTTGCCGAAGACTGAGCCTGCGAAGGATGAGAATATGGCAAAGATGGGCGATGCGAGCCGGCGAGCATCATCATTATTCAGCGAGGAACGGGGCTGTCTCAAAACCACCTTAGTTTAGCGTGCATTAAAAAAAGTCCGTTAAAAAATGAGTAAAAAATAGCCCTGGGTAATTTTTACGATTTTTTTAACAATTCTCTTGTTTTTTATTCGCGTTTATTAGTGGTTTCAAAAATTATAATAGTTTTGAGACAGTCTTGAACGCAGTTTATCCTGAGTTTTCCGAAGGGCTTGTCACTTTGTGAAACAGGAACAGTGAGCTTACGAATAGTCTTCCAGAAAAAGGTGTATGTCAGTGTGCGTTATTGTCAGTCCGTGTTTGTCTCTGTCTTGTGTAAACTAATAAAAAACGGTTCTGTTATCTGCCCTCAAAAGACTTATTTAACCTATAAATAAATGCCAGAACTTCTGCTACTGCGGCGTAAAGATCTTCAGGGATTTCTGTATTGAGGTTCAGAGCTTCAAGCATCTGTGCAAGCTCCCGGTCTTCATATAAAGGGATATTGTGTTCTTTTGCTACATCCTCAATTTTCTCAGCAAGATACCCCCGCCCTTTGGCTACAACTTTTGGAGCAGTATCTTCTGATCGGTTATACTTAAGGGCAACAGCTTTCTTATCTTTCTTATATCCACTCATAATAGCATCACCTTAAGCCTTCAGATCCACCAGAGATGAAGAGTGGTACTCTTCCTCTACATCTTCGCTGTCAAAATTCTGTATATTCCGGGGTGAAACAACTACATTCAGTTCCTGTTGTCTGAATATTCCGCTAATCAACTCTTCCAGCTCATCTATATATTCTTCTATAAAGACTTTAACAACCTCACTCTTTACAAACAGCGTAATAGTTACCTTCCTCTCAACCATAAGAAAATCGCTTCTTATATCCCCAAGGTTGCCCATATTAAGAAGTAGAGACACTTTATACCCGTTCTTCTTACCCTTTTTAGTCTTTTTATTAAGATATACTTTGAGTTTCCCTCTGTGGTGGGTCTCTTTAAAGGGAAGTGCAAAAGTAAAAATATGCTGACCTGAATCATCCCTGTTAACTGCAGGTTTCTTCTCAACTGCTTCCTGCTGACGTGATTCAATATTGTAGAGCATCATCTCAATGCTATTTCTTATCTTTACTGCATCTCCTTTAAAACTGTCACCGGTTTTGGCTGCAATCTCTTCAAACCTGTCTTTCAGAAGATTTAAAACAGGTTTCAGATCCTGAGGTGATTTTGCCGCCTCAGGCTTTAGTAACTCTGTTCCTGCAAAGGGGTTAACCTGCTCTTTTGTGTTTTGTAATAGTGTTGAAGCATCTCCTTTCATTTCATGAAATATCCCGGATTTTTCCACTACTCTTTTTAACCTGCGGGTAAGATCGGGGATATCTTTCATCAGAGTTGAATCAAAAGGCTTAAAATGCTCCTTTACGACTGTAAGAAGTTCAGATAGCTCAGGAGTAAGTTTTATTGCAGCACCATCTCTGGTTAAAAGATTACTGCTCTTCGCATCCGTTACGGCTGCTTCAGTTACCGGAACGGACACTTCACCTTTACCTCCTATCAGAGGCACACTTTCCTGTTTAACAACAGCAGCTTCCGGTGTAGTTAAAACCTCAGGTCCTTTAACCGCTGCCTCCGGCTTACCTGCTATTGCTGTAGCAGTCTGTCTGGTAAGTTCCTGTTCAACTGAAACAGCTCCATTATTCAGGGCTTTATCTATCTTCTGGATAACGTTTTCTATGTCATCGCCAATAACAGGAGCAGATAAAACCATAGTCTGTTGATTTCCGCCAATAGTTTTACCACCTGCTATTGATGTACTGAGAAGATTTTCTGCAATTCTCATTACCAGTTGCCCTCCCTCTTTTGAGGTAACAGAAACCGGAATTACACTCCCCTCATTTACAGGAAAATTGATTTGAGCTACTGCTCTGAATTTACCAAAATCTATGAGTACCCTGTTATTATCCTGCAACTGCACAACTTTCCCCTCAAGAGTTTCTCCTACATTAATAAGGGATCTGCTGGTCAGAAACTTTTCAAGTTCACCACCAACAGGAATGTTAATATAACCGGATACAGCCATAACTATAATTTTTCTTTAACCGGACTACTAAGATATCTCCTCAACTTTATAATAAGGTCGATCTCTCCAGCAGGAACATTCAGCCGTGGTGAAATCTCTGAAGTTGAGAATCCCTGATTAACAAGTATAAGAATCTTGTCAATGGTCTCTTTATCCAGTTGATTATCTTTTACCTTTTCTTCAAGATACCCCAGTTTTCTGGATATCTCTGTTGCAGCATCTATCTTCTTGTTTAACTGCTCCTGCTTAACAGAGAGTTCAGTTGTAAGGTTTTTTGTAATCTTCTCCCCCTGATTAATAAACTCAGGAAAGTGTTCACTAATGTTCTGAAGATTTATAATAGAAGCTTCAAGACTGTCAATTCTAACAAGCAGAGATAGATTTTTTCTGTGAATCCTGTAGATAAAAACAGCAAGCAGTACAATCAGCCCCAGTGTCAGTTCTGTCACTTAAATTACCTCCATAAGCTCTTTCACCGCTTCTCTTATTTTTACGGATCTGCTTTTTACTGACTCAGCAAGATTATCTACATCCGGTTGTCTGCAGGAAAACCCAAGCAGAATCTGCCATGCAGAGGTTTCTTCCAACGCAACTGCCCCTGTTTCCCATTTAAATCCATGACCTTCTGCAAGGGCAAGTAGATGAGCTATGTTTACAATTGCAGCTCCCGGACCCGCAGAAGGCGTTGGTGTGAGATATGAAGAGACAGATTTAACAACATCCTGATTAAAATTCCACTTTTCTGAAAGATAGTTATTTATCTCACAGTGGCTTGCTCCAAGAATCCTTGTTTCTGCCTCTTCCAGAGACAGGTGCTCTCTTATCTGAAGTGCAGTGATCTTCTCAAATTCTTTTGGGTAGTAGTGGTATATAAGTAACCTGCCGAATTGATGCAGAAGTCCTGCAAGCCAGATATTTTCTCCAACAGGAATTCCCATCTCCTCTCCTACCAGTTCGCTTATAACCGCAGTTCCAAGAGAGTGCTCCCAGAACATTGCAGGATCAAAGCCTGAAGCAGAGAGGTTTTTAAAAGGAAACATTCTCACAAGAGATATCTGAAGTATCATGTTTTTCAGAGTTCTGGTTCCCAGAAATGCTATAGCTCCTGCAAGAGAATGAACCTCATCTCTCAGGGAGAATACAGCACTGTTTGTAAGGCGCAGAATCATTGCCACCATCGTCTGATCCTGCCTTATTCGCTCAGATATCTTCTCATTTGAGGTGTATGGATCATTGAGCATTCTGTTTACATCATTATATATAGATGGCAATCCCGGAAGTGTTACAGCTTCTGAATCAAACAGATCTGCTATATTTTTCATATTTTTTTTACCCGAAAAGCTCCAGAAACTGTTCTATATCAGCCATTGCATTATTAACAATATTTTCCAGCTGCTCTTCATTTATTGAGAGTATTTCTGTTTCATAAAGATCCCCTTCGATTGTTCCAAGGGAGTACCCGACTCTGCTGCTGAGTTTATTTGCAAGACTTACAATTGGAACCATTCTGTTATTGCCGTAGTAGTCCTGAAGATTATGGTGGTAGACGAGAGTTTCAACCATACCTTCTGAAAAACGCCAGTTTTTCATAACCAGATAGCCCACTTCTACATGAGTAAAACCAAAGGCCTTCCGCTCCTCCTCAATCATGGAGCCACCTTCATTAAGTACTTTTTCTACTATTCCCTGGAACTCTTCAGAACGGTTTTTCAGCATAACAGCTTTACCGATATCATGAAGAAGTGCAGTAATAAAGACTTCTTCAACATTAATATTATTAAGATTGCCTGCAAGCTCTTTTGCAATTACAGCAGTGCATAATGAGTGTTTCCATAAAAGATTGTGAATAAATTTACTACCTGACTGGTTATAGATATTTTTTGTCAGATAAGCCATTAATATCGATTTTGTTGTATTGTAACCCATGAGATTAATTGCATAACTAACTGTACTTACCTCTTTTCTCAATCCATAAAGAGGAGAATTGGCAATTTTAAGAATATAGGCGGTAAGCCCCTGATCCATAAGTATCTGTTCCTGAATCTTCTTAACTGTTACTGATGGGTCATTAAGCAGAGACATTGCATTAAGAACCACCGATGGTATTGCAGGTAATTCCCCTATCTTATTAGCAAGCTCTCTGGCTCTTTCCATAATTGTCTGCATGTTTAACTCCTTTATATCAGGATTTCACCTGTGACTCTGTCCTAAAGCATGTATGAGTCAGATTATATTATTTATTATAAAGAGTCTATGCTGAAAATACTATAATATTGGAGATTTATATAAGAAAATTGTTTGAGAATGCTACTGTTTTACTGGCAAATCCGTTGTAGCCCCAAAAACATGGACAGGCAGTAACAAAAAGAGAGACCTGCAAGTGCGGGCAATAAAGAGATGGGTATCTTTAACAAATTGTACTTAACTCAGAAATAAGAAACACAAACCCTTTATTTACCAGCCTTCCTGCCAGGGGCGGAGCCGGCTGCCTGTCATGGCATAGCTTTAGAGAAGACTGGTTCTTTGTATACTCCTTTATAAAATTTCAGAACAGCCTCAACAGAAACATCCAGACATTCACTGGTTCCACTTCAACCTAACCAAGGGATTTTATTCTTTCAGTTTTACTCTCTACCTCAAGAATTCTTACTGCAAAATTACCATCATATACTACGATTTCGCCCCTTGCGACCACTTTATCATTTACCAGTACATCTACAGGATCATCTACAAGTTTATCAAGTTCCACAAGACTGCCAAGTCCAAGACGCATGATTTCAACCAGTTTCATCTGGGAAGATCCGATTCTTACTGTAACCGGCATCTCCACATCCAGTAGCATTGTTATGTTACTGTTCACCTCAATGCTCTTCTCAGAAACAGGTGCTGCCGACGCTACTGGCGTAGCTGCAGGTGCTTCTGCTACAGGTGCTGCCGCAGCTGCAGCCTGAGGCTCATTAACAAATTCTGACGGAGCATAAAGTAGCATCTTCTCTTTTGAAATATTCTCAATATCGAAGGTGGCTTCCCAGAATCTCAGACTATTGTCCTTAAAACTACCTATCAGTTCAGATTGTTCTGTAAAACTTATGTCTGCAAAATTAACAGTTACTCCCAGTTCTTCTTTAAAAGGAACCTGACATGCAGAGAACATCTGATTAACTGCTTCTGAAAAGGCATCTTTATCATCATCATTTATCTCATCCTTGAATGAGTCAAGGCCGATCATAAGATTCGAAATAATGGAAACAAGTTTACTTCCGAGACCTATTCCAATAACTTCATCAGCACCATCACCATATTTAAGAGTTACATATACATTGACGGTACTTAACTGCTCACCCATGGAAGCTCTTGGAATCTCTTCCACTTTATCAAAACTGACTTTTACTTCGGCTCCCAGTATAGTTCCGAAAACAGAGCTCCAGTTATCTACAAAAATCCTGTTTACAGTATCTACTTTACTCATATTTATACTCCCTCTTTATTACATCCATAACCTGTACACCTTTCTTTTTGTTCATCTGAACAGGATATACAGAGAATTTATCTACACCATTAAGCTGAATCTTCAATTCCTGATCAGCTCTTGTCTGAAGTCTTAAAATATCTCCAGGTTCAAGGTTTACAAGCTCTTTTGCCATAATCTGGTTGTCATATATTCCAGCATCCATATCAATCATGGTTTTCTTGACATTCATCCTGATCTTCTGCATCTCCTCAATACTCATTTTAGCCCTATCTGCATACCAGTCCTGAGAGAATCTCTGTGCAATAGGTTCAATTACAATTGCAGGAATACAGAAGTTCATAAAACCTTTGGCATCACCTACTTTTAGTTCGAAAACGATAAGCACAACAATTTCATTGGGAGCTACAACCTGAATCAGCTGCGGAGATGTTTCAGTTGCCACAATTTTCATATCCAGATCAATTATCTGCTTCCAGGAGTCCCGAAGGTCTCTCAGAATCAGCTTAACGACCCCTTCAATAAGAGTCCTCTCAATATCGGTAATGATACGCATTCCGCCACCAAAGTCCTCACCTTTACCTCCAAGGATCTTATCAATCATCGGAAAAAGAATTTTGGGGTTTATTTCCAGTACAGAGTTTCCTTCAAGAGGACTCATGGATATTGCATTAAAATATGTAGGATCAGGAAGTGACAATATGAATTCAGCATATGAAAACTGTTCTACCGAATAGAGAGTAACATCTATCAGAGCTCTGAGATAAGCCGAAAGAGATGAGGAGAAATTACGGGCAAACCTGTCATGAAGGTAATGAAGAGACCTCAGTTCCTCTTTTGAAACCCTGTCTGGTCTTCTGAAATTATATATGGAAACCTTTTTGTCACCTCTGTCTCTTTTCTGCGGTAAGTCAAACTCTTCACTACTCTCCGCTGCCTCTTCAACTTCATCATCTGAAAATTCGCTCAATAGAGCATCAACTTCGTCCTGAGACAATATCTTTGCCATACTTCCTCCTAAATAAGGTTACCTGAATCCACCAGATTGGCTTCTGCCATTCTGGCAATTTTACCTCTGATTCTAACTATCGCTGCTGTTCTGATCTGGGAAATTCTGGATTCAGTCAGTTCCATTATTTTACCTATCTCTTTCAGATTCAGATCTTCAATATAGTACAAACTCAGTACCATTCTTTCTCTGTCCGGTAACTCATCAATAAAGCCGGATACAAGTCGCTTCAACTCTCTCTTCTCAAGAGACAGAACCGGTGAGTTATCGCTACCCGAAGCAAAATATTTCAACTGTTTATCATCTGTAATATTTGCCTCATCATCTTCATTGTACCTGAATACTCCGATACCAACCCCTTTTGATTCATCCAGAAGCCTGTGGAACTCTTCAATGGAAATATTCATACTATCTGCAACTTCCTGGGATTCAGGGGGCCTTCCAAGATCCTGCTCAAGTTCAGCATAAACTTTTTCCATCTCTTTAATCTTCTGTCTGAGGTTTCTGGAAGCCCAGTCCATATTTCTCAGTTCATCAAGAATAGCTCCTCTGATTCTCAGGGAAGCATATGTAGAGAATTTGGTACCTTTAGTCGAATCATATTTTTTAACTGCATCAATAAGTCCTATAATTCCTGAATGTATAAGGTCGTCCAGTTCAACACCCGCAGGTAAACGGGCACTGATCTTCAGAGCAATTATCTTGACAATATCAAGATGTTCAAGAATCATTTTATCGTACTGTGCTTTATCCATTCACATTTCCTGTACTATTTATAATGTAGAAAAAGCAGTTTTTTATTCTACTCAATCATTTCTCCAATCTTTACTGACAACTCTGCAAAATCTGTACTGCACTTTGCTGATGGGAAAACATTTACAACAGGAGTCTGATATCTTACAGCTTCCACCAGCTTTCTGTCGTGTTGAACTGCACCTGCAAAACTGAGCTGTTTATTGAGAAACTTCATTGTTGCTCTTGCAAGCTTCTGAAACAGCTCCACACCTTCAGATTTCCCTCCAACCATATTTGAAACAACGGAAAACTTTTTGAAAGCATCCAGTTCATTAACTACTTTAACAACAGCATAAGCATCCACAATTGATGTTGGTTCTGAACTAACCACCAGCAATACTTCATCTGCTGAGAGCAGAAGGGACACAACATTGTCAGAAATTCCCGCTGCAGTATCTATCAAAAGAATATCTACGGTTTGCTCAAGTTTTTTTAATTCTCTGTGGAGCATTACCTCCTGTTCAGGTGAAAGACTTGACAGGTTCTGTATTCCTGAACCTGCCGGAATAATTTTAATACCTTCCTTCTCTACAATAATCTCTTCCAGTGTTGCTTTGCCACTAAAAAGATCAGATATGTCATATTCAGCGTCAAGACCAAGAAGTATATCGATATTCCCAAGGCCGTAATCTGCATCAAGAATTGCAACCTTGTATCCCTGACTCGCCAGAGAGACTCCCAGATTAACCACTACATTGGTTTTACCAACCCCTCCTTTACCTGAAGTTATGGCAAGAGTTTTCAGGCGGCTGAAGCCGCCTACAACGCTTTTATTAATATTGTACAATTCAGATGCCTGGTTCATTCTGGTCTCCTTTAATTGAATCATTTAGAATCATTCTTGCAAATCTTCCGGGATATGCTATTTCAATATCTTCCGGTACTTTCTGGCCGGTAGTGAGATATGCTACCGGTAGTTCTGTCTTATCTACCAGATTAAGAAGATTTCCAAGAGAATCGGTTTCATCTATTTTTGAAAAAATCAGTTTATCCGGTCTAAAAATACTGTAACTCTCATATATTTTTAAAAGATCTCTGGCTTTTGTAGTTGCGCTCATAACCAGAAAGATCTCCCGCTCATCCCGTGGCAGCTGATCCAGAACAGGTTTCATCAGATTAAGCCCTTCCTGATCTGAAGCCCCCCTTCCGGTTGTATCCACAAAGATCATTTCATAATCTTTCAGAGAATCCAGTCTCATTTTCATATCCTGCGCATCGTATACAGTGTAAAATGGGATATTGAGGATATCTGCATAAGTTCTCAGATGCGCCTCGGCTCCTATTCTGTACCCATCAATAGTTATCAGAGCAGATTTTCTGAGCTCCATCAGAGAAAAATAGGAGCTGAGTTTTGCAATTGTTGTAGTTTTCCCAACTCCTGTAGGTCCGACAACAGTTACAATTTTCCTCTTTTCAGCTGTAAACTGAAGAGGTCTGGCTTCCTGAAGCATTGAAGCAACAAAACCTGTAAGCTTTCTATAGATTTCTTCAGGGTTCTTAATTCCATCACTTGATGATTGGTACTGTAATGAGTTTATCAGTCTCCTGGCGATTCCTTTGTCAACATCAGCTTCAATAAGAGCCAGATACAGTTCCAGAAAAATCCCCCGGTAACTTTCGGCATCTGAATCTCCGGAAACGCCTTTTTTAAGGAGAAGTTTTATATCTTTCATCTCCTCTTTTTTATAGGATCTATTTCACTGCGGATAACATCCATATTCCCAAATAGCGAATCCAGATCAGGCTTAACAGGTTCAGATTCCCTGAAAGTGGCCTTTTTCTCCGGTTCAGGTAAAGGATTACTGCCTCCCCCGTATTTCCTGGCAAGAAGAGCAGAAGATATATTTTCACTACCTCCTCCTTTCTTCCTTTCAACAGCAGCAGTTACCTCAATCATTTCACTATTGGCGATATTGAGTGTGCCGGATTTTACTACTTTCTTCTGGGAAAGAATATAGGCATCATCTCCAAGCTCTCTCTTTATCTGAGGAATTGCCTCATCAATACTTTTAACAAGATACTTTTTAATTTTCACTATTCCACCACTCCAAGTGATACGATATTAACATTCCCCGGTATCTCTGTAGCCGCAATAATTGTCAGTTCAGGAATAAATCTCTCCAGAAGCTGACGCAGATGGGTTCTTATAACTGAAGAACACATCAGAATAGGCTGTGCCTGCATACCGGCAGCTGTAAACTTTTTCTTTTATCTTATTTATCAGCATATGTGCATCTTCAGGCTGAATAACCAGTTGATTCACATCATTAATAAGCTGAATACTATTACTTAAAAGTCCCTCAAGCTCCCCTCCCATAACAAGAACCGGAAGATCGTTATTACCAGTAAGGTAAGGTTTAACAATAGATCTGCCCATTGCCTGTCTTACAAGTTCAGTTAAGAGATTAAGATCTTTAACTGTGCCTCCGAAATCTGCAAGAGTTTCAAGAATTGTTCTCAGGTCAATAACAGAGACCTTTTCTTTAAGCAGGTTCTGAAGAACTCTCTGTACATTACCGAGATTAAGAACATTTGGTATTAGTTCTTCCACAACCTTTGGATAGGTAACAGCAAGATTATCGATTAGATGCTGTGTCTCCTGCCTTCCAAGAAGCTCATGGGCGTGAGTTTTGATGACTTCTGTTATATGAGTAGTTATTACAGTTGCAGGATCAACAATTGTATATCCAAGGAACTGGGCATTTTCCTTATCCTCATTTGTAACCCAGTAAGCTTCCAGGCCAAATGCAGGTTCTTTTGTTTTAACACCCTGCAGCTCTTCTTTTACATTACCAGGGTTAATAGCCAGAAAATTGGAAGGCATTACCTCTCCTTTTACTACTGTTACCCCTTTAATCATGATTGAGTACTCTCTTGAACCAAGCTGCAGATTATCTCTTATTCTTACAGGAGGAACAATCAGCCCCATCTCCATAGCCAGCTGCTTTCTCATGGACTTGATTCTCTGCAGAAGTGTTCCGCCCTGAGCAGCATCTACCAGCTGAATAAGAGAATATCCTATTTCAAGGCCCAGAAGGTCAACTTTAAGAAGAGATTCGATCTTCTCTGGTGGTGGTGGAGCTGCCTCTTTCTCTTTCTCAAGTTCAGCTCTCTCCTCCTCTTTCTTATTCTTCTCTATCAATCTGGAGAGATAGGCAAGAAATCCGCCGACCATAATAAAAGGCAAAGCAGGTAATCCCGGAATAAGTCCAAGTCCTGCAACAGATACTCCTGCCAGCATTATGGGATGGGAATTAAATAGGGTCTGTGTAGATATATCATCTCCAAGAGTAGATTCTGAAGAGCCCCGTGTTGAGATAATACCACCAGATATAGTAATGAGCAGTGAAGGTATGGCAGCCATCAGTCCATCACCAATAGTCATAATAGTAAATGTCTGCCCTGCTGTACTGAAATCCATATTAAACTGGAACATACCAACAAGAATTCCACCGATAATATTAACCAGAGTTATAATAATTGATACTGTTGCCTCATTAGTGGTAAATTTAATAGCACCATCCATTGAACCATAGAATTCAGCTTCCTTCTCAATTCTATCTCTTCTTTCAACGGCTTCAGTTTCAGTAATCAGTCCTGAATTGAGATCAGCATCAATACTCATCTGTTTACCTGGCATCTTATCCAGAGTAAATCTTGCAGCAACTTCAGAAGCACGGCCTGCACCAGCAGAAACTACTATCTTCTGAATCGCTATAATAATTACAAATATTACAATACCTATGAGATAGTTACCGCTTATAACAAACTGCCCGAAAGAACCTATAACATCACCGGCAGCCATAGGCCCCTCAGCACCTTTCTGCAGAATCAGTCTGGTTGAAGAGATATTGAGAGCCAGTCTGTATAGAGTAGCAAGAAGCAGAAGGGTCGGGTATACACCAAAGTCCACAGGGTCATTAATATAGGTAGAGATCAGAAGAATAGAGACAGACATAACTATATTTATTGTAAAAAAGATATCCAGAGCAGCTGGTGGCAGAGGCACAAGAATAAGAAATACAACAATAATTATGCCTATAGGAGCAATCAGGTGCCCGTTCTTTTTCAGTTGTGACATCATATCAGCCATCTATCCAAGTCTCCTTCCTTTCAGTTTGAATACAAAGGCCAGAACCTCTGCTACAGGTTTAAAAAATTCAGCAGGCACAAAACTACCAACCTCAACATTACTGTAGAGTCCTCTTGCAAGAGGAGGATTCTCTACAACAGGAACTCCGTTCTCTTTTCCGGTTTCCCTTATTTTAAGAGCGATATTATCTGCTCCTTTGGCAACCACCTTTGGAGACCCCATCTTTCCATGATCATACTTAAGAGCTACAGCATAGTGGGTGGGGTTGGTTATTATTACATCAGCAGTAGGCACATCAGACATCATTCTCTGCATAGCCTGCTGCATCTGAAGACTTCTTCTTTTACCTTTGATTTTTGGATCTCCTTCCATCTGTTTATGCTCATCTTTTATGTCATCTTTTGACATCTTCAGTTTTTTTGTAAACTGGTATCTCTGCCACAGATAATCCACAACAGACAACATCAACATAAAGATTACTATTGCAAAAACAACCTTAAAAAAAAGAGATCCCATTCTATCCAGAATATTATGTACAGATGTTGCTGGTAACTGAGTTATATCAGCAATATCCCCTTTCGCAACAATCCAGGCAATATAAGCAATCACCAGAACCTTGACCATGGATTTAACAAGCTCAAAATATGTCTGGATGCCACCAAAAGTCTTTTTAAGACCTGTAAAAAATGATTTAAAAACATTAATTTTATCAAATTTTATCTTGAGATTCTCAGTTACGATCTGAAACTTTCCATTAGTCTGGGCAATGTTAACAGTTACGGACACAATAATAGATAGCATCATAAAAGGCATCAGCATCTTCAGAATAAAAAATGAAGTTTTGATAAACACATTCATGATATCTGCCTGAGTCAGATTAATATATCCGGGGAATGAGAAATAGTTATAAATAACTCCCTTCATTTTCTCACCATACCAGGGAATGAGCATAGCAAAAAGAAGTACAGCAAATAAAAGTCCTACAGCAGTTGTAAACTCCTGGGAACGGGGATAATCCCCTTTTTTATGAGCATCTTCCAGCTTCTTACCCGTAGGTTTTTCCGTCTTTCCCTGATTTTCCGGATTAGCCATCTTATATCCTCATTAAACTGAACATCTTGAGTATTCTGGTTGAAAGCTCTCCAACCTCTCTTCCCCATATGGAAACAACAAATTTCAGTGTTAAAGTTATACTGAAAAGGCCAATAGCAATTTTCATAGGTAAGCCTACAAAAAAGATCTGCATCTTTGGAGTGGTTTTACCGATTATCCCGAGTACCACATCAAGAAGCAGAAGAATTATAATTGCCGGGGATGCCAGCCTGAAACCGATCTCAAATCCCCGGGTCATCATCTTATTAAGACTGCTTATCAATTCGTTTGAAGGTAATACTGACCCTGGAGGAAGTAAGGTAAAACTGTGTTTAAGAGTCCAGAGAAGATAGTGATCTGCACTTACAGCCAGTAACAGCATCGTTCCTGTTAATACCAGAAAAACAGAAATAACATTCGACTGGTTACCAAAGGTTGAATCAACAGCTCTTGCCATGGAAAAAGCCATCTGATACCCCACAAGATGTCCCACAAGCTCAAGAGTAAAGAGCATTATAAGAAGCACAAGGCCAATCAGAAGTCCAATAAGTATCTCCTGTATCATTATGAGAATAAAAGATGGGATATCTGTTGGTATAACCCACTCTTTTATATCAATTCCAGGAAAAAGAAGTAGTGCTGTAGTAAAAGCAAAGGCAACTTTTATTACCGAAGAGAAATTTTTATTATTGAAGAAAGGTACCAGTAGCATAAACCCACTTATACGTATGAATACAACCATAAATGGCACGGCATTCACTGCTACAAGTTCCTCAATATTAATCATTTTATGTAGTTTGGTATATTCTCTATCAGTCTCACCATAAGACTGACAATTTTATTCATAATCCAGTTACCAAGCAGCATAAGAACGATCCCCGCTACTATTACTTTTGGAGCAAAGTTCAGTGTTGCATCTGATATAGATGTAGCAGCCTGGAAAATTGATATGGCAACCCCTACTACCAGAGCTGTCAATAGTATCGGGGCTCCTACCCAGAAGGCCGTCATAATAGCCTCTTTTCCAATAGAAATTATAGTACTGGCGTCCACATTCCCCTCACATATTAAAACTGGTTATAAGTGATCTGGTGAGCAGAGCCCATCCATCTGCCAGAATGAAGAGAACAATTTTAAATGGCATTGATATCATCATTGGAGGCAGAAACATCATCCCCATCGAAACCAGAATAGCGGCAACAATGGTGTCTATAATAATAAAAGGTATATAGAGCAGAAAACCTATCATAAAAGCCGTTTTCAACTCTGAAAGGATGAAAGCCGGCAACAGTACGAGCATACTAATATCCTTCTCATTGGCTGGCCTTGGTTTTTTGCTTAATTCATAAAACATTGCAAGATCTTTCTGTCTGGTCTGCTTTATCATAAACTCTTTTAATGGTTCGGCAGCCAGTTTCAGAGCTTCAATTTCTGTGACCTTACCCTGATTATAGGGTTCAAGAGCAACTCTGTTTATTTTCATAGCAACAGGACTCATAACAAAAAGAGTCATAAAAAGGGTTATTCCTATAACAACCTGATTAGGAGGAACTCCCTGTATTCCCATAGCCTGCCTGAAAAAATGAAAAGAGATAAGAATTCTCGTAAAAGCCGTCATCATCATAAGAATTGCAGGAGTAAGAGCAAGAAGAGTCAGTAAAAGAGCAATCTTGATAGTGGATGCTATTTCACCCTTTTTCCCATCTCCACCTTTTATACTTATATCAACTGAGGGCACTGTCTGTGCTGCCAGTACTGTAACTGAAAGCAGCAGAAGCAGTGAAACAACAAATAACCTCTTCACCTCTTACCTCCTTTAAGGAATTCTGTAGCTCTCTTAAGAGCAGTTCTGAAGTCCCCTGACTCAGCTGAGACTTCCCCAGCTTCAATATCACCCTCTTCCGGTGGTTTCAGTTCTGAAATCAGATTTATGCCCTGGTTTGTTACTCCCAGAAAAAAATACTTACCCTGTACCTCTGAAACCACAAGAAATTTTTTGTCTCCAAGTGGAGTAGTGGAAACTACACTCACCGGCATCTTAACTCCATGCTTAACACCTCTTCCAATTGAACTGTATCTCCTCACAAGCCATGCTGACAGAAAGATCAGTCCAACAACAAAAGAGAGGGCCATAAGCAACTGGATTGCCATAAGACCATCACTAATCTGTGGATCAGCTCCGTTCAAACTACACCTTCCTCGGGTCATTGATCTCAGTAATTCTTACACCAAAGGTATCTTCAATAACTGTGACTTCACCTTTTGCAAAGAATGTCTCTCCCAGATATATGAGAAGACTCTCACCAGCAGATCTTTTAAGATCAAGAATATATCCCGGTTTGAAATCCAGGAGATCAGATACCCGGACCATTCTTTTACCAATAATTACATTTACACTTATTGGAACTTCTACAAAGTCCTCAAACTCTTTAATAAGCTTCTTAAAACCAGCTTCATAATCTTTATTCTTTTCAAGAGTAGCGAGCTGATTACTTTTTTCGTTTCCGTTAATATTCATCTTACTGTATCAAAAACTCCGCAAACAGCACATCTGTAACAGGCTCAAAAGACATCTTATCTGCAATCTTCTCATTTATTCTCATTATTATCTCTTCTTTAAGAGTAATTCTTCCTGATGTACCTTTGAGTTCATTGTAACTCTTAGCTGAGATTATCATTATTATCTCATCCCTTACTTTAGACATTAAAAGCTCATCAGCTTTAAGCTTAGGGATATGTTTTTTAGGTTTAATAACAAGCTTCATATTGAATTTACCAAAACGTCTTCCAAAAGGATCATTGAGATTAACGGTGAACTCATCAAGCACCAAAAGGCCTTCACCAAGAGGGTTGCCTGTTATTGCAGGAGGCTGCCCTTCCCCGGTGCCATCTGCTGCTGCAGCACTTTCGGTATCTTCGGCCGGAGGAGGAGTTTCTTCTGCAGCTGGCTGAGTATTTTCTTCAGCTGCAGGCTGCTGTTCCGCCTGAGCCTTAGGCTTTTCCTCAGCCGGAGCTTCTCCACCACCAGACATCATCTTACCAGCAAAAAAACCACCTGCTCCAACCAGAAGGGCTACTGCAATAATAATAACTATAGTAGGTAGACCTTTTTTTCCGCCATCTTCATTTACTTCATCTGCTGCCATAATTTCCTCCTTTAGATACTGTTAAAATAAATATTTATTTCCACTCTGCGGTTTCTGGCTCTGCCTTCAGGTGACAGATTATCTGCAATAGGTTTTGCAGATCCATATCCCGAAATTCTTATACGTTCCCTGGAAATTCCTTTTGTAATTAATATTTTTGCTACTGCCTCTGCTCTTTTAAGAGACAACTCCATATTCCCTGTCCCTTTCATTTTTGTAGAATCAGTATGCCCTTCTATCCCAACCATATAGCTGTTTTTTATAAGAGGAGCTACAATTTTATCAACTACATTTTCAATCTCTTTCCCCGCAACACTTTTACCGGTTTCAAAACCTATATCTTCTGATACCATAAGAGAAACTCTGTTCTCATTGTACATTGCCTCAACGCCATTGCTACTGTTACCGGTAAAAAACTCCTCCATCTCCATAACCATATTCTCAGCAACCGGGGTAAGTTTAATGAATCTTACATTATCTATCAGTTTAAATTCACCTGCTCTTGTTGAAGACATTTTGCCTTTGTCAGACTGATCTTTGATTTTCCAGAAGTTCTGGAATTTTTCCGTTTTAAAGGTAGATACAGCTACTACAAATACAAAAAAGGTAAGAAGCAGAGTCAGAATATCTGCAAAGGTTACTCTCCATCCGCCATTCTCAAACATCAGAACTCCTCCCTTATATTAAGTTCAACTCTGTCTGCAGATTCCTGATTCTCTGTAGCCGTAATCCCTCCGGTACCTGTGACTTTAAGTTTTCCTTCAGCAACACCTGCAGCAGTAAGAACTCTGTAAATTTCCATTCCCATTGCTGCAGTATAAGCGAGAGGCTCATCATTATCTTTACCGCATACTCCCTTAAGTTCTACAAAATAGGGTATTGCAGAAACAAAGCCTGCAAGTTTTCTGAGATACTCCCTGCCTTTGCTGTTAACACGGCCACCTTCAAATACAAGAGCCTGTGGAAAAGCTATGATTACGCCACGATTACCATCCTTTACCTTCAGATCTTTTATTTCTGATATCTCAAGAAACTGATTAGTTAATTTAATATTCAGACCCTCTACTTTCACCTTCTTAATCAGATCCTCTACAGCAGCGTCTCTTTCTGAATCTGCTATCGATACAGCTCCTCTGGTTCCTGAGCCTGAAAGTACCAGACTCTTTTTAAAGAAGTCTCTGAACCTGCTTACTTTATCTCTATCCTGAACAGTGAAAGTAGTAAGAAAAACAAAGAATGTGAGAATAAGCATAATAATATCAAGATAGGTAGTAAGCCACCCGTTTTCCTGATCTTCAATATGCCTGTAATAGTCTCTCTTCATCCTTTATAGTTCTCTTCAAAATATATTCTTCTGAATTCTGTTGGCAGGAATCCTACCATTCTCTGTTCCACCATACCCGGAATCTCACCTTTCTGAATAGCGAGAACTCCGGCAACTATCATCTCTTTTTTCAGGATTTCTCCCTGGGATCTCTCTTTTAGTTTCCCTGCTACCGGTAAAAAAACTGTATTAGCCAGAACAACTCCATAAAAAGTTGTTACCAGAGCCACAGCCATTGATGAAGCTATCTGGGAAACATCGTTAAGTGAACGTAACATAAAAATCAATCCAATAAGTGTACCGATCATTCCAAAAGCCGGAGCATACTGCCCCATGGATTTAAAAATTGATATTCCCACACCGTGTCTTTTAACCTGACACTCTATTTCATTTTCCATAATATCTTTAGTCATGGAAGGAGAGATGCCATCAACAATCATTCTGACACCTTCTCTCAGAAACAGATCATCAATGGTCGGAATAACATGCTCCAGAGCAAGAACTCCGCTTTTTCTGGCTTTTCTGGAGTACTCAACTATCTCGGGAATAAGATCCATGTACTCTCTTTTATCTTCTACAAAAGCTTTTCTTGCAACAGTCAGAACATCTACAACATCTTTCAGAGGATAATTAATCAAAGTGGCTCCTAAAGTACCCCCCATAACAATCAGCAGTGAGGTAAAATTCATAAAAATTGTAAAATCCCCCTGACCGACAATAGCAATTCCAAGTAATCCGAAAGCACTTAAAATACCCAGCAGCGTTGCAATATCCAAAAGAGTCCTCCATTAAAAAAATATATAATAGCAATTAGCGTACCAGTCAGCACAAACACCAGAGTCCCCTGCCATAACATGTATTCTTCAATTAAAAGAACTGTGGTGTCATTTTTTTGACAGGTATCGTCAAAAACCACTGTCGCCATTTTGACACTTCCTGCAAGTTACTGTTCTTTATGCACAATTATATTAAAATATGGTAAAATTACCGGATGTATATTTTAGGAATTGAATCGTCCTGTGATGAAACAGCCATCTCAATTATTGAGCGTGGTGAAAATAACAGAGTAATAACTGAGAAAATCAAATCCCAGATCCCTATTCACAGTAAATATGGTGGAGTTGTACCGGAGATTGCCTCCCGAAGCCACTATGAAGCAATAGATATACTTACAAAAGAGGCACTTGCAGAAGCAGGAATCAGTATTGGCGACGTAGATCTTATTGCACTGACACAGGGGCCTGGGCTTATTGGATCACTTCTTATAGGCCTCTCTTTTGCCAAAGGCCTATCTCTGACACACAACATACCGATTGTTCCTGTAGATCATATTCATGCCCACATTGAAGCAGCTTTTATAGATGCCCCTGAAAATATAGAATATCCTCTTGCAGCTCTTGTAGTTTCCGGTGGTCATACCACAATATTCCATCAGAAATCAAAATTTGAAATAGACGTAGTAGCCAAAACAAGAGACGATGCTGTTGGGGAAGTTATGGACAAAGTGGCTAAATTCCACGGCATAGAATACCCCGGTGGACCTGTTCTGGACAGAATACAGAAAGGTGGAAACCGGAAAAGATTCAGATTCACAGTACCCAGAATTAACGACGGCTCCGGTGATTTCTCATTCTCAGGTTACAAAACAGCAGCTATGAAATTATCAAAAGACAACAATATTACACCGGAACAGGAAGAGGATTTCAGAGATCTTTGTGCATCCTTCATCTCTTCTCTTATAGATTACCTTATGAAAAAGACCATGTCAGCTGTAGAAGAGCTGGGTGTAAAATCTGTAATTGTTTCCGGTGGAGTCAGCAGAAACTCTGTTCTGAGAGAAAAATTTACTGAGAAATTCAGCGCAGGAGACGTAAAGCTCTATATGCCCAAACCTGTCTACTGCACTGATAATGCTTCCATGGCTGCCTGGCTGGGATATGAAAAATTCATAGCCTTTCCTGATACCAACTATTTTGATAAATATCTCAACTCATACTCCAGGGCTTCTTTCAGCAGAAAGAGAGCCCGCCACAGATAGCTAAAGAGAGAGAACACGTCCCTCTCTAATCAGATAATAGCTAAACAACTTTATTTACAGGCTTCAGTTGTTGTTGGGTCAACTCTGCAAAAATATGAGATAAAATTGTATGCAGCTCTACCTTCTGCAGCAGTTTCTGTTTTGAAAGCCGGATTAAATCCCCCTTTTACCTCTTTCATGTCAACTTTAGTAACTTTTGTTGTTTTCATAATTCTCTCCTTAGTATAATATATACTCTTTGCAACCTCCTGGAATCATTCAGTTACACAGATAGTGTTATAAACTCTGACAAATACATATCAAAAGAAGGGAGGACGTCTCCTCCCCTGACTTCCACAATACTATTTGGTGCTGGTGTTATCCTTCTTCTTATCGCAGGGGCAAGCACTATTGCTTACAAAAACACCAAGGTGTCCCTGACCTGAATGGCAACCTACAATTGCATTTTCCAATCCTTTTGTTGCATCATTCTCAGTTACTGACACCTCAACAAGTGGCTTAAAGCCCCCTCTGACTTTTTTCATTTCCTTTTTAATGAGTTCGTTCTGTTTTCTCATAATATATCCTCCTGATAATTCCCGTCCCCAACAGTTATTGTCGACCTATAACCATAAGAGTACGGTTCTGTTAACTACACCACAATTAGTTTCCAACTACCCTGAAAAGGGTTTTCCGTAAACAGCTCTGGTTTTAGCACAACTAAAGGGGTCAGGTTTTCCAAATCCCCCCACTTCAGAGTAGGACACCGCTACACAACCGCCTTTACATTCTGCTATAAATTCACAGCTCCGGCACTCATCAAGCTCAAGAGCATTCATAGTTCCAAATGCCTTTTCTCTGTCAAATCCGGTAATAAAATCCTTAAGTCTGGCTTCGTATATATTCCCCAGTATAAGAGAAGGTATTACAGGCAACACTTCGCATGGAATCACAGAGCCATCGGACTTTATGGAAAACCGGTTTTTTCCTGCTGAACATCTGCTTATATATGTATCCCCTGTTCTTTCCACACTTTTCTCTTCAGCTGAATCTTTGAACACATTGTAATATTGCTCTGGAGTAATGTAGTACTCATCTGCATTACAGACGCCATCTCCACTCTTCATCATAGGACCACTTTTGAAACCAACCCCCAGCTCCCTGACAAGCTTATCCATATCATCAAAGTGATCAATATTCTTCTTATTCATTACTAGCCCTGTAACTACAGTACATCCGGCATTGTCCAGTAATTTTACTGCGTGAACGGCTTTTTCAAAAGCTCCTTCAACACCTCTGAAAGGGTCATGTATTTCCGCATTATGACCATCAATACTAACCTGCACTTCCAGAGGAAGAAACTCCCTTATACTATCAGCAAAATCTTCAGTAATCATAGTACCGTTAGTTAGAAATGATAGTACGAATTTTTTACTGTGAGCATATCTCAGAATTTCAATAAAATCAGGATGCAGAAGAACTTCACCACCTGTAAAGCTTACATCTTTAACATGCATATCAGATAACTGATCAAGAATATCAAAAACAACCTCTTTTTTCAGAAACTCTCCTTCGGCATTACCAAAAGCACCATAACAGTGCTTGCATTTCAAATTACAGGCACTAAGCAACTCTATTGATACACTCTCAGGAGAAAAACTGCTGTTAAAACTTACAGCATCAGGAACAACACCTTCAACAAGAGGAGTATCTGCAAATTGAATGAAACCTTTGTCATAAATTTTACTCAGCACCTGTTCTACAGCTGCCACTACTGAAACTTCAGGCTCATCATAACCATCAGCAATAGCTGCTATCACTTCATCAACACTATTGCCGGAATCAAGTAACTCCAGAATAAGATAAGCATCCTCATTAAGATACATCTCTCTCTTTTCATCTTTTCTTACCCAGACAACTTCTCCATAAAAATCATCACCAAGATGTACTCTTCTGAACAGAAGATTCTTCCTGAATCTCACATAACCTCTAAACTTCATAATCCCATCCTCAACCGAATTAAATTTGATATCTAACAAAGAAACGGAGATTATTTCCCAATAACTAATAACCGCCCCAAACTTTTTGCCAACAAACAAAACACAAACTTACATTAAATTCGAATTAATATTATCAGCTTTTACAACATTCATCAAGGTGAAAACCCGGGAATACTTTACAAATAATTAAGTTATGTAAGAGGAAGTATTGAAGAAATTTCTGAAGAGCATCAGATATAATAAGAAAAAGTGAAGGAGAGATCTCCTTCACTAACAAAACTACATTCTTAACAAACAGCCTTATGCTTCAGGCTCAATGCACTCTCTGGGTGATGGAGGAAGTGGTTTGCATCCTACAAATACTGTTGGATTATGACCGCATACTTCCACAACATGGAATCTTGCGCCATCAACCGGTCCTTCAACTGCAGCGAATTCAGGACTGAATCCACCCTTAACTTCACCCATTTCTACTTTGGAAACTTTACTGGTTTTCATAAAAACCTCCATTATTTATATTTTGCTTCAAAATGAAGCTTTCATAACACAGGTATCTATTCTGTCGGTCTGTAATATTCGAAATTCATGCCTAATGCAGCTTTGGATTGAGCGCACGCAAAAATATCAGGAAAATCGAATTTACCTGTTTCAGCAAAAGATATTGCAGGACACCCTCCCCGACAGCCTGTAACAAGTTCACAACTATTACAATGTTTAAGTTCCAGACAGTTCATATTCCCAAGAACCTTCTCTCTATCAAACTCAAAGGCAAACTCCTCAAGCCTCTGGCTGTAGATATTTCCCATCACAAGACCTTCATGATCAGGGAGAACATCGCAGGGAACAGCATCACCATTAGCTCTTATAGCAAATCTTGTTCTTCCTCCATTACATCGTTCTATATAATCACGCCCCTTTCTTTCAGGAGCAGGCTCTCCCCTGCTGTTTTCAGAAGCCTTCTCTTTATGAATTGAATAGTATTTTTCTGCATCCAGATAGAACTCTCTTCCGCACCCATCACCATTACCCATTCTGATAATGGAGCTACTTTTGAAGCGTCCACCTTCTTTAACAATCAGATCTTCCATTTCCTTAATAAAAGGGTAGTTCTTACTGGTTATCATATGACTGACAATAACATTGAATTTTCTGTCCCTGAGCATACGAAACGCTTTCATTGTTTTATCGAAACTTCCTTTCATACCCCTTAATTGCTCATGATACTCAGCATTATGCCCATCAATGCTCAACTGGACTTCAACCCCTCCGATTTTGTCCAGTTTATCTATAACGGCTTCATCCATTAACACTCCATTTGAGAGAAACGAAACCTTTATTTTCTTACCAACTGCATACTCAAGTATTTCAAAAAAGTCTTCATGAAGCAGGACTTCACCACCAGTAAAACTAACATCTTTACACTGAAGCTCCTCCATCTGATCCAGCAAATTAAAAACAGTCTCTTTGCTCAGCTTGTCAGCTTTATCGGGACCGAACTCTCCATAACAGTGTCTGCATTTAAGATTACATGAAGATAAAAGAGTTATAGCTACCCCATCTATATGGTGCTCACTATCTATTCTGATACCATCTGCCAGGATATCCTGCGGCCCCTTTAATTCTTCCACAGGTACAAGAGTGCCAAAACCTTTTTCCAGGAGGGTATTTACCAGTTTTTCCACATGCTCTGCCACTACTTTCTGTTCAGTTCCATACAGTTTTGCCAGATTTACAATACACTCATCTATGCTGTAACCGGAATTGAACTGATCAACAATCCTGTATGCATCTTCATTAAGGGATATATCTGAAGCCCCCTCTCTGCTATTAAGTATAAGATCTCCAACAAATCTGTTTTTAAGCCAGATTCTTCTGGAAAATAGGTTTTTCTCAAATACAAAACTACTACCAAACATTACTTTCTCCTCACAAACCTGACTAATAATTCTCTTGTTTCAAGTCAGGTTTCCAAACTTTACATTTCGATATTATCACACCAAAATTTCATAAACAACAAATTTTTCGCAAAAAAGAGGTTTTTTTTTAAATTTTATTTTGAATTTACAATCAAATTTTTTGAATTGCCAAAAAGAGAAAAACAGAAGCAGTTACAGAATATCCTGCAGACAGGGGGATAAATCCCCTGCCTTTCAATTATCCTTCAGATAACATTCAATCCATCACTATCAATCAGCAGTATGGACCAATACAGAAGGATTCTGATACATCAGCAACCACCTAATGCAATAGTTGGCTGACAAAGATCGAAATTTGGTGGAGGCACATAGCAACCAAGCATTGTAATCATTGCATTGCCATTCTCTGAATTGTTCCGATCCCCCTCTACAGCAAAAAGAGGGTTAAAAACTCTTTTTTCTTTTTTTTCTTTCATAATTCTCTCCTTATGTTTAATTCTCACTAAAATGTCCCTGATAACTTTCAAAGAACCAACCAACTATAAAATCCCACTATCTTTTACATATTACCACAATATTTTTTTTATTACACATTAAAGAAACAGGGGATAGACATCAGGTTTTATTTATAAGAATTAAGATAAGGAGAAATATTGACGGGAAATAAGCGGGCCCAATCAGGCCCGCATATTAACTACCAGCTAGCGTGTTCCTTTACTACTTTTTTTGCCAGATTTACCACACTTAGTTACAAATACACCTTCTTCATTACCATGGCACTGGGCAATAGAATTTTTCAAACCTTTGTCTCCTCTACTCCCCTCAACGTCTGCATCAGCACTAAAACCACCGCCTCTAACAGCTTGCATTTCATCTTTGATCAATTCTTTTTTTCTCATAAATTTCTCCTTTAAATTTATTTAATCTTTATCTATTACCAGTTGACATATCTCATACAGCTTCACATTAACGTACTATTTCTTTATAACTCTCATTACAAAGCGCTTTCATTCGTGCGCAGGTAAAAGGATCAGGAACCTCCGTAATACCGTATTCAGCAATTGCCCCCGCAACACATCCCCCTTTACATTCCCAAATACTTTTACATTCCCTGCACTCGTCAAGCTCTATAGCGTTCATTGAACCCAGAGCTTCAGTTCTGTTATAATCAAGAACAACTTCTTTTATTCTATTACTATAAATATTCCCCATACAAAATTTCCTATCATCTGGTATGATTTCACAAGGAACTATATTTCCATTTGACTTAATTGCGATACGCTCTTCTCCAGCAGAACACCTTTCAATATATCCCGTATCAATTTCCTTCACTATTCTATCATCACTGTTATTAGCAAATGGCTTCAGGGTTCTATAATACTCTTCAGGAGTAATATTGTAATTCCTGTCACACACTTCAGCCTTACCCAGCCTAAGCATAGCTCCATATTTGAATTCCACTTCCATATTCTGAATAAACGCTTCCATTTGTTTGAACTGCTTTCTATTATTACCATTCACCACGTGGGATACAGTAATATCAAACCCGGCATCCCTCAACATTTCCACCCCTTTAACAGTTCTCCCAAATGCTCCGGCCACCCCTCTTAAATCATCATGAACATCGGACTCATGTCCATCAAGACTGATCTGAATATCCATAGGGCCTAATTTTTTCAATTCACTTACAATATCTTCAGTAATAAGAGTTCCGTTGGTTAAAAATGAGACACAAAAAGGTTTTTTAACAGCGTACTTCATGATATCCATAAAGTCTTCATGCAACAGAACCTCTCCACCAGTAAAACTCACTTCTTTACAGTGAAGATCACTAAGCTGATCAAGAACATCAAATACCGTTTCTTTAGGAAGAATTCGCACTTTATCTACGTCAAATGCTCCATAACAATGCTTACATTTCAAATTGCATTTCTCCAATAATTCAATAGCTACACTTTCCAGAGTATAATAACTATCCAAAGTAATAGCTTTCCTCACCTGTGTTGAATTCTCCCTGCAAATTTCCCCTTCCACAAAGCCAGCTACTCCATTATCTATTAGTTTATTTACAAAACCGAAGATATTGTCCCTTATATCCTCCACTCTCTCTCCAGTTTGTTTTCCTATATTTTCGACACACTCTTCCAGGCTGCAACCATGATCCAGTAAATCCAGAATCATATAAGCATCTTTATTTACATTTATTGTTAACGGCTCTTTTTTCTGCCTCATTACTATACTGCCGGCAAACCCATCAATAAGATTTACTCTTCTGAAAAGAAGGCCATCTTTAAACTTTACACACCTGTTTTTCACTAAAATTCTCCTTATCAAATAAAACGCAAATTTTCCGTAAATTGTAATTACTGCAATTTATCCCACTATTTTTTAATTTAAACCCAATCCCTTCAAAAAATCCCCACCAATATATTCAAAAGCAAAAGCGGGCTATAAAAGCCCGCCACAAAACATCTTAATTACCACCTCCAGGTGGCTTTCTACCATCACATGGAAACTCGTAAGGCGCAGTACCATTTTTCGCGCAGAAAGCTGTTGGGTGACTTCTTGTATAGTCATTGTTTCTTGTTTCCCCTTCAGCATTAAAACCACCACCTGTTACTTTAAGCATCTCACTTTTAATAAGTTCATCTCTTTTCACGATATATCCTCCTTAAGTTTATTTGAGTCTCACACAAAAGACATCTATCAGACAACCTCATTCATTTTGTAGTCCTGCCCGGCTTCAGCAGAAAACATTGCGCAAAAAAAAGGGTCCTGCACATCGGTTTTTCCACATTCAATAAAAGACGTAGCCACACATCCACCTTTGCATGCATCCACAAGTTTACACTCACCGCATTGTTCAAGATCCATTGCATTCATGCTTCCAAAGAAGTCATCTCCCCTTACTTTGCAAAGCCATCTATCTATAGGGTCATAAACCGTTGCAATTGTAAACCTCTCTATGTCCGGCAACACCTCGCAGGGAGACACATTACCACTTGCCCTGAAACAAAACCGGGAGGTTCCGGCACCACATCTTTCTACATATTCACTCTTTGACGATTCATTCGAGTACTTTTTTTCTCCTTCTTTATAATCAGAAATCACCTTATAGTACTCTTCTGGTGTAATATAATAATTCTCCCCACATTTCTGAGCATTTCCTGCTTTATAAATAGCCCCATATTTAAAACCCACCCCCATATCCTCAACAAATCTTTCAATTTCTCTTATGAAAGCCATATTCTTTCTGTTAACAACAGCTGTCACACTTACACTCAACCCGGCTTCTTTCAAATATTTCACAGCTGAGACTGTTTTCAGGAAAGCACCTTTTACTCCCCTGAAATCATCATGTAATTCAGAATAGTGACCATCAAGGCTTAACTGTGCATGAATATTTCCAATATTCCCTACACGTTCAGCAAATTCTCTATCTATTAAAGTTCCATTAGTCAAAAATGAAAGAATAAAGTTTTTTTCTGCAGCATACTCAAGGATTTCATAGAAATCTTCATGAAGCATAACTTCGCCACCAGTAAAGTTTACATTCTCACAATGGAGAGCACTGAGCTGATCAAGAAGTTTAAAAACAACCTCCTTACTTAGCCGCTCTTCCCGGTGAATTCCATACTCACCATAACAGTGCTTACACTTGAGGTTGCATCCGCTCAGCAATTGGATTGTCACACCTTCAAGCAGATCATATCTCTGCAACACTAAAGTTTCCGGTACAACATTCTGTGCCCCTTCAATTTTTTCAGATTGAACAAGTTCAGCAAATCCGTTGGCCAGCAGCTCTTCAACAATCTTCTCTGCACCAGCAGCCACTTCACCACGATCTACGCCAGTATACTCTGTAATAAAATCTATAGATTGATCAACAGTTCTACCGGAATCAAAAAGATCAAGAAAGATATAACCCTCTCTATTTAATAGCATTTCCTGAGAATTATCTTTTTTTCTTTTGACAATACTTCCAAAAAAGCCGTTTTTCAGATCTACCCTTCTAAAGAGAAGTCCTTCCTTAAACCGAACACACCTATCCACGATTACTCTCCTTAAAACATCAAATACTTTACCCCGATTAACACCAAACAGAGTGAAGGCATTTAACCGCCTTCACCAAAACAAACTATTACTTTACAGCAGTAGTTCCGTACATTTCTCTCTGTTTTTCATCAGGTCTTTTGCAACCATCAGATGTGTTTGAATTAGAATTAGTACCAGCAGCTCCACGTTGTCCTATATTTGGTACATTAACGAAACCATTATAACCACCGCCTTTAAGCAGAGCCATTCCTTTTTTAGTAAGTTGTTCTTTCTTCATATTATTCTCCTTAATTTATATCCATAAACTCAGGGTAGTTCCCGTAAGAACAGTACCCGTCAAAAACTAAATTCCCGGCAGAGGTTTACCCAATTCACCTTTAATACTGGCACAACGGAACATATCCGGCTTATCAGGTACTCCATACTCCATAATAGGCACCCCAACACACCCTCCGGCACAACTCTCTACCTCACTGCATTCCGAGCAGACTTTTATATCGAGGGCATTCATTTTTCCCAATACATTCTCCCTATCAAAACCTGCAATAATATCCTCAAGCTTATCTTCATTAATATTGCCTGCTACCAATCCCGTAATATCAGGTAATATTTCACAGGGAACTACGCTACCATCAGGTTTGATAGTAAAACGGCTTCTTCCTGCGACACAGCGTTCTACACAATCTATGCCTTCTACTGTATTTTCGGTCTCTTCCTTATACTCATCGCAATAATAAGCCTTACAGACGCTGTAATACTCAGAAGGGTTTAAATAGTAATCATACTGATGATCTGCCCCATTTCCGCAACGATACATTGGAGAAAACTTGAACTCAGCATCAAGAGAGTCAACAAATCCCTTCATATCTTTAAGATAGAGACAGTTTTTCCTGTGAACTATATGGGAAACTATAACCTCGAAACCGTATTTGCGAAAAAGTTTTACACTCTCCACGACTCTTTCAAAGCTACCTCTCACACCTCTGAAATCATCATGAATTTCCTGCCTGTGCCCATCTATGCTAACCTGAATGGTAAGTGATGCAATATCAGCAATCTTCTTAACAAACTCCTCAGTTAATCTAAAACCATTAGTTAAAAAGAAGAGCTTGAACTTCTTTTTTTCTGCATAAGACAGGATTTCAGCAAAATCTTCATGAAGCAGCACTTCTCCTCCTGTAAAAGATACAGTTTCACAGTGCAGGTCACTCAACTGATCAAGAATATCAAAAACCTGCTCTCTGGAAAGTTCACAACGCTCTTTAGTATCAAAACTCCCATAACAGTGCTTACATTTAAGGTTACAGGCAGATAGCAATTCGATCATAACTGAATCAAAATTATTAGGCCCTTTCAACTCTATAGGATCAGAAATGATGTTTTGTGGAAAACAGCATTTCTCTTTATCACACCAACTTCCTGCTTCATTATCTACAATCTCTGACACGATAAGATCTACTTTCTTCTTTACTTCAGAACCTTCAACTCCCACAGCTCCGGCAATCATTCCTACACACTCACTAACAGTTCTGCCTTCATCCAGGAGATCAAGAAGAGCAAATGCCTCTTCATTGCAATTCATTTTAAAAGAATCTGAATTCCCACCAAATCTTAAAAAACCATAAAATTTCCCATCAAGATACATACGTCTTACAAGAAGGTCTTCTCTGAACTTTATGCACCTATCCACTAAAACACCTTTATAGAAATATTTGAAAGTATATAAGAGAGCACTCCACACAGAATAGAATTCATTTTAAATGCATTATAATCACAGAAGAAAAACATTGATTTACAAAAATCCAATTCGCAAATCAAATTATTGAACCGCAACTCCACAAACTCTTTCCAGATTCTATTCACTACAACTCTCCTATCAAAAAAAACTTGCAAAATTCCCATCAAACCTACCAATACAGGTGAAAATTTTAAATTTCCAATCTGCTACCCTTTGTTTTTCGAGTAGATTTTTTCAAATCAAATCTCCCTCACTTGTACCTTAACATAGAATCACGCCAAAAACAACAACTAAAACATTACACACCAGATATTAATAAATTATTAACATAGAGAAACGTAGATACAATTCTAATGCGGGATAGAAATTTAAATTAGTAGAGACAGGAAGAGGAGCCTCTTCCTGCCAGGGCTCATCATCTACAATTTACAGATCGTAAACTGCAAATCTGAATAAGGATTCAAACTTAAACACTTTCAACGGTTTACTGACATCCGTGATAAGTGAAAACAGGATCTGAGCATGCAGCCAGTACATATGGGCCGTCACAGGCTGAAGTTTTAGTCAGATACATAGCTTCGCTTTCTGCTGAAACTGAAAAATCAGGCTTAAAACCACCCTTTACATCTTCCATCTCTTTTTTCGTGACTTTTTTAATACTCATAATTCTCTCCTTTTCTGAAAGTCTGAAACAACTACTTTCTGTTAAATGTCAAATGCCAGATAAAGTTAAACCTGACATCTTGGGGAAACCTGAATTGGTATACTGCAGATTGTAATAACTACAAGTCCCGGAGTACCATGGTTTTCCTCTGAAGAGATTTCAAAAACCGGATTAAATTTCTTTTTCATAATATTCTCCTTATTTTTTGATTTTCACAAACTACAGAAAGCTATTCACACATAAACAGAGATTTACCACTTACAGTCCTGAGGCCAGTTAAGAGGTTCAGTGCATATGGGAAACATATTTGGAGGAGGCACATCATCACAGCGCACAGCTGTATAAAGAGTTCCTCCTTTCAGTTTCTCATCTACTACCCAATAGACAGGATTAAATCCCCCTCTCACATTTTTCAGATCTTTCTTACCAATATTCTCACTTTTCATAAACCTCTCCTCTTTTGAAGAACCTTTATAATCCTGTTAAAAACTACCAGACCGGACAGGTAGCATGTGTAAAAACAGGTCCACAGAACTCAAACTCATGCAGCTTCTGCCCATCTTTTAAATAAGAATCAGAAATAGTAAATGAAGGTTCAAACTTTTTTTTCTTCACAATTCCACCTGAATTCTCTACTCTGGCAACTGACACTGTACTGTCAGAAGAGGAAGAGGCATTTTACAATACTGGGCATTATAAGGGTGAGGCACACAATTCTCATAAATATAAGAGGAAGCCTCTCCATTTACAGCTCCTTCAGATATAGAAAATTCCGGTTTAAAACCACCCTTAAGTTTTTTCATTTCATTTTCGGATACTTTTCTGTTTTTCATAAATCACTCCCCTTAGCTTACAAATACAGATTCACACTTCAAACAACTTGACCATGTGTTTGGAGGAGGTACGCAGGTAGGATACATATTAGGAAACTCTTTATTTCCCACCAGTTCTTCAGAAACGGAAAATTCCGGCCTGAAACCACCTTTTACTTCCTTCATGTTTTTTTTTGACATCTCTTTTTTATTCATAAAACCCTCCTTAATTTGAATCAGTTTCCCTGATTAGCTTTATACTCAAACTCCTCTCCTGCTCCAGCCTTTGTTCTGGCGCAACTGAAGATATCCAGAGTATCAAATCTTCCATTTTCGGCATAAGAGACAGCAAGACAACCGCCTCTGCACGGAATCAGATGTTTACACCCCTTACAATCTTCAAGATTAAAAGCGTTCATGTCACCCATTCCCTTTTCCCTGTTAAAAGAGAAGGCGAAATCCTCTATTTTCTGTTCTTTTATATTTCCCATTTTCAGATCTTCAAGGTCCGGCAGAATATCACAGGGAACAGCCGTTCCATTTGCTTTAACAGCAAATCTTGTTTTCCCCCCATTACACCTTTCCAGATAGTCCGGAACCTGAACCTCTGATCTGCTATCATCTTCATCTTCTTCTATCGGCCGGGGCATATTTTTATGGATCTCATAGTAGCCCTCAGGAGTTACATAGTAGTTTTCCACTCCATCAGAACCTCTCCCATATCTGATAATGGAGCCCATTTTGAACTGTCCCCCCATTTCTTCCACCATATTTCTCATTGTTTCTGTATGATCACAGTTTTTAAGAGTAGCAATATGGGAAATAACTACCTTGTAATCCTTTTCACGGAAAAGCCGGAATGCATTCATTGTTTTATCAAAGCTTCCCTTTACACCTCTGAAGTCATCATGAAGCTCAGCATTATGCCCATCTATACTTAACTGTACCTCCACAGGCCCAAGAGTATCCAGACGATTCACAAACTCCTCGTCCACCATAACCCCGTTTGTCAGAAAAGAGACTTTCAGATTCTTTTCCGTTGCATATTTAAGAATTTCAAAAAGATCTTCATGAAGCATCACTTCACCACCAGTTAAACTGATATCTTTGCAGTGGAGAGCCTTCATCTGGTCAATAAGATCAAAAACCTCTTCTTTCCCTAGTTTATCGCACTTGTCAGGGCCAAACTCTCCATAACAGTGGCGACATTTGAGATTACAGTTTGACAAAAGAGTAACAGCAACTCCATCAAGGTGATGATCACTATTAATTCTGATCTCCTTAACCACCTTGCTCTGAGGTTTCTCCAGACTATCGGCAGATACCAGAGTCCCAAAACCTTTTTCCACCATTTTGTCTACCAGTGCTTTTACATGGGGAGCCACATTTTTAATTTTTTCATCATACTCTTCTGCAAGAGCCAGGGCACACTCTTCAAGAGTCCTGCCTTCGTCAAGGAGATCCAGAATCCGGTATGCATCCTGATTAAGTTTCATTTCTGTAGTTCCCTGTTTCTTATTTAAGAAAACATTGCCCACAAAATTACTGTTTAACTGAATTCTTCTGAAATTAAGATTATCTGTGATTAAAAAACAACTACTGTTCATATTACTCCTCTTAACTAATAACTACTTTCTGAACACAATTGCAGAGATATTTCCCTGCACACCAACCCGTAATTTTAAAAGCCTGGAGCTCTCCCGGAATCATCATATAAGGAGTTATTACAGAGACAGGTACAGCTTATCTGTATCAGCTGTCAACAACCCCTTTCTGATTTTCTGATCAGGGTTCAAGACATCTTAAAAAATTGAATACCGGATTGCCACACTTTTCAAGAGTATATGGCAGTCCACATACCAGAGTAGTATTAATCCTCAAAGCATTGCCATCTACATCTTCGGTAATTGAAATTCAGGGTTGAAACCACCCTTTGAAACTCTCATCTCTCTGACAGAGATCTCTTTCTCTTTCATAATTCTCTCCCTCATACTAATTTATCTCATAAAACATTTACATTCTCACTTGTAAATCCACACAAAACCAGTACTTCTTAATTTGAGTCTAGCATATAAAAAAAAGCAAAACAATAAAATTTGAAAGGGAATATTACTTCCCTTCCAAATACATTTACTTCTTTTTTTAAACGATATGATTAAACTTCATCAGAGAATAATCTCTGCCATACCTTTGAAACTACCTGCAATACTCAATTGTCGCAGGATTTGTGCAGGGATGATGTTTGGGAGGGTATTTCCAGGCAGTGAACTCCTACCTGTGTAACTCTTAATTCATCTTTGGTTTCATTAATAACAAATTCAGGATTGAAACCGCCTTTTGTACTTCTCATCTCATTTTCTGAAACTTTACTTTTACTCATAATTCTCTCCTTTAAATTTAAGTATTTACATTCTTACAACTCATCAGCAATATTCATACCGCACCAGTTATCAGGTATAACGGGGAAAAAATTAAAAGGTTGCTTTAATCCCGATCGCAAATGAACACAAAACATCCGGTAGCGAACACTTATCTGCTACTGATCAGTATAGAAATCTATGCTTCAGTAGTGATATTTTGCGATTCAGCAATACAATAATACGATTCACAGAGTATTCCCTGTCTACTTGCTTCTTCTCTAATATCATTGCAGGTGAAAAATTACGGAGGTAAAAATGTTAATAAGTGGATTGAAAAAAGCCGCCATTCCGGCAGTCATAAATTCTGACATTAACCGGATGCGGTTCAAATAAAAAGGAAGTGAAAAAAGAGATCATCAGGCCAGTCAAAACAGTGACAATAGGAAAAAGCCATACTATGACTCACAGAGAATTTACAGGTAGAGTAAAAGAAGCTGCTGAAATAAATATGGCATTCAGGATTTCCGGGCCAATTCATAAATTACCTGTTGAGGAAGGTAAATTTGTTAAAAAAGGTGAACTTATAGCTGAAATCGATCCACGGGATTATCAGGTACAGCTTGCATCTGCCAAAGCAAGATTAAAACAGCTTAAAGCTGAAACAGAAAGAGTAGAGACTCTATTTAAGAAGAAGAGGGTAGCAAGAAATAACTATGAAAAGATGGTTGCTTCAAGAGACATGGCAGAAGCAGCTTACAGATCAGCAGTTAATGCTCTTAAAGATACAAAACTTAAAGCTCCGTTCTCCGGTTATATTCAGGAAAAGTTTTTTGATAATCATGAAATAGTGTCAGCAGGCAGACCCGTTGTATCAATAGTTAATCTGGAGTATCTAGAAGTTGAAACTGAAATTCCTTCCTCACTATATATGAAAAGAGATAAAATTAAGGGTTATTCATGCACCATATCAACAATTCCCGGAAAAACCTTCTTTCTGGAACCTGTTAATATAAGAAAAAAGGCAAATCATAATCAGCTATATAAAGTAATACTGGAACTCACTTCAGAAGGAGAGTTTAAACCAGCTCCCGGAATGACTGCAGATATCAGAGTAGAAATAACAGAAAGTACCGGGCAGATAGAGATTCCTGTAGAATCTCTTTTCAACAGTAAAGGTTCTACATGTGTCTGGGTATACAATCCCAAAACAAGTACTGTTAAAACTTTAAAAATAGAAACAGGTACTGTCAGCAGCACAGGAACAGCTACAGTTATCAGAGGTCTCAACACAGGCATGACAATAGTAACTGCAGGCGTAAACAGTCTTAGAGAAAATCAGAAAGTTTCCCTCATTACAGCTGCACCTGATACAAATGTGGGGAAACTCTTATGAACTTTACCAGATTTGCATTTGAAAACAAGAGGTTCCTCTGGTTCATTCTGTTTATCTTCGTTGCAGGCGGTTTTTTTGCCTTTCAGGAGATGAGCAAACTTGAGGACCCTGAACTTGTAGTTAAAAAAGCACTGGTGATAACAACTTATCCAGGTGCATCAGCACATAAAGTCGAACTTGAAGTAACCGATGTTCTTGAAAAAGAGATAAGGGCAATGGGTGATCTTTATGCGGTTACTTCACGTTCTCTTCCCAATTATTCGGAAATAGAGGTTGAACTGAAGAAACAGGTTCTACAAAAGGACCTGGAACAGAAGTGGGACATGCTGCGAAGAAAAGTAACTGCTGCCGCAGCATCTCTCCCTTCCGGTGCCTCCTCCCCGATTGTTAAAGATGATTTTGGTGATGTTTACGGTATGTTCTATGCCATAACCTCAGACGGCTACAGTTACGAAGATCTGGAAGACTACACAGATTTTATAAAACGGGAGCTTCTTACAGTAAATAAGGTAAGAAGAATTGATCTTTACGGCAAACAGGCTCCTGTTGTGAACATTGAACTTTCAAAAGAAAAACTGGCTAATCTTGGGGTCCATCCTCTGGAAGTAATGATGACACTCAGAGGACAGAATGAAGTTGTATATCCCGGAAACCTGAAATCTGCCTCCCACAGAATCAGATTAACAGTAGGTGACAGCTTCAGATCTATAAAAGATATTGAAGAGCTGATTCTTCAGGGTCATGAGAGTGATCAGGTAAAACTAAAAGATATTGCAACAATTGAAAAAGGTTATAGAAAGCCATACAGCAACAAGATGAAATACAATGGCCAGCCTTCAATAGGTCTTGCTATGGCAATGGAATCCGGTGGAAATATTCTTGAACTTTCAGAGAGAGTTGAGAAAAAACTGGAAGAACTGAAAACCCGGATACCTGCAGGTATAGAGATTCATAAAGTCTTCTATCAGCCGGAAAAGGTTGATATAGCCATAAGCGATTTTATGGTAAACCTTATTGAATCTGTAGCAATTGTTGTACTGATTCTTATGTTTGCAATGGGATTCCGCAGTAGTCTGATAATAGGAAGCGGGCTGGTATTCACAATACTTGGAACCTTTGTAGTAATGCTTCTGATTGGCGGTTCACTTCAACGTGTTTCACTTGCATCACTTATTATTGCAATGGGAATGCTTGTAGATAATGCAATTGTTATTATGGACGGTATTCTTATAGACTTCAAAAGAGGTCTTCCTAAAAAAGATGCTCTGTATAATACTCCACGTAAAACTGCTCTTCCCCTACTTATAGCGACTCTTATTGCAGTAACAGCATTTCTGCCTATATATCTGTCTCCCGGTTCAGCTGCTGAATACGCAGGAGACCTGTTCATTGTTCTTGGAATATCCCTTCTGTTGAGCTGGGTTCTTGCATTAACCCAGACTCCTGTTTTCACAGATAACTATATAAAAACAGATAATAATAAAGATGCAGAAGATCCTTTTGCAGGGAAATTTTACAATTTCTTCAGAAATATTCTACATTTATGTATAAAGAGAAAATTCCTTACTCTGGGAATCACAGCGCTTATTCTATTTCTGGCAATGTCAGGTGGTAAATATATGAAGCAGTCATTCTTCCCTGATCTTACATACAATCAGGCGTATCTGGAGTACAGGATGCCTGCTGGTACAGCAATAGAGAAGGTTGAGAAAGATCTTGATGAAATAGGAAGTTATATACTTAAGAAATATGAAGAGATAACCAACATAACAACCAGTATCGGAGGAACTCCCGCAAGATACAATCTTGTCAGATCACTTGCTTCCCCAAGCACCCACTACGGTGAGTTGATTCTCGATTTCAGAGAGCCGGAAGATATTGATAAAATCATAGTACCTCTTCAGGCAGAACTTTCTGAAAACTACCCACAGGCATACGTAAGAATTAAGAAATACAACCTCATGTTCAAAAAATTCCCTATTGAAATCATGTTCAGTGGCCCTGACCCTGCGATTCTCAGATCTCTTTCAGCAAAAGCAGAAAAGATAATGAGAGAAGAAGAGACAGCAGTACTTGTCAGAAACGACTGGGAGCCTAAAACCAAACTTATAGAAGCGGCATACTCCCAGCCTCTCGCCAGAACAAGTGGTCTTTCCAGAAGTGATATAAGTATGGCAATGTTTGCATCTACTGAAGGTGTGCCCATGGGTACATATTCTGAAGGCGAAGACACCATGCCTCTGCTACTTAAAAGCGTTGATTCAAAAGGTAACCCCATTAAAGATCTTAAAGATATTCCTGTGTGGGCAGCCATTCCCTCAAATCTTCCAATTCAGAAGATGTTGAAAGAGTTTACTATTAAAGGCCAGCTTAACCTCATGGAAATGGTCAATACCATCCCATTAAGTCAGGCTGTAAAAGGAGTTAATCTGAAATGGGAGGAACCGGTTATAAGAAGATACGATGGTCGCAGGTCGATCAAAGCTCAATGTAATCCGGCAACAGGCTATACTGCTGAAAAGGTTCGTGCAAAAATCAAGGATAAAATTGCAGAGATAGAACTTCCGAAAGGATACAGTGCGAGATGGCTTGGTGAGTACATAGCAAGTCAGGAAGCCAACGAGTTGCTTTTCATGAAACTTCCTCACGCAGTGATCATAATGATAGCTCTTCTTATAGGCCTTTTTAAAAGCTATAGAAAAGCGATGATAATATTTGTATCCATACCTCTTGTAATGATAGGGATCATACCGGGTATGATAATCACAGGTAAAGAGTTTGGTTTTATGGCGATTATCGGATCACTTGGTCTCATGGGTATGATGATTAAGAATGCAATCGTACTTATCGACGAAATAGATATTCTTCTTAAACAGGGCAAAGAACTTCTGGATGCTGTAGTAACAGCTGCAGTTTCAAGAATGAGACCGGTTATGATGGCATCATTAACCACAATTCTTGGTATGTCACCTCTGATATTTGACTCAATGTTTGGAGGTATGGCTGTTACCATTATGGCAGGACTTCTGGTTGGTACTCTTATTACCCTTGTATTCATTCCGGTATTCTACTATGCCCTCTTCTACCGGAGTTTAGGAACAGTTAAGGAGCAGAACTAAAATGAACCGTAAAATAATCAGTGCAGTAACCGGAATAGTATTCAGTACTATTCTGGTTAATGCAGATACAATAAGCATAAAAAAGTGCAGGGAACTTGCACTTAAAAACAGTGAAACAGTAAAAATTGCAAAGGCTGAACTTAAACAGGCAGAAAACAGAAAAAAGGAGGCAGCTACCTATAATCTGCCTTCTCTATCTGCAAGTGGCCTCTATTTTCACCAGACAACACCAGATAAAATAGCTCTTGGTGATGACAAAATGGATCTTATTCCTAAATCCGCATATAACACCAGTCTTACATTGAGCCAGTCGATATATTCAGGTGGAAAAATCTCATCAGGCTACAAGATGGCTGAAATCGGTAAGTCAATCAAATCTTCCGGCCTCAGCAATAGCCGTGAAGATGTTATATATGAAGCTGAAGAGGCATACTGGCAGCATGTCTCATCAATTGAGAAGGTGAAAATTGCCAGAAGTTACATCCAGTTGCTGAAAGAACTGCAGGCTACTGTGAAAGATAGTTTCGATGCGGGAATGGTAAATCGTAATGATCTTTTGAAAATCGCAGTCAGATATAAGAGAGCTGAACTCGATCTTAAGAAAGCAGAAAACGCCAGAGAAATAACCCGTCTTAATCTGTGCAGAATCACAGGCCTGAGCAACAAAACAGATATAGAGGTGGAAACCCTTGGCAAATCCCCTCAGCCTCCGGCAAAGATACTTAATCTGAAGCCGTCTCCTCTATTAAGAAGTGACTATATGATGCTCCAGAAACAGGTTCATCTGAAAGAAGAGGAGATAAATTACAATATAAGTGACTATATGCCTCAGGCAGGATTGTCTGCTGCACTTTCAGCTACAGGACTCAGAAGCGGAGGGCACTGGACAAACAGTACCAATGCATATGCAATGGTAAATGTAAGTATTCCTGTTTTTAACTGGAACAGAAAAAAGTATGTAAGAGTTGGAGCAGAAAAGGCAAAAGAGGCTCAGCAGGAAACCCTTAACAGAGCATCAAAACTGATGGTTCTTGAGATAAGACAGTCCCAGCTCAACCTTGAGACAGCTTTTAAAAATCTTGACCTGTCCCACAACTATCTGGTTCAGGCTAAAGAGAACCTTGCTCTTTCAGAAGACAACTATAAAGCAGGTATGGAGCCTCTGGCAGATCTTCTGGAAGCTCAGGCTGAATGGCAGAGAGCTAAAGGCAGTGTTATAGATTCAGAGATTGAGTGCAGAATAATGATTGTAACCTGCAAAAAAAGCATGGGAATTTTGCTTACTCATAAGAATTAAAATAGAATAAGATAAAGATGAAAAGGCTATTTAACAACTTCCTTTTAAGAGTACCTGCTACTGCTGTTATTGGAATACTGGTTCTTCTTTTTATAGACGCCATGCTTCCATCAAAGAACCCTACAGAAGCAAGGTACTACTTTGATATTGCAATAGCCTTTATTCTTTTTACAGAAGGACTGTTTTTTATAGACCGGATACTGGATAAAAAGACTCCATGGTTCAGATCTTTTAAAAAAAGATTGCTAAAGCAGACTGTCTACAGTTTCATCTGGATTCTGTTTATAGCCCTTATTATGCTGACTATGAACTATAATGCCATAGTATCAAATCAGGAGAACCTGAGAGGTTTTATACTATCCATAGTATTTGGAATAATCAACCTCTACATGCTGAACACAATTCTCATAACCAGAACTTTTCTTAAAGATTCCCAGAAACACAGACTTGAGCAGGAGAGACTTAAAAGGGAGAAGCTCAGAGCAGATTACAACATTCTGCAAAACCAGCTGAATCCTCACTTTCTCTTCAACAGTCTGAATGTACTGATTTCAGAGATAAGACATAATCAGGAGAGAGCTATTGAGTATTGCGAAATTCTTTCCGATGCTTACAGATACGTACTTCAGAGTAGAAATAAAGATACAGTAAGTTTAAAAACAGAAATTAAAGCTTTTAATAAGCATATTTTTCTACAGCAGGTAAGATTTGGAGATAACATTGTTCTTAAGTGTAATCTGCCAGATGAAATTTTTGAATATGAACTTCCTCCTCTTACAATACATATTCTTATTGAGAATATCCTTAAACACAATATTGTTTCTGAAAACAAACCTCTTTATATAGGTATAAATTACAATAATCAGGAACTTATAGTTACCAATAACCTTCAGCCCAGGAAAGATGTTATTTCCACAGGTGTAGGGTTGAAAAATATTGAACAGAGATACTCCCTCTTAACCGATAGAAAAGTAAGAGTGGAGAAGACAGAAACAGAATTTTCGGTTACAATTCCACTACTTGGAGATTAAGAATGAGAGTATTGATAGTAGAAGATGAATTACCAGCTCAGAGAATGCTTTCAGCTATTCTGCAGGAACTGGCATCCGACATTACCATTGCGGCTGTGAAAGATAGTGTTGAGTCAACCGTTGAGTGGCTACGTAACAATGAGCATCCTGATCTGATATTTCTTGATATACACCTGTCTGATGGCCTCAGTTTCAATATTTTCAAACATATAGAACCTGAGAGCATGATAGTTTTTATTACCGCTTACGATCAGTATGCACTGAATGCTTTCACTGTTAACAGTATAGACTATCTTTTAAAACCTGTGAAAAAAGCTGATATAGAAAGAACTATAGAAAAGTATCGCAATCTCAGCCAGACTCTTATTAAATCCAGAAACAGCAGTACAGATTTTTCTGCTCTTATTGAACAGGTTAAATTAAAAAAGAGTGAATACAGAAGCAGGTTTCTTATATCTATTGGAGATGAACTTCTTACAGTGCCGGTAGAAAATATAGCCTTCTTTCTCAGTATTCAGAGTTCAACTTACGCATTTACCCACAAAAATCGTAAATATATGCTTGACCTTTCTCTTGAGAAACTCTCAGAACAGCTGAATCCGGATAAGTTTTTCAGAACCAGCCGCAAAAGCATTGTGAATATAGACTCAATAAAGAAGATTGAACAGTGGTTTAATGGTAAACTTATGATAAAAACAGATCCTCCCGCAACAGAGGATATAGTAATAAGCAGAGATCGCACTCCCGTATTCAAGGAGTGGCTCGACAGATAAATGCACTAATACCATGTTTACATTTCACCGTGACCCCCGCCTCACCAGCGGGGGTCACACCACTGAAGGCGGCAAGCGCAGCGTTAGCCTGAAAATTTATGTGTGATGGAAGCAAGCGACAGCTTGTCACCTTATCCACCTCTAATAAACGAAGCGTTAGTCCGAAAATTTATGTGTGATGGGTCTTTGCCAATATTGAAGCGAAGCGGGAAATATTGCTTCGCAAAGATGGGTAACGCGTTAGCGTTCTCCTTATTAAGCGAGGAACACAGCTCCCTCCTTATAAAAAGCCCTGACAAGCTAAGATACTTCAACAAACACTAATGCCAGAGATGAGCAGCGCGTTAGCGTTCTCCTTATTAAGCGATGAACGTGACTGTCTCAAAACATTCAACAGAAATTCGTGTAAATTCAAAACAAAAAAACCGTTGGAAAATGAAGTAAAAATCTTTTAAAGACTTGGTTTTTGCGAATTTTCCAACATTAAATTTGCGTTTATTGGTGTCCATTCGTGGTTACCAAAAAAAGTGACTTTTGAAACAGTCCCGAACACAGCTCCCTCCTTATAAAAAGCCTTAGCAGGGGATTCCAGGCGAAATATGCTAGAATAGGAGTGATATGGATGTCAAAAAAATCTATACAGTTCTATTAAGAGCTGCTGCGTCTGCTTCAGCAGGTATTCTGGTACTACTCTTTGTTACCACAATCCTTAACAGCAGAGTATCTTCCTCTCAGAACCACTATTTCGATATAGCAATAGGCTTCATTCTTGCAACCGAAGGTTTAATCATAATGGATCGCCTGCTGAACAGAAAAGTACCCTGGTTTTCCAGATTCAGATTACGTCTGGTTATGCAGGTTTCTCTCAGTATTACGTGGCTATTCTCAATTTCTATAGTTCTGTTTTTTAAAAGTTACGACAACATTCTTTCAGAAGAGATAAATACAAGAGGCTTCATACTTTCAATAATATTTTGGAATAGTATTTCTTTTTATGATCAACTCCGTACTTGTAACAAGAACCTTTCTTAAAGACCGGCAGAAGAGAGAACTGGAGAGAGAGAAACTTAAAGCAGAGAAACTCAGATCAGACTACAACATCCTTCAGAATCAGTTGAATCCTCACTTCCTGTTTAACAGCCTGAACGTACTTCTTTCAGAAATAAGGCTGAACCGTGAAGCTGCAGTAACTTATTGTGAGAGTCTTTCTGATGTATATCGTTACGTACTTCAGAGCCGGAAAAAAGACACTGTAAGTCTCAGAACCGAAAGAGATGCTTTTGAAAAGCATCTGTATCTTCAGCAGGTGCGGTTTGGCAATAGCATAGTAATAGAAAATAATGTTGAAGACTACATGCTGGACTACGAGATCCCTCCTATGACAGTGCAGATACTTGTTGAGAATGCTATTAAGCACAATATTATTTCAGAATCCAGGCCTCTCTACATAGATGTTATGATTCATGGTAAAGAGCTGACTGTTAAAAATAATCTTCAGTTAAGAAGTGATGTTGTATCCACAGGGATAGGTTTAAAAAACATTGAGCAGAGATACTCCCTCTTAACTGACCGTAAAGTGAAAATAGAGAAATCTGAGGAATACTTCTCTGTAACTATCCCTCTTCTGGGGGATTAATATGATAAGGAGGGGTGGATAGAACATCCACCCTGTATTTTTTTTATTAGTATTTTTAACTGTTTATCAGGAGTTTACGATATCAATTACACTCAACTCCCACTCTTCTTCATCTTCATTCTCAACAATCTGATGGATCTTTCCTTCTTTAAAGAAGTAAGGTGCAATATTCATTGCATTCTCCATTGCAATTGGATAGAAGCCTCTCTTTATCTCTTTTCCTTTGGCATTGCACAGAATCACTTCCCTTTTACCATCTTTCACATTCCAGGTAATAATACATAGCTTTCCTGCATCTCCAGCCATAGACATAACACCAGGGAAAAACTCAGGAAACTGCATTCTGTCCTTCATTCTGTTGTAGAAGTTACCGAATCTCAGTTTGAAGTATTCTCTTATATCTTCGTTATCAGAATCAGTAAGCTCTCTTTTGGTTATTTTAATTTCAGAAGCGCCAAAAGATTTACCACTCTTATCAGCACTGTTGATTACCCCTTTATCTGCGTCAAACCAGAATATTCTGTCTTTAACTCCCGCATACTTAATAGACTGTCCAAATATATTGAAACCTCTGCTACGATTTCTACTCCATGCAGCAAGCTCCTTCACATTGTCGTATTTTCCATCCAGCCATACAAACTTAACAACAAAACCATTATCTGCACGGGCAAACATTGTTCCAAGAAATCCCCCCTTAAAAGGAGTGAGAGGAGAGGTTCTTTTTCCGATTTTATTCTCTTTTAAATATTTACCTGTTTTAGAGAAAAAGAGATGGCGTCTGGCATTATAGATCTGCAGATTGTCTTCAAGTGGATTTACTATTATCTGGGGAGAGCCCCGTCTGCCAGCCTGAAACTCACCAGGACCGCTACCCTTTTTGCCAAACTCCCCTGTTTTACTGTAATCCTTAAGAGAGAATATTTTTACCGCTGCTCCATCAACAACATACAGATTAGTACTATCAGCAGTTATATAAGAAGGCTTACCCAGTCCTTCGAGTTCAATATTTTCTGCATTCAGGTTGAATCCCCAAATAGCTGTGATCAAAATAAAAAATAGTGCAATTTTCTTCATATAAGCCTCCATACAAGTAGTTTATACGGAGTCATATATTAAAGAGTTATTATAAAAGCCCGCAGACAGAGAGCCTGCAGGCTTTATATTGTGTGTGTATTCTGAGTCAGATCAGTTTTGTTGAGTGGAGATCCCACTCTTCTGTGTCATCATTTTCAATTAACTGGTAGAAAGTACCAGCTTTTATATCAAAAGGATATGGTGCAACAGCAGACACCATCTCCATCTTTATATGGATCTTCTTAACAAGCTTTCCCTCTTTATTATAAACAAAAGTCAGGTTCCCTTTATCAGTTGAACTCCAGGTTATCAGATAGAGATATTTCCCATCAGCCTTAACCCCAATAAATGAAGGATATTTGGAGGGAATATCCATAAATCTGCTTACCCTCTTGAATCTATCTGCCCCAAGCATATCTTTATAATACTCTTTAATACCTTTTACCTTTGCAGCAGTAAGATCAGGACGTTCAAAGTCTACCTCAATATCACCGTGCTTAACGCTGTTTCTGTCGTATATAGCCAGTTTAGGTTTAGTACGATCAGCAAGGTAGATTCTGTTTCCAATTGTTGTATAGGCAGGGTTCCTGCCAAATATACTGAAACGTCTGCTGGCATCAAGTTCCAGAGACTTAATAGGAGCACCGGATTTATACTCTTTATCAAACCAGAGAAACTTCATAAAAAACTTATTGTTCTGTCTCCCAAACTGGGTTCCAAGATAACCACCTTCAAAAGGAGCCAGAGCTGAAGTTCTTTTACCAATATTCTGCTCTCTTATATATTTACCCTCTTTAGTAAAAAAGAGATGTCTTCTGCTGTTAAAAACTACAATATTATCTCCATCAGGATAGACAATAATTGGTGAAACACTACCACCTCTTCGTCTTCCACTCTGAAATTCTCCGGGTCCACTTCCGGCTTTACCGAAACTAACCTTTCTGCTGAAATCCTTACGGGAAAAAACATTAACTGTAATACCGTCAGTAATAAAAATATCCTCAGGTGTAACGGTTATTGCTGATGGGTTATTGAGGCCTTCCAGTTCTACTGGTTCCTCAGCTTTAAGGGAGTATCCTGTGCAGAGAACTCCCAGGATGATTGTTAAGATTAAATACTTCATACCTTTCTCCTTTCCGGGAACTAAAAAAGGTATAACATTATTGAGAAAAAAACCTTGCAGTTTTTTTGAAAGATCCGGTGAATTCACCGGATCTTATATATTGATATTATTTTATGCTAGTTCTTTTAGTTTATCGTAGAGCTCATCCAGGGAAACATTATATCTTTCACCTGTTTTTCTGATCTTAAGCTCAACATTGCCTTCTTTAAGGTTTCTGTCCCCTACAATTACCTGAACTGGTAATCCCATCAGATCAGCATCATTAAACTTAAAACCTGCCTGAGCGTCTCTGCGATCATCGTAGAGGACTTCATAACCAGCTTCGTTGAGTTTGCTGTAGATCTCTTCACAGGCTTCAGATACGATATCTTTCTTCATATTGAGACCAATCAGATGAAAATCGAAAGGCTGGATATCTTTATTATCCCATACAATACCTCTGTCATCGTAATTCTGCTCAACATAACATGCAAAAAGTCTCTCGACACCGATACCATAACTACCCATAACAATTGGCTTCTCTTTACCATCTTCATCCAGGAAGTAGGCTTTGAGGCCTTCAGTATATTTTGTACCCAGTTTAAAAATATGACCCAGCTCAATTGCTTTGAATACACTGAATACTTCGCCACATTTTGGACACTTCTCACCGGACTGTACAATTCTGAAATCTGTAAATTCGATATTTTCAACATCTCTTTCCAGATCAATTCCACCAATATGGAAGTCGTTCTTATTGGCACCACTATACAGATTGTTTAAACCTTTCAGGCGATTATCTGCAACAACTCTGCCATTAAAACCAATTGGTCCGATTGAACCGGCATCTGCACCGGAAATCTCTTTCAGCTCGTCTGTATGTGCAGGACGAACTGCTGAACCAAAGAATATCTCAAGTTTACTCTCATTAACTTCATCATTACCAAGCATAAGAATAAGTACTGGCTTTTCATCAACCATGTATACTCTGGATTTAGCACATGCAGTTTCTTCAATTTTCAGGAACTCACACAGCTCATCGATAGTACGGACTCCGGGAGTTTCAATCTCTTCAACAGCTTTGCTTTCACCGGCTCTTTCAATTTTTTCAACAACAGATTCTGCAACTTCAACATTGGCAGCATAACCACACTTTTCACAATGAGCTACAATATCTTCACCTGCATCGGATTTAACCATGAACTCTTCAGATTTACTTCCACCCATGGCACCACTTGATGCACCTACAACAAAATATTTCACACCACATCTGTCAAAAATCGTACGATATGCGTTATCCATTGCATCATATGATTTATCAAGACCTTCAAAATCCCTGTCAAAAGAGTAGGCATCTTTCATAAGAAACTGTCTGCCTCTGATAACGCCACTTCTGGGACGTGCTTCATTACGGAATTTTGTCTGAATCTGATACCAGTTCTGTGGCATATCTTTGTATGATTTTATCTCACCTTTTGCGTGAAAAGCCATAATCTCTTCATGAGTTGGAGCCAGTACATAATCTCTGTTTTTGAGGTGGAACATAGTATCCCCGAAAGCTTCAACTCTGTCTGTAGCTTCCCATATCTCTTTTGGATTAAGTGCAGGTAAATGAAACTCCTGGCCTCCGGCTCTGTTTATCTCTTCCCTGATTACCTCAGATATTTTTTTGATTACCTTGTAACCAACCGGGAGAAAAGAGTAGATACCAGCTGAAAGCATTCTGACAAGACCTGCTCTAAGCATGAGGATATGACTGATGATTACTGCATCAGCAGGTGATTCTTTAAGAGTTGGTATAAATGTTTTACTTATTCTCATGATTTTCCTTCTTAAATTTATGTCAGGTTTTATACCTGCAACTGGAGATTGTATATAATTACCCCTCTCAATGCAACTACCGGGCAACTTAAAGCTACCTGTCAGGAGCTTAATCGAAGAGCGAGATAATTCCCGCAAATCCCAGATAGAATATGAAAGTTCCCAGAATACAGCCGGAAAAGATTATCAGAAAAGCTCTGCTCTTATTAAATCTCATGGAGATAGCCATAATACTTCCCGCCAGAGCTCCTCCCCCATAAGGCAGTGATGAGATAAGAAACAGCCCCCAGGCTCCTTTTTTTCTGAAATAGAGGGTAAGTTTTCCAGGTGGTCTCTCTTTTCTCCAGCGTCTGAATATATCCATAAGTTTCTGAATCCATTTTATATTCTTAACTGCATACTCAAAGAAATTGAGCAGTACAAGAGCCTGTATAAAGTCACTTATTATTACAAGAAGAGATATTTCAAGAAGATTGAACTTCAGAACCAGACCATAAGGAAAAGAACCTCTTCTTCCCAGAAGATACTGCACACCAAGAAAAGAGGCTACACGCAAAAATAACTCCATCAGGTAAAATTACCACAGACAGAAATCTCTGTCTACAAACCAGAATCACACCAGAAAAGTCCCCCAGTCCAGATTAATTTTCCTATTTTTATCTCTTAAGGAAACATTTGTTTTTTTAACTATAACCTTAATACCTGATCACTGTTCACAACAGAAGTCCATCGTATGGAACTCCCGCTTCACAGATCTCCCTGATTGAATTCTTAATAAAAAAATTCCCTGTTAACAAAATTAACTGTTACAGATACAGAAGATTCCCGACAATGTTTCTACAGAAAGAGGTTAGTCAGATACTATCCTGGCTCTTATAATAAAAGAGTCCCCTTCCCACTCTTTCAGGTCCAGAATACCTCCCTGGTTTAACTTCAGGTTTTTAAAAAGCAGTTTCATAGTCCACGGATCATACACATCCACAGAGTCCAGTTTTACTCTGCTTTTCAATACCAGATCTGCAGCCCCCGGAATAAGAGTCCATACATCTTTACCAATAGCCCGACCTCTTATTCTGACAGCTTTACCTTCAGAAATATCAAAAACACCCCTGTCTACACTGTTTATAAATTCCCCGGATAACAGTTTTCTCAAAATCCCGGTTTCACGCAATCCCGGCATTAACTTATCGCTGAACACTTCCGGCACTTTAAGATCAATTCCAACTCCTGCAGCACAGTGATAGACATACATCGGTAGCTCCATACTCCAGGCATAGGCAGCTGCCATAACCAGTCTGTCAGCTCTTGTTTCTGACATTATACTTGCTCCGGGTCCTACTGGTTCATTACTGCTCACAGGGATAACACCCACATCACATGAAGCAAGTATTCTGTATATGTCTTCACAATCCACAACAGGCTCCCATCCATTAAGCAGGTCGGTTCTTCTGCTAAAGTGAAAAGTAACTACATCCGCATCTCTGCTATAGATCTTATTAATAGCTTCAATGCTCTTCTCTTCAGGTGCACTTACAGAAACAGGAATATTCATGCCGGTCTTTTCAAGAAGTCTTCTGGTATAGAGAGTCAGTTTCTTAAGAGCCTCTTCTTTAAGGTTCTGGGTAGGATGATACCACTCATTTGCAAGTTCAATCATAATAACCTTTCTGCTTCTGAAAACACCTGTACCATCTTTTGTATTAATAATATCTCTAAAGACTCTGCTGGTAAAATCCCTTAACTCTTCATAAGAGCCCATATTTTTCATAGATGCAGTAGAAGTAAAAATAGTTATCTGAACCCTGAGCCCGGATCTCCAGGTCTCATCAAGCAGATACCTGAACCCCTCCCAGTAACCTTTTGAATCGGGAATAATTTCTCTCTCTACAGGCCATGTGCCAGAACCATCATCTTTAATCATAGCAACAACTCTTATATAATCTACGCCACAATCTTTTAAATAACTGAGGTTCTTCTTTAATAGAGTCCTGTTCTGAATTGAGTGGCGAAGTGCCTGAAAATAGGTAACTCCCAGCCCCATTTCCACAGGTTTCCTCCCAACAATCTTACTGACTGCTGATTCAGGTATCAGTAGTAGTAAACACCAGAATATAAGAATGCCTGATTTCACATTTACTCCTGCTTTATATTAAGTTACCTCTTATAAGGTTTTGCAATATTATATAATCGGATCATGTAGAAAACAGAAACTCCTGTTACAACGAATATAAGGATAATATATATCCAGGGCTCAAAACCTCCCCCATAAGATCGACCTTCCATTGCGGATCTGACAATTCTGAAAAACATATAGAGAAATATGGAATTAACTGATGACATAATTCCTCTGATGGATTCACAGAGAGTTTGTATATAGGAGATTTTATCCTCTTCTCTCATATCCCTGACATACTCTTTACCTGGAGAGTTAACCAGCATACTTATCCTACCCTTTTTCTCGCAGTAGAGAGCAATCATATATAACCCTGCATTAAGAAGCAGAAGAACCAGAAACATTATAAGAACCGAGCTCTTATGCCCCCAACCGTCGATTTCTCCTCTCAGATTAAAGTGTATAGGTATGCGGTCACTCAGGTCAGAATAGTTCAGAATAGCCAGCTGAAATATTCCCACCATAATAATTCCATTAACCAGATCATAAATTTTTGAAGTTGAATTCCTTTCTATTCCCATTCTGTACCTCTCACTTCGTATTTACGGTTATAAGTACTGACTTCGCATATATTGTTACAATACCAAAGCCACCTCTTTTCATCAAGACATTCTGCAGGCGCGGTTCTGAAAACATACCACCGTTCTATATTAAGATTTGACTGTATATCACCATAGAGATATCATTTGCAGATGATAAAAGTAGTTGTTGACAACAAGATACCCTTTACAGATCAGTTCAATCATCGGGATTTTGAATTCAGATATCTTCCGGGAGGATCAATATCTCCGGCAGATATAAAAGATGCCGATGCAATGATTATCAGAACAAGAACTAAATGTAATCACCAGCTTCTGGCAAACTCATCTGTGAAATTTATTGCTTCTGCAACAATTGGTTTTGACCATATAGATACAGAGTATTGCAGAACTGCCGGCATCACATGGACAAATGCTCCAGGCTGTAATTCAGGTTCAGTTATGCAGTATGTTGCAGCGTCCCTGTGCCATATTTCTTTAACAGAACAGATTAACCTGAAAGGAAGCAGACTGGGAATTATAGGTGTTGGAAACGTTGGTAGTAAAGTAGCTTCCTTTGCCAGAGCAGCAGGTATGATACCACTACTCAATGACCCTCCCAGAGAGAGAAATGAAGGCGGTGACTTTATCAGCCTTGAACATATCGCCTCTGAAGCGGATTTTATAACAATTCATGCTCCTCTCAACAGTGAGGGGCCTGACCCCACATACCATCTGATTAATAACAGATTTTTAAATAATCTCAGGAAAAAACCTGTACTTATCAATTCTGCAAGAGGAGAGATAGTAGAAACCAATGCTCTTATATCAGCTGTTAAGAGTAGAAAAGTAAGTGCTTCTGTAAATGATTGCTGGGAATATGAACCTGATATCTCCAGAGAGCTTCTGGATAAATCAGTATTGGCAACTCCCCATATTGCAGGATACTCAAAAGATGGAAAAGCTGAAGGTACAGCTATGAGTATCAATGCTCTTATGAGATTTTTCGGATATGGAGATATCAGATGGTTTCCTGCAGAAGTTCCGGTTCCTACAGAACCTGTTATAGATCTTACTGGTGTATCAGAACCTGAAGAGGCTCTCAAATCAGCGATTCTTCATACATATCCAATAAAAAAGGATGATCTGGAATTAAGAGAAGATCCTGCTATTTTTGAAAAACTCAGAGGAGACTATCCTGTTAGAAGAGAGTTTGGTGCTTACAGAATCACTGGCGTAGAGAGTCAGGAGATCAGCGAAATTCTCATAAAAGCCGGATTCAGAACTCCTGGCCCCGGATTTTGAGTTTTTCTGTTAAAAAAGAGAGAGTCGCCATTGCAGGCGACTCTATATTGAAAATATGATTATTTAACTACGAAAAGTGATTTCTTTACTTTTCCATTAACAACAACGCTGGTTGTTTTAGAAGAACCAACTTTTTTACCTTTAACAAAAGTTACACTACTCATTGCTACAGGCACATTTCTGAAGGTTCTGTAATCTGAGAGGAAAGTTTTGGTAATACCTGACATCATAGGATTATCTGATATTTTCTCAGTAATACCAATGAAGCCGGTTTTTCTATCGATATAGAATTTAACCCACTGTTTCTTATCATTGAATATATAGATAACATCGTAGATTTTCCCATCCATCTCTTTTCCCCACAGGAACTGGTATTTATACATATCCATGTTGTGGCAGATATGGTAGAGATCACCAAATTTGCCTTTTTCAATCTCTTTAGCAGGGAGAGGTTTTGCTCCTCCAGCCATAGGACTCTTTACAACACCTTTGTTACCATTTGTGATAACTTCTGTTTTCATACCCATAACAGTTACAGTTACATGCTGCTTATCAGGGAAAAGTTTTACAACTTTCTGATTAATAGCCAGATTCATACCTCTGAACTTCATCTGTGAATCCATTACAGTTGTCATGGATCTCAGCTTCTTATAACCTCTGTATTTGTTTTTGAAAAGAGCTCTCACCATCTGAGCACCCTTTTCAAGTGATTCAGCTGTTGGTGCAGGAATCTTCTCTTTAAGTGCAGGAGGCTTGATTGAGATATCGATATTCTTTACTTTACCTAATTCACTAAGATCTCCTTTAATAAGATCTTTTTTACCTACAACGTAGATTACAAGCTTCTCAGGTGAGAGATACTGTTTAGCTACTCTGAGGACATCTGCTGCAGTTACCTTTCTGATATTATCAATAAGCTTTTTCTCCTCTTCAGGATTCTTACCATAAAACTCATTCAGCAGACTGTTCAGAAGAATCTGTGAAGGTGTACTGTTCTTAAATACATTTGCATTTATGAAGTAGTTTTTAGCATCTTCCAGTTCACCAGGAGTAACTTCAGCTGCTCTGATATCTTTGATAACTCCAAGCATTGCTTTAATTGCAGGAATAGTTGATTCACATTTTGTGAAGGTTGATACAGAAGTTGTACCTTTATAGAAAACCGCAGGATAGATACCACCACCGATACCATAAGTAAGACCCATTTCAGTTCTTACTTTCTGCATCATTCTTGAATTGAAGCCCTGTGCAAAAATTGAATTGAACACATTAATTGCAGCAACCTCTTTGAAATCTCTCTTAACACCAAGATGACCAATTGAGATATAACTCTGATTGAGACTGTCTTTATTTGTAAAACCTACTTTAAAATCACGCTCAACATCTTTAACTTCAGGGAAACGTGCAGGAGGAGTAGCCGAAGAGTTCCAGTTACCCAGATGTTTTTCCACAATACCTTTAACTTCTTCAAGTTTTACCGGACCAATTACACCCATAAGAGTATTTGAAGGACCAAAGAATGTGCCAGCACATTTTGCAATATCGATAACTTCAATATTATCAAGATGCTCATACTCCATTACCGCAGCATAAGGAGTTTTACCATAGATCAGTTTGTTAAATTCACGATCTCTGATGCCTGGAGCCTGATCATTTCTTCTTGAGATACCACTCTCAGCCTGGCCTTTAATCTCTTTAAGCTTCTCAGCACTAAAAGACGGAGTCTTCAGCATTGAAGCAAGAATTTCCATAGCTTTATCGAGTCTCTCTTTAAGAGCAGATACTCTGATCATGAAGTAGTTATCTCTTGAACTGATGCTTATTGAGATAGCATTATCATCCAGTACTTTATCAATCTGTTCGGGAGTATAATCTTTGGTACCACCAATTTTAAGCATCTCAGCAGTAAGACCTGCAAGACCTGTTTTATCTGCCGGATCAAAAAGGTCTCCACCTTTTACAAGTGCATATACAGTAACTACCGGAAGCTTATCGCTTTTAATAGTTCTGATTTTTATGCCATTTGCAGTTTTACCCTTCTCAACAGCTGGTAATTTAGCAGCATTGAGTTTTGGATATTTAAACTTCTCAAAAGGCTTTTTCTTCTTCGCAGCAAGGTCAGCAGTAGAAAGAAGAAGTAGTGCAAATATAACTATACCTGATACTAAGCGCTTCATTTCTTCACCTCTTTCTTAGCTTTCTTCTCAATTTTAGCAATGATTCTGTTGTTATTGGTGAGGTAAGCCTTAGCAAACTTCTGAATATCTTCAGCAGTTACAGCTTCAATCTCTTTAATACCTTCGAAAGCTTTTTTCCATGAACCTTTCTGCATCTCTGCACTGAGGAGAGCCTGCATCAGCCCCATATCTGAACCCATGCTCTTATATTTTGCTACCTTCATTCTAAGTTTTGCTGAAGCAAGTTCTTCTTTGGTAACAGGTTCTTTTTTCAGTTTTTCAAGCTCTTCAGCAATATCTTTGTAGAGTGTATCATTTTTATGACCACTGTTTGGAAGAGCCAGAAGAAGATAGAGACCAGGATATTTTGTTCCGGGGAATCCGCCAAGAGCCTGAACAACCATTGAGTTCTTCTTATCGATTACCATTTTCTTATAGAGTCTTGAACTTCTGCCGGTTGCCAGAATATAGTTCATAACTTCCATAGTTGTGAAATCTTTATGTGTATTTGCAGGTGCATGATAAGCCATAACAATCAGAGGCTGTGAATCTTCATACATTGTTATTGTCTTTTCACCTGCCTGTTTGGTTTCATTAGTGAAAACCGGCTGATTCTTACTGCCTTTTCTGATACCTGAGAAGTACTTCTTAGCAACTTTTTTAAGCTGGGCAGGAGTTACATCGCCAGTTACACCAATAACCATGTTACTTGCAGTGTAGTTTTTCATGAAGTAGCTCTTTACTTCACTTCTTGAGTAGTTGTTGATATTACTCATCGGGCCAATGAGAGAAACACCATAAGGGTGATCTTTAAAAGATATTGAAAGAACCTCTTCAATCATCTTACCGATTGGATTGTTCTCAGTTCTTACTCTTCTCTCTTCTTTAATAACCTCTCTCTCTTTATAAAACTCTCTGAAAGTAGGATCTGTAAATCTTGTTGATTCCAGATAAGCCCATAATTCCAGTTTATTTGAAGGCAGGCCAAAATAATAAACAGTGCTGTCATAGCTTGTTCCGGCGTTTAGTCCAACACCGCCATTTCTTTTGAGAATAGCATCAAACTCATTAGGCACTACATGTTTTGCAGCCTCTTTCTGAAGAAGTTCCAGCTCTTTTTCAAGTTTCTCAATTTTCTTCTTATCAGGATTTGCGCTGTTTCTTTCAAATCTCAGTTTTCCAAAAACCGCATCCATTTTTGCCATAACTTTCTTTTCAGCTTTCCAGTTCTTTGTACCTACAACAGAAGTACCTTTGAAAGCCAGATGTTCCAGAAAATGTGAAATCCCCCAGATACCAATTCTCTCATCACTTCCACCGGCATTTACATATGTTACAAAAGTTGCAACCGGAGCTGAGTGATCTTCCAGCAGGATGAATTTCAATCCATTGGGAAGTGTAAACTCACTTACTCTGTTCTTTATACTACTGAAATCTTCAGCTAATACCGGAAACAGAGAAAATGAGATTAACAGTAGTGCAATTACTGCTTTTTTCATTTGTCCTCCTTGAATTTATCAACTATTAAATAAAATTTTATACGAAGTTCATTCTGGCAGAAAATATACACAAAATCAACACATTACTCAACAATTCACCAAATTTAATAGAACAATACCCAATAAAATTTAATTTTATTCATAAACCGGAATTTTTTTAATTTATTATAAAAGTGCCACCGGAAATACGTCTTGAATTGATGTATATTTCAACACTGTAATCCCCTTTCTGCCACTTCCCGCCTTCACTCCATCCAATGCCCCTTGAGTAAGTGCTGGTTTTTGAAAAACTATCCTGAACAATTCTTCCGGTAATCTGATAATCTATACCTTCAGTCTTATTAATATAGACTATCTTTATGTTGTTCTCACTATCCCCTATATTGTATAACCTGTTTTTAAGATAAAGTCTTGTAAATATGTAGTGGGCTTCCATCTGCCTTATACCACTCTTTCCAATGACTTTTCCGTCTTTTCCGTTTGGAGAAGGTGCATTGAGAAACTCCACTCTCATGACTTCCAGAGGAATTTTTGTTTCCTTAACTATTTTCTGTTTCACTGAAGCAAGCTCTTTTTTTACTTCTGCAACATATCTTCCACCAGGAAAACTCTTTAAATACTTTTCACAGGACTCTATAGTATCTGACTCCATAGCTTCCTTATACATAAGATCTTCTCTTATTTTATGCTCTATGGATGATGACTGTTTTAACTGACTTATTCTTTTAAGAGCTGTATCGCTATACTTCCCTGAAGGGTATTTTTTAAGAAACTTCTCATACCCATAAACTGTATTACCTGCAACAGCTCTCTGAAAAGCCCTCTTCTCTTCTGCTGCAGCTTTATCTTTTCTGGTTTTATTCATTACCAGAACTTTTCTTCTGTTTTCAATATCTTTTCTAAGTTTTGCTGTTCTGCCACTCTTCCTTACGTTTTCTGCTTTAAGAAGAGCCTTTAACGCCTCATCCAGATTACTCTCTTTAAAATAGTTTTCTGCAATCTGGAAATGGTGGTTAAACTCCCGGTCTTTAAGAGCCCGGAGCCTCTCCTGTACAAGAGTTAGAATTCTTTCCACTTCTGCAGTCTGATACAGTTTGCCCGCTTTCTGTGCCAGTTCACCTGCAGTATTGAAATCCTGATCTGCCATTGCAGACTGGGCTCGTCTTATCAGATTGTTGTATTCCGTACGCTTTGTATCTTCCGGTTCGCTCTTCTTTTTCTCTTCCTTCTTATCACTGTTTACAGTAGCGGGAATTTTATCTTCCACTTCAACTATTCCGGGCTTACCACTATCAGGTGCACTCTCCTTTTCAGGATCTGAGAAGTATTTATACAGAAAAACACCACCGGAAATCATAAGTAGTATTGAAGGAATAAGAATCCAGCTGTTACGACCTCTCTTTTTATCAGATGGTTCCTGAAGCACCAGTTCATCAATTGTATCTGTTTCCGGTGATCTGCCATTCTCTCCAAAAACCCAGGTGTCGCTATTCTTAACAGCGGGTTCTTCAGGAGTAGGAGTAGTAAGAGTTGTCATTCCCTGATCCCCAAGAGCGACAGTCATAGAGGGCTGACTCATCAGTTTCTCAAAATCAGCCGGATTATCAGGTCTTTCATCAGGATCTTTTGCCATTAATGCATTAAGCAGAGGCTGATAAACAGATAATTCCCCTTCAAGTACTGGTACAGGTGAGTCCATATGCTGTATAAGAACCCCTGCGGCACTATCGGCTTTGTATGGAATTGTTCCGGTTAACATCTCATAAAAAACAACTCCGAGACTATAGAAATCACTTTTCCCGCTAATAGCCTGACCACGACACTGTTCAGGGCTCATATAATCGGGAGTTCCTATTATAACTCCTGTGGAGGTCAGTCCTTTACGATTACCAAAGTTCCTTGCTATCCCGAAATCAGCAATAACCGGCTCCCCGTTTCGACGCATCAGAATGTTATCGGGCTTAATATCTCTGTGAACAACTGCTTCTCCATGAGCATAACTTAGAGCTCTCGCAATTTTAGCAAGAATCTCAACAGCTTTTGAGGGAGGAAGTTTTTTACCAGGTTCTGACAGTATGAATTCCCTGAGATTTCCTGGTAGGTACTCCATAACCATGTAGTAATACTGCCCGGTATAACCGACATCTATAATAGTCAGAATATTGGGATGAACAAGCTTTGCTGCTGTTTCACCCTCTCTTAGAAATCTTTTATTTGCAGAAGGGTCTGTAGTATCTTCCTGACGCAGAATTTTTATGGCAACATTACGTCCAAGAACTTCCTGAACTCCCAGCCAGACGTCTGCTGCGCCTCCATGTCCCAACAACTTAGTAAACTTGTAACCTGGAATTACCGGTAACACATCCATGTAAATATTATTATTCATACAGCCTTTAAATGTCAATTAATAGGTTTCTGATATTGAAATGGAGACACTTTTTAAATAGAATAAACTGTTTTATTCAATCTTTAAATTTAATTGAAAGTAAATCAGGAGAAATAAATTATGACACAGCTGGAAATGGCCATTGAAGGCACAATAACTCATGAGATGAAAACCGTAGCAGAAGCAGAAAATATACCTGCAGAAACAATTAGAGACAGAGTTGCTTCCGGAGAGATAGTTATTCCCACAAATCCTTCAAGAAAAGATCAGAAGGTCAGCGGAATAGGAAAAGGACTGAGAACCAAAGTTAATGCTTCAATAGGAACCTCTTCAGATATCTGTGATATAGATATGGAAGTTAAGAAAGCTATTGCAGCAGAAGAAGAGGGAGCTGACACCCTTATGGAACTCTCAGCAGGCGGAGATCTTGATGCTGTAAGAAGAGCTGTTCTCGAAGCTACCAGGCTTCCTGTAGGTAACGTGCCTCTGTACCAGGCATTCTGTGAAGCAGCCAGAATTCATGGAAACCCTGATAAACTTGACCCTGAATTTCTTTTCGACCTTATAGAAAAGCAGCTTCAGGACGGACTGAGCTTCATGGCAATCCACTGTGGCATCAACAGATATACTATTGAGAGATTAAGAAAACAGGGTTATCGTTACGGTGGTCTTGTTTCCAAAGGCGGCACCTTTATGGTTTCATGGATGGATTCCAATAACAGGGAAAATCCTCTTTATGAACAGTTTGACAGAGTCTGTGCCCTGATGAAGAAGTATGATGCTGTTCTGTCACTGGGAAATGGAATCAGAGCCGGTGCAATTCACGATAGTCACGACAGAGCCCAGATGGCAGAGATGATAATTAACTGTGAACTGGCAGAACTTGGCAGAAAAATGGGATGCCAGATGATGGTTGAAGGTCCTGGTCATGTTCCCCTTGACGAGATTGAAGGTAACATTATGCTTGAAAAGAGAATGAGTGGTGGAGCTCCATACTATGTTCTGGGGCCACTGCCTGCAGATACAGGAGCCGGTTATGATCATATTACATCTGCAATAGGAGCTGCCAATTCCAGTAGAGCCGGAGCAGATCTGGTATGTTACATCACTCCTGCTGAACACCTTGCACTTCCCAATGTTGAAGATGTCCGGGTTGGAGTCAGAACCACAAGACTGGCCTGTCACATCGGAGATATCGCAAAGTATCCTGACAGAAGAGAGAATGAAAAACAGGCTTCAATAGCCAGAAGGGATACCAGATGGGATGACCTGAATAAATACCTGCTGTTTCCTGATGAAGCAGCCAGAATCAGAAGTGAGAGAGAACCTGCAAAAGAAGAGACCTGTACTATGTGCGGGGATTTTTGCGCTATGCAGAAAGGTGAAGCTATTTTCGGTAAAGATATCTCTGATGAGAAGAGACATAAATAAGAGAGGCGATAATGGACTCAGTTCTTAACAAAACCATAAACAACATTGTTCCTTCAGATAAAGAAGCTGTAGAGAAAGCGGAGAAAATTCTCAGACATCAGGCAAGACCTGCGGGGAGTCTCGGAAGACTTGAAGAGATTGCTGCAAAACTGGCTGGTATCAAGGGTTGTCATAAATTCCATTTTCCAGTCAGAAGAATTATAACCTGTGCCGGAGATCACGGAGTAGTGGAAGAGAAAGTAAGTCTGTTTCCTCAGGATACAACAAGACTTATGGTGGAAAACTTCGTTGAAGAAGGAGCTTCAATAAATATTCTTGCCAAAGAAGCTGGTGCTAAAGTAGTTGTAGCAGATCTTGGAGTTAATTGTGAGTTTAGTAAAGATCTTCCGATTTTTCATAAAAAAGTCGCTATGGGAACTTCCAATTTCACAAAAGAACCTGCAATGACAAGAGCTGAAGCTATATTGTCTATTGAAAACGGAATATCCATTGTTGATGAGCTGATAAGAGAAGAAAAACCTGATCTTCTGGGAACAGGAGATATGGGAATTGGTAACACCACCCCTTCTGCAGCTATTATTGCAGCCTTCTCAGGAGTTGCCCCTGCTGAACTGACAGGCAGAGGTACCGGTCTTGACGATGAAGGTCTGAAAAACAAGATCTCTGTAATCAAAAGAGGCCTTGAGCTTAATGAACCTGACCCTTCTGATCCTCTGGATGTACTGGCAAAAGTCGGGGGTTTTGAAATAGGCGGACTTGCAGGAGTTGTTCTTGCTGCTGCTGCCAATAAGATTCCTGTAATATGTGATGGACTCATTTCAACAGCCGGGGCACTTATTGCATATAAACTTAATCCTAACGTAAAAGATTACCTCTTTGCGGGGCATAAATCCGTTGAAGCAGGTCATCAGTTTATGCATAGAGAGATCGGAATAGAACCAGTTCTTGATCTTGGCATGAGACTGGGAGAAGGTACTGGTGCTGCAATAGCAATGCAGATACTTAGTGCATCTGCAAGAGTTCTTGGAGATATAAAATCCTTTGAAGAGACTTCAATAGAAGACTCAAACCGTTAATATGGCTGATTATCAGGATTTTCATCAACTTCTGACAGGGTACAGAAAATCCCTGCTGCTGATGCTGGCAGGGAGTCTCAACATTGCCTCTCTGATTAGTAAAGGAGTTGACAGAAACTCCTTTCTGGATTCTCTTCATATTCACAAAGAGTCCGGTTCAAGACTTCTTAAAGCCCTTGAAGAGACAGGAATTCTGGTAGAAAAAAACAGAATCCTCTATCTGACTTCCTTTTCTGAAAGATTTCTTCACCCCTCTTCCCCTGATAACCAGCTTAATACTATTAAGATGGAAGCTTCAATTATGGCAAAATGGATTAAACTGCCTGATTTTATGAAAGAAGGGAAACACAAAAGCGTGAAGATTAAAAGCGAAGAGGATTATCTGAAAGATCTTAAAATATTTCTGGGTTCCATGGATGAAGCAGCAAAGATACGTTGCAGCGAATTATGGGATAAGGCCGGAGATATTTCATCCCGGGGCACTATAATCGATTTTGGAGCAGGCTCCGGTGCTGCTTTGAAAATTTTCCTGAACAGATACAACAAATGGAATGGTATTTTCTGCGATCTTAGTCATGTTATTAAAATAGCTGAAAAGGAGCACCTTTCAGATATGGAGAATAGCAGACTCAGTTATTTTAAATGCAACCTCCTGAATTCGGAGCCCTTATCTCCAGATATACCGAAAGCTGATATTATTCTCTATTCCAATTTTCTTCATTGCCAGTCTGCAGAGGAGAACAGGCATATTCTGAAAAAAACTTTAAAATACCTTAAACCTGATGGTGAAGTAATAGTTCACGACTTCATTCCTTCCCTATCTCCTGAAGGTTCACTCTACGATATCCATATGATGCTCAACACATATAATGGAAGAACCTACTCTGTTGATGAACTGGAGGAACTTTTTAATGAAAATGGCTTTACAACCTTCCACAAAGAGCTCCTCCCTTCAGGTTCCGGCTACTTAAGAAGCCGTCCCTCTACTACTTCTTCTTAACAGGATAGGTAATAAGAGTCTTCAGATCTTCAGGCTTTGTGTTCTGGGGATTATTAATATACTGATCCATTACAGGATACATAACCTGATAACCACTCTTTTCACCAAAAGCTTTAACTTTCCCGTATGCCTGATGTAATTTGCTATAACTTCCTTTATGAAGGTACTGAACAGCTTTACCGGCTTTTATAGCTTTTATTACCAGAGGAGCTGTTACTTTTGTACCTGAGGCTACAGGGAAACCTACAGCCCATTTAAGATCTGCAGCTGCAACCTCTTCAGGAGAATTGAAGTAAATACTGGAGAAAGTGCCTGCCGGTGCAAGCCCCTGTTTAAAGAACTCGTTCATAAATTTACCAATGTTGGCAGACATATTACTATATGGTCCGCTGCACTCCATAACCGCAACAGTCAACTCTTTTGTGTCAACTATCTCTGGTTTCTCCTGTGCACTGAGTCCTGCAACAAAAGCTAATACAAGTACAACTACTAAATATTTCTTCATTCTGTCCTCCGGTTTTATCCGATTTTCTCAACGAACTCTATTCTCTCATTATTGGGGCCATCAAAAAATATCAGACGGCCTTTACCAACAATCTTAGGGTCAGAGATATCTGTTATACCAAAATTTTTCAACTTATCTATCTCCCTGTCCAGAGATTCAACCTTAAAGGCAATATGCTCTACAGGGCCATATCCACGGCTTTTATTGGATGCTTTATATATAAGCTCAACTACTGTTCCATGAGCTTCGAGAAAAACGATCCTCATTTCAGGGTAACTGTAATCTTTCAGTATTTTACAACCAAGAAGCTCTACATAAAATTTCATAGAAGCCTCAATATTTATAACTCTTATACCTATATGTCCAAATTCCAAATATCCATCCTCCCTTATCGTTGATACAGAGCAGATTATACCATAGACCGGGTTCTTTTCATGAACAGAACCACCCCTGAACCATAGACCTGTACCCTCACACCGGTTTTCATAAAGATGAAAACCTGTTGCAGAATGAACATCAGGAAAACCCAGAACATACTGCTTTCAGGCATAACTGTTGAGAGCTCCAGATAGCAGATTGTTATAAGTACATATCCGACAGCATTCAGAATGAAGAGCCCTGTTACAGCAATCAGATTGCTCATAACAAACCTGAAACTCTGAAAGAACCATCTTACCGCTTTAGTACTGTCATTTCCCGCCATTCCGATTCTGGCATAATCAGCAACTGTTGAGATAAAGAAGAATATTCCACCTATAATAAAAACCCGTCCCAGCCTGATCATAATAAGAGTAAATTCAGACTCCGCAGTCTCTTTGGAAAGCGTTGTTATCAACTCCCATATCATTACAGCTCCCCCTGCAAGTATTACAGTCAGAGGTACTGTTACAAGAGCCAGTCTCAAATATCTTCCCCAGTATTTCCCGCAATCTGCAAAGAAACCACTAAATGTAAGTTTTTCTGATTTCTTATACAATCTCCCCACAATACCACCACTAAGAAAGGTATTGATAAAAGCATATATACCAGCAGATATCATTATGCTTACCAGAACAGGAGTTAAACTACTCTGATACTTATATATAAAATCTGTTACCCAGTACAGATCAAAACCAGCTCTCATTCTGTCGCCGGAAAGGGAATTGCTTAATTCACCACTCATAAGATTGTAAAAAGGAAGAAACACTATTAATGCAAACAGTATATTAACTCCCCATAAATATAGTGAAAGTCTCCAGCTCTTTGCCGTCAGGCTGAGCCCTTTAATATATGATTTAACTGCTCCGTTTTCAGCCATTTCACCCTCCATTAAACTGCAGATGAAGTAAACATCAGAAGGTTCTGTATCCAGAACAGGAGTTTACTTCCCCATCTCTTTGAAGCTCTTCCGTCAGCTTCAACTCTTTTACTGTTATTTGTAAAATTACTATCCATAAGGAATACTCTGTCAGGGTCAAGTTCTGCATGGACAATCTGTGATTTACCCTGGTAGGTATACCTTTTCCATGAAGATGCACCATCCCACAGTTCAATCTTCTCTTTTCCATCATCAAATACCATACGGACTTTGATTTTTACGTCCCCTCCGACTCTGGCCTCTCCAAAATTTCTTACCAGTACTGTAGATTCATAGAGATCTTCCTTACTCTCCTTTTCACCTTTGGGAAAGTTAACCTGTTTACCATTTTTTCTGAAATATCCTGCAGGCTCTCTGACCTTCTTTACAGTTACAGAACCAATACCATAATCCATAGCTCTGGTACTGTTCATAAACTCTTCAAAGAACCAGTTAAAATCCCTGCCGGTTACCTTATTAACAGTCTCAATGAAATCTGCTGTTTCAGGATGTTTATAGCGGAAATTCATATGGAAGGTTCTGAGAACCCTGAGCATCATGTCTTCTCCCAGAATACGTTCAAGAGATTCTATTACTGTTGCCGCTCTTCCATAAACATTTGAGCTGTAGGAGCTTCCATTCATAAACTCCCAGGAGTTTGTAAAAACCGGATCTACCTTAGCAACAAAAATTGCTGAAGCTCTGTTTAGAAAAGTCTTATCCACTCTGAAATTCCTTACATATCTCTCCATAGGGATACCCATTACTGGCAGAGGAATTCTGGGGTTACCAAAGAGGGCTTTGGCGACCTTACCATCAGAGTAACTGTTAATACCTTCATCCAGCCACGCCTCTTCAAACTCATTGTTTGCGCATAAACCGTACCAGAAGTTGTGACCGAATTCATGAATAGTTACATATTCAGGAACCATACGGCTTTCAGATTTATAGTAGCCTGTACCTGCTGTGATGAGTGTTGGATACTCCATACCGCCACAGGCTGTTCTGAATGGAGGGTCTATAAGAGTCATGGTTTCATAAGGATATCTTCCATACCATAACCCATAATATTTAATAGAACCTTTAAGAGCATCAAAGTGTTTCTCAATCTGGTCCTTATGTTCAGGATTAATCAGCAGAATCATCTTAACATCTGAAAGCTTCACCTCTTCAACCGGTAGCTGAAGTTGTGCTGCAACTTTTTTATACTCTTCCGGTGTAACTTCTTTATCAGCTATAAAATCCCGTTCAACTTTTATATAGTCAGGATCAACTGTCCATGCAAAATCGTGGACTCTCTTCTGTTCAAAAGTGTAAGTAACTGTTTTTTTGCTGTGATCTTTTGCGATATTTATCTGTTTACCACTGGAGCCGATAACAAACTCCTGAGGCACTGTCATTTTTACCCTGAAATCTGCAAATGGAGCATAAAACTCACTGTTTTTATGAAAGTGGTGACAGTTCCACCCTTTACCTTCTTCATAAACTCCGGGTTTAGGATACCACTGACCAAAAAAGTAGCCGTTCTGATAATATCCGGTTCTCATTATTGTTCTGGGTATTCTGGACTTAAATTCCATATTAAGGGTAACAGTTTCTCCAGGTTTCACCGGTTCTTCAAAAACCACCCTCATAACAGTCTCATCTCCCTCAGGATGTGGAGTATCAACCATGACAAATTCCGGTTCACCTTTCACCGGAGAGATTGATGTAACTTCAATCCACCCGAGCTGGCTCTTTGCTGCCCTTTTTCTGAACAGTGAACTACCTGAACGACGGTACTCCCGTCCCACAGCACTCTTCTCATTCTTAAAAGCATTCCAGTAAAGATGCAGGTACATATCTTCAACTGTATCCTGGGTCTGGTTAGTCCAGACAATTTTTTCTTTACCATAAAGCATCCTCTTACCATGATCCAGGCGTACATCGATATCGTACTTAAGACCTGTTTCTGCTGACAGATAAACTCCGGCTGTTAATGACAGAATTATCCCCCAAACCAATTTTTTCAACATCAATACCTCCGGTTGTAGATAAAGTTTCTGTAAAAAGACCAATTCATAGATCCTCAATTCCGATTATACGGCATTACAATTTTTTTGTTCTGTTTTATGAATAGATAGGGATTAAAAAAATTTCTTTACAAATAACTTTGGAACTATCTTTATTGCAACATTCTGTGAAAATGCACTATAATGGTCTCTCGTAAAATGAAATACAGGTTCACAGATTCTGCTTATTCTAAGTTTCCGGTGCTGTTTTTAAGTAGAAAATTTCTTTCCACGCCTTTACTATAGAAACTATTGATGAAAATATTTATACTGCTTTTATTATTAACTGGTATCCCTGCCATTGCAACAGATAAGAAATCTGTAAAAAAACATATTGAAGATCTCAAAGCTTTTAAGCATCTTGTTCAACTCAAACAGAGAGCTGCTGCCAGTGTAAAACACAGTCCCGCACTGGCTCTGAAATACTCAGAAGAAGGTATAACTGAACTTCTTAAACTTAAAAATAATCCAGGCAACAGAGTGAGAAGCCCCAACAAAATGCTGGCAGAGTTCTACTTTACAAAAGGCCAGTCATTACTCCATATGCTCAGATATAAAGAAGCAGCAGATATTTATCATAAATCCCTCGATATTTTTAAACATCTTAAATCTGAAGACAGAATATACAGATGTTATAACTCTCTGGGTAATGCATATCTTAAAATGACTGATAGTGTTAATGCTATTAAATACTATAATCTGGCACTGAAAGGTTATGAGAAATTCAAAGAGCTTCATAGAGTAGCTGGCACACTAAGGTCCATAGGACGGGTATATTATCAGCTTGGTACATACGATAAATCCCTCAAATATTACACAGATTCCCTGAAAATCTACAGAAGCAAAAGTAACAGACTGGAAATAGCAGAACTTCTCAACTATATCGGAACAGTACATTTCATGTTGAAAGATTACGACAGATCTGAAGAGTTTATTAATGAAGCACTGGAAATTCATAAAGATCTGAAAAATATTGCAGGTATAGCAACTTACTATACAAATTATGGTAACATCGCCTCAAAACGTGGGAAATATAAAGAAGCTCTGCAATATTACAATAAATCACTTGAACTGTCCAAAAAAGCAGGCAGAATGAAAGAGACTGCCATTGTTATGGGTAATATTGGCCTTATCTACTGTAAGAAAGAGTTCAGAGATCTTGACAAAGCTCTTGATTACCATATGAAGGCTTATAAGTTAAGGCAGGCCACAAAAGACAGATGGGGAATCATACGCACCCAGATATACATAGGTTTTGTATACATTCTCAAAAAAGATTTCAGTAAATCCCTTGAATTTCTGAACAGAAGCCTTAAAAGAGCTGAGGAGCAGAAAGCTACTTCACTTATCAACAGTAGCCTTATGCAACTATACAGATGTTACAACTCAATGGGTGATCATAAAAAAGCTCTTAGTTACTATAAAAGAGCTGTGAAAATAAGAGAGAAGTTATTTAATGAGAAGTACAAAATCCGTATTGCTCTGATAAATGCCCGTAATGAGATTGAGAAGAGAGAGAGAGAGTTAAAACTTATTGAAACTGAAAGAAGAGCCAGAGAACTTGAGCTTGAAAAAGAGAGAAGTCAGGAGAGGCAGATTGCTATTATTGCAGCTATTCTTATTACTTTAATCATAATTCAGTATATACTTCATCTCCGCAGAAAAAAAAGACCCCTCAAATAATCCCTGATTTTTTACTTCATAATTACCAGACTTTTATATGTTGTAATCTGAAAGAACTGTTAGCTTCAGGTATATCCGGCTTCTAATTGGTTTAATGTTTAAAAAACGTAGATTTTGAAGAGGGCGTCAGGTAACGGACCTGTTCCCTCCAATATCTGAAGATCTACAACCGCTTCACTGATTGATAACAAGTTTATGTATCTGAACAGTTGGCACCTCGGCTTCAACATCAGCACCAATAAGATAGCCATCTTCTGAAATATCAAAGAAGGTCAGATCATTTTTAAGTTCTGTTTCTGAAATAAGCTTACCAGACTCATCAAAAACCAGAAATAGGTGTTTATGAGTATCTGCATGATAGATCCCACTATTCTGATACTTTAAAAAGACAAAATACCTATTTTTATATATAAATAAAGAATCCAATCTGATTCTATTCGAATCAGACTTCATCTTTGATCCGGGTCTAAAAATCTGATGGGCCAGTTCCTGGTTATAATACCATTCTGGCAGTTGATATTCTGGATCAGCTTCATATTTAAGAATCTGTTTAATAGATCCGGTTTTATTTAAGAGAAATATATCTACCGGAGCTCTTGAGGTTCGGAAACCAATTAAAATATCACCACTTTCAACTGAATAGCATGCCTGAACTACCGTACCAAATTTTTTTATCCCTTCATCCCTTTTATTACCGCTTTTATATTCACCAAACCAGTGACGATTAAAATAGCTCCTGTACTCTTCCCCTCTTCTATTAATGAGAGCTATCCGTCCATGATCCTGCCCATAATTGTTATAGAAATTAATAGTAATAAGAGAGTCATTATCCGCTATGCCTTTTATTCTGGCAACTGAGGGTTCAATCTTTCTGGAAGAGAGGAACTTTAAGTCTGAATCATATATTGATAGTCTGTCATTTGAAACATCATGGGCATATAGTTTGTTATCTTCTACAAGAATACTTTGCAGACTTATAAATTCTTTTGGCCCCTGACCGTGCTTTCCGGTTCTTACAATATGCTTTCCATCAAAACTATATTTTGCAATACAATACCCTTTAAAATCAGCTACATAGAAGTTCTTATTTGCATCAAACTTAACATCCCTTACTTTGACAAAAATGTAATTCCTGTCATCATCATTGCCGATAGTTCTTATGTGTTGCAATCTAAAAGAGCTATTCATTTCAGGCATCTCTACCCTTTTATTCTCATCTGATTTACCCGTAACGATTCCCTCTTTACTATCCCTTCCACATGAGATAAAAGAGAGTAAAATAATAAAAATAATAACAATCCTACTCATAAGCCCTCCATTTATTCTATAATATACAATTAACATCAATTTAGCCGGGCTATTATAGTAATAATCTGGCCTTTAATTGGGTTAATGTTTAAAACGTAGATTTTAAAGAGGGAGTCAGGTACCGGACTTGCTCCCTCCAATATCTAAAGATTTACAACCGCTTCAAACAAAATCCTTAATACAGCTAAATTAATTTTTCTTTGTAAATTGTATATTCACCTTCATCATTCTCATAAAGATAGTAATAAAACCCTCTGTCAAAACAGGTAAAATTGCTCTGATTTGAAATATCAATGCCATCATCTTTTAGTAACAATCCGGCAAACCGTTGTACTGTAGTGCCCAAACTGATTCTGCACAACTCGATAAGCAGTTAAAGCATTTTCTTCACTAAAATCATTTATAAGTGTTCCAATAGCTTCTTCCATCTCCCCGGCTATTTCAGAGACTCTCCAGTGTAACCCTTTAAAGTCAGCTCTCTGTATATAACCACACACCTCTCTCATAGTATCCAGTCGATAACGGGGATTATATATAATGTAACAGTAATATTTATAGTTTCTGAAAACATCCTTATAACCTTCACTTATACAGACATTATAAGACGCCTGTCTGAAAAAGATCTGAGCCTTTCTGAATAGAGGTAACGACTCTTTTAAAAGCTCATAATCCTTTATATCAAGTTCGTATTTTGCAAAAGCAAGATTTACTTTGGCAAGAGCCTGAAACAGAAATGAAGCTCCCTGTTTTACATACTGTTCATGAGGCAATTCTGACATTCCTGCAGCCAATCTCCCTCCCCCGCTACTTCCATCAGGAGGTGCTCCCGGACTTTTATTAGTAACCAGAGTGCCCCAGGAAAAAGAGAACAACAATCCTACTGAAATTAATATAACAACTGCTTTTTTCATAAAAAACCCCCTATCTATTCTGAATAATTTAGACAACTTCTTCATGTAACCCTCCGGTTATAACTCCCAACAAGTTATAAAAACTAATAATGTTATGATCACCCTACGATCATTTGAATCTTAAAATATTTAAAAGCGAAAGTCAACTTTTTGATTCAAACAAATACTTTTGCAACTTCTCTCTGACTTCCTCACAAACAAACGTACATTCAAATCCAGTTCTACAAACAAAACCATCTAAACAGCAACAAAAACATTTTCAATTTCTTTAAACACTCTTAAATTTAATTATATTCTGAGGTTTGCTGTAACAACTCTTTATGAGTACTTTTTCTTATAAACCCATTTTCTATTTTGGAGTAGTATCTTCTACAAAATGAAGCAGAAACTATATTTCAAAACATGGATAACTCTCTATAAGGTCAATCTAAAGTATCAATATCAAATTCCTTCATACGGAACGCCTGTTTTTTTCTGTTTCTTCATTAACCGAACTGCTTTGTTGATAATCCTGAATGCAGTGAACTGGATGTACAGTTATACTCTAAAAACAGTAGATACGGATACTGTTATTATGCTGACTGGACTACGGAAGAGAAAAGTATCTGCCTTTCAGAATAGATATATGAATAGATAACTATTAGTTATAGGTGTCATACAGTGAGACTATTTTCAGGTTCTTTTTCAGTTTATCAATATCTGTCCCGGTTTCAGCTTTTACAATAAACTCTATGCCTGGAAGAAGATCGAAGTAGTTATTACTGAAAAACACATTACAGGTTTCTGCAGATAATCTTACACCTTTTGCAAATGTTGCAGATTTTAGTTTTATAACAATACCATCAGGATCTTTTGCTGTTTCAACCTCTATTTCAGGATTTTTCAGTCTGAGATCCTTCGGAGGTACCAGACACCTTAAAGTATTAACGGTTTCACCCTTTTGTGATGTAAATCTGTATGCTACAACAATCCCGTCTTTTCCTGTTTTTCCACATATATTCTCAATTTTTTCTGTTATTACAGCAACAGAAGAGTTTCTCTTCAGGCTGACTGCTGATTTCGTTCTGTACTTTACATCTCCTGTAAAATCCATTGCCTCAATTTCCAGAACACCTTTAACCGTCTCATAATAGTCAGATACCATAAATACTTTAAGATCATCCCCCTTTATTACCGGAGAGATAAGAATCTCTCTATATGCTTCCCGTACTTTGTAGTGAAGAGCTTTCCACTCCCCTCTGCTGTCAATACCCGACCATGAGGTTACCGGCCAGCAATCGTTAAGCTGCCAGTAGAGTGTTCCCATGCAAAAGGGCATCGCTCTTCTGTGAGCTTCAATACCAACTCTTATACCGTATCCCTGGAGAAGCTGACTAACATGGAGCCATGAGTCAAAATCTTTTGGTTTATTGTAGTACCAGAGCATATATTTATCTATAACCGGATATCCGATCCTGTGTTTCTGGTGAGCTTTCATAACCTCAGAATTGAGATCTCTGTCTTTGGGAAGAGTAAAACTTTTAACTGTTTCAGGTGACGGAGCTCCCTGAAACCCGTATTCACTCATAAACCTCCCGATATTCTCCTCCTTTTCAAAGTAATCAAAAGGATATTGTCCGTGCCATACCCCCCAGTTATGCACATCCCCTTCACTATTAACCGGATAGTCCCAGCCATGAAGAGGAGAAGATGGCCAGTAGAATTTCCCCGGATCATACTCTTTTACAAGTTCCGGTAAAAGTTTATCAAACAGCCTGCTGTAATCTGCTTCAATCTTCTTTCTGTCTTCTTCTGAATATCTCTTCTTCCACCCCCAGTCCCTCCAGCCAATATAATTTTCATTATTACCACACCAGAGGGCTATTGATGGATGATTTCTCAGGCGCTTAATATTATCTGCAGCCTCTTTTTTTACATTCTCAAGATAATCTGTATTTCCCGGATAGAGTGCACATGCAAACATGAAATCCTGCCATACAAGAATACCGTTTCTGTCACATAGTTCGTAGAATATATTCTTCTCATATATTCCTCCGCCCCATACTCTGAGCATATTCATATTGGCAGCAACACTATCTGCAATAAGTTTACGATAATCCCTCTCTTTCACTCTGTTCAGAAACATCTCCTGAGGAATATAGTTTGCTCCCTTCATGAAAACCGGCTTACCATTAAGTTCAATATAGAAAGAACTTCCTTTCCCATCTCTCTTCTGAACTACTTTGACACTTCTGAGTCCTGTTATAACCTCTTTTTCTGCAACTACTTCCTGATCCACATGAACTTCAGCTCTGAAAGTATACAGATCAGGCTTTCCAAGACCGTTACACCACCATAAGTCGGGGTTTGTAATAGAAAAGTCGTAGTTTATTTTATTAATACCTTCTGCAAGCTCAATCTCTTTCTCAATTTTCTGTTCACCATATTTAAGCTTAAGAACTACCTTCTGTGCCAGAGGAGCATCTATCTCAAAAATTGCTGAAAGATCAGCTCTCTTCTCTGTTACACTATTCTGTTTTATAAACAGATCTTCTATTTCACAGTTGTTTATGAACTTTATAAAACCTCTTTTCCAGATCCCCGCAGTCAGAAATTCAGGTCCCCCAGTCCCAGCCATAATGGTAGGCAGGTTTTCTGACAAGAGAGTACCTGTCAATTGGCTCTTTTTTCCCTGTGGTTTTATCAAAGTACGGAGAATGATTTACTGCCTCTTCTGTCATAGTATGAGCCGACTTAAACAGAACAGTCAGTTCATTCTCTCCTTCTTTGAGTAATTTCCCTGTATCTGATCTCCAGGTTCTGAAGAAGTTGTTGCTCTCCAATATTGTTCTGCCATTCAGCTTAACTTCCCCAAAGGTATCAAGACCTTCAAAAATCAGTTCTGAATTTCTGAATTCCAGATCACTTTCACTGCAGATAAATCGTGTTCTGTACTCCCAGTTCTTCTCACCAATCCACTGATATTTCTGTTCATTATTTCTGTAGTAAGGTTCACCAATTACCCCATTCTCCAGGAGGTCCATATGAACTGAACCGGGCACTGAGGCTGGCATCCATCTGTCTGTTCCGGCTTCTCTGAATTCCCACTTCAGATCTGTAAAAGAGATAGCTTTATTTCCAGGTACTTTAGTGCATCCGGTAAAGATAATAGTAACCAAAACAGTAAAAAGAAGGATAGCGATTTTCTTCATTTCAACTCCTGAGTTAATGAAAATATATCAGAGAGGAGCTGAATAAATCAAATTAAAGGGATTTTAAATTCCCCTGAGTTAAGGTAATTCTGAAAAGTCTTAATTCCAGATTGTATCAGAACTCACTTCTTACTTCAGAAAATCTTTTAATAAGATAATCCGGTTTTTCAGCTTTAAGATCCTC
>CBDDBX010000043.1:0-127107 GCA_965225955.1 Candidatus Aminicenantia bacterium
AATATAAGAGGCAGTATTGAAGCAGAAAAAATGGTTGGTTCAATATTCATGTCCGGTATTTCAGGAAATGTTGTAGCCAGCGTTAACAGTGGGGAGATAAAAGTTGCATTTGATAAAGCTGATTTTTCAAAACCCATGTCTTTCAACTCTTTTACCGGAGATATTGATCTCACATTCCCTGCAAACACATCCTGTAACGTAAAAGCAAATGTTTCAAGAGGTGAATTCTACAGCGACTTTGATATAAAAAGAGCTGTTTCAAGACCTGCCAAGAGTGTAAGAAAAAACGGCAAACTTAAAATTGCTTTCAACGATTTCCATGGCACTATAAATAAAGGAGGCCAGGAGCTTATTCTTAAAACCTTCACAGGTAACATTTTCCTGAGAAAAAAGAAATAAAGTGAATTTTAACAGCGAAGAGCAGGTTATGCTGAAGATAAAGGCCGGCAGAGTGGAGCTGCTGGCCATTCTGTTTGAGAAGTATCACAAACAGCTTTTCAGTTACCTGTACAGATTAACAGGGAACAGACAGCTCAGCGAAGATCTTGTGCAGGAGGTTTTCTGCAGAATACTCAAATACAGAGAATCTTATAAAGGCACAAGTAAATTCAATCACTGGATATATAAGATCGCCAGAAACACTATGTTTGATCACTACCGGAAGCATAAAAGAGAGGAGCTGCAGGAGCTGGAAAGTGACGAACTTTCAGAAGATATTACACCTGAAACTAATTTTGAAGGTGAAGAGCAGAAAGAGCTGGTAAGAAAGGCTCTCAATTCTTTACCGGAAAGAAAAAGAGAAGTTCTTATTCTCAGTCGCTTCCAGAATATGAAATACAGCGAAATAGCTGAAATTCTTGGATGCAGCGAAAACACAGTGAAAGTTCAGGTTCACAGAAGCCTGAAGGACCTCCACAAACTTCTTACACATAAAATAGGAGCCTGATATGAGATGTAACGATTTTACAACAATTTTGCCGGATTACCTCAACAGGGAACTGGAAACAGAACAGGAATTTGCTCTTGAAGAGCACATGGATCAGTGCGATAACTGCAGGCAGGAGTTTACGTCTCTTACCAGAATCTGGGGAGAACTGGGGAAATTTGATGAACCGGAGCCATCTGAGAACCTTCGGAATAATTTCTATAATATGCTGGAGAACCATAAACCTGAAAATAGTAAGAATAGTTCATTGATAAGCAGAACTACAGAATGGTTTGGTAATTTCATCTCTGCCAGACAGTTTGCCCTCACTGCACTTACCCTTTTTATAGGTGTTACCACAGGCTATATGTTCAACTCTTCAACAGCAGACAGAGGAGAGCTCAGAAGAGAAGTTGACACTCTTAAACAGCAGGTGTCCCTATCTCTTATAAATAACGAATCTTCCAGTAACAGACTTAAAGGAGTAGTTCTTACATCAACACTTGAGAAGCCTGACAATAACACTCTGCACACACTACTTAATACCTTAAACAGTGACCCCAGCATTAATGTAAGGTTATCTGCTGTTGATGCACTATATCTCTTCAGAAACAATAAGATCGTTAAAGACGGTCTCGTTAAAGCTCTTGAAAATCAGCAGTCTCCAATGGTGCAGATGGCTCTTATTGAGCTGTTGTCAGAAATAAAAGAGAAAAAAGCCCTGAAAGCTCTGCAATCTCTGATGTCTAAAAAAAGTGTAAATCCTCAGGTAAAAAAAGAGGCTGAAAAGACTGCAAAACTCCTGAAACTGTAACAATTTCAGGAGAATAATTCTTTTTTTTGAATTTTTACCTTCACCCTGCTATTATCAAGCATTAAACCTTATACTTGAATCTTAAGTATTATACAGATTACTATTTTTAAATCTTAAAACGAGGATATAATGAGCAGTACAACAGAAACAAAAACGAAGAGTAAATTTTCAGCTCAATTCTGGCTTGTAATCATGTTTGAATTTTTCGAACGTGGTTCATATTACGGAATGATGAGTTTTATTTCAGTCTATTTTACAGACACTCTTAACATCCCAAAAGAGAGTGTTGGAGTAATAAAAGGGGTAATTCAGCCACTTCTTTACTTCCTTCCGATTCTTTCAGGTGCAATAGCCGACCGTTTTGGTTACCGCAAAATGCTGATGATAGCATTTACAGTAATGGGTGGAGGCTACTTCCTTACCAGTCAGATGACCACATACACATCAGTATTCATTGCGCTTGTGGTAATGGGTTTTGGTGCAGGTCTCTTTAAACCTATCATTTCCGGTTCAATTGCAAGGTTAACAGATAAGTCAAACAGTTCAATGGGCTTTGGTATCTATTACTGGTCCATCAATCTGGGTGCTTTCCTGTTCCCCCTTATTCTTGTACCATGGCTTAAATCACTTAACCCAAGTTACGTTATCATTGCTGCAGCTATCTGTACCTCTGCAATGATACTTCCAACAGCCTTCTTCTTTAAAGATCCTGTAAAAAAAGAGAAAAACGTAGAAGAAAAAGCAGATTTCCGTCAGACAATGCAGAACCTGATTCACACTATGGCCAATGCATTTGAGATTATCTATTCACCAATAGTTCTTATCTTCAATCAGCTTAAAAAAGGAGGAGCTAAAAAAGCTCTGATTATCCTTATGCTTGCTGCTCTCTCTGTATATTCAGTTCTTAACTATATAGATCAGCCACCAGCGTCTGAATCCTATGCCAGATTTGGTATTGTTAAGAATGGCTCTACCCTGATTTTCAGTGTAGACAAAAATATGTCAAAACGCAGCGATTACCTTCTGAAAACAGGTGAGACAAACCATCTTACAATATATAAACCCCTCTATCTTGAAAAATTTGCATCATCTCTTCTTGAAGAGCTGAAAACTATTGCAGGCTTTGAAGATATAAACAGAGAAGAGCTGAGCAACTATATCTCAATTGCAGAAACTCCTGACAAAAAGCTGACTCTGACCTTCTCAAAAGACACTTCTCTTAGTGAATCTTTTGAAGTTACCAGAGACAGTGACACAAATAAGTTTAATGTTAAATTGAGAAATATTGCAGAGTATTCTCAGATTAAAGATGCTCTGTTAAAAAAGATGCACGAAGAGCCAATGCTCAGGGCAATTACCCTGAAAAACTGTGAGAGCATTAAAGAGAACCTGAAAAGCAGATCCTTCTTCCTTCTATTCATCTGCCTTGTACTTATTGTTGGTATGATTATAGTTGCTGTTACCAAAGAGAGTGCAGGTGGGAATTCATCCGGTGGCAGGCTTCCTATGTCAATCATTACTGCCATTGGTTTTATCATATGGGTTCTCCCGGGTCTGACAATGCTGGTTAAGATCATCTGTTTTGTAATATATATATCAGTAACATCACTGAAAATTATCGATACAAAAGAAGAGAAGAAATTTGTAGACCATGCAAAATTCCTCCTCATGATCTTCCTCTATTCAGGTTTCTGGGTACTCTATTTCCAGATGTTTGACTCAGTTCTCTGGTATGTTCAGGCTTATGTAGATGCTGCATCACTGAATTCAGCAGTTAACAGCATGCTGGCATTCTTCAGCATCGAAGCTCAGTGGTTCTTTGATGTTGAACACGTTACAGTTATTAATGCAGGAACCATTATCCTGTTACAGCTGATCATCTCAAAGATTGTTAATAAATTCAAAGCTCTGCCTACAATGATTACAGGTATTGCAATCGCAACAGCAGGTATGGCACTTCTGGCCTTCTCAACAGATATCTGGATATTTATTGCGGGTATCACAATCTTCTCAATTGGTGAAATGACTGCCCACCCTAAATTCATCAGCTATATTGGCCTCATCGCTCCTGCAGAGAACAAAGCTATGTACATGGGCTACATCTTCCTTTATGGAGTATTTGGTAGTGCAATTGGTGGCGTACTTGGAGCAAAACTCTATGTCTACTTCATCGATACTCTCAACCAGCCAACAACTCTGTGGCTTGTGTTCAGTGCAATTGGTGTAGTAACCATTATTTCACTTCTTCTTTATAATAAGTTTCTTGCACCTGCAAGCGAAAAATAGATATTAAAACTAAATATAACCACCGGTTCAAAGCCGGTGGTTCCTTCTCTTTTGTTCAGTAAACTCTCTGAAAAGTAAACAAAACGCTTACCTTTTCCTCCACCTCATGTTATTATGTGAAGCTGCAAACGATAAAATAAGGAAGGTAGAATGAGTAGGATAAAAAACAATATACTTGAAATGATCGGGCACACCCCTCTGGTAAGATTGAAAAACAATAAATCCCATAAATCAGAAATTATAGCAAAAGTAGAATCCTTCAATGCCGGAGGAAGTATAAAAGATCGCATTGCCCTTGGAATGATCAGTGATGCAGAAAAGCGCGGAATACTTAAACCCGGAGGGTTGATTATAGAACCCACCAGTGGAAATACAGGAGTAGGCCTTGCCCTTGTTTCAGCTGTTAAAGGCTATCACCTCGTCCTCACAATGCCTGATACGATGAGTATGGAGAGAAGAGCTATCCTGAAAGCTTACGGAGCAGAACTGGTACTTACTCCCGGCTCTAAGGGAATGGCCGGAGCTATTGCAAAAGCCGAAGAGCTGGCTGCGTCAAAACCAGAAGCTTTCATGCCTTCACAATTCAGTAATACAGCCAATCCTGAAACCCACAGGCAATCGACTGCTCTTGAGATTCTTCAAGATACCGATGGGAAACTGGATATATTTGTCGCTGGAGTTGGAACCGGAGGAACCATAACAGGAGTAGGAGACGTTCTTAAAAAAGAGATTCCTCACCTGAAAATATTTGCTGTCGAACCCGAAGCTTCACCAGTACTCTCCGGTGGAAAACCAGGCCCCCATGAGATTCAGGGGATTGGCGCCGGATTCGTACCGGAAATACTGAATAACTCTGTTTACGATGGGGTCATTCAGATATCAAGAGATGCTGCGGTCAGAGGAGCTAAAAAGCTTGCCTCAGAAGATGGGATGCTGAGTGGTATATCATCCGGTGCTGCCTACGCTGCTGCTGAACAGCTGGCTCTTGCAGAACAGGATAGAGAACTCAGGATTCTTACTGTTCTGCCTGATACAGGAGAACGTTATCTCTCAATGGGATTTTTTAACAGTTAAAACAATTATATCAGAGGCGTATCTGTCCTTTAAAGAGCAGGAAGGGCTTCCATTTACCACCAGGATCATAGATATCTCCTGCGAGCCCTCCTGCCAGAACACCACCTTTAAATAATGGGTACTGACATTCAAGTCCCCAGGTTCCTTCTCTCAGCCAGTCATCCTGTACATTTGTATTTCTGAGAGCAGCAAAATCAAGGAAAAGAACGAGATTAACAGTTTCAAGAAAAGGATGTTGTAATTCCAGTGTGAAATTTATCATACGATCTCCTGATACAGAACGCTTACCTCCTCTCTGATATATTCTTCTGGGAAAATATAGTCCGGGCATCATTCCTGAGGGATCACTAAAACCGTAAGTATCAACCCCTATCATTCTCTGTGGGGCTGCTCTTCCGTTCATTCCTCTGACACCACCTCCGGCATATCCAAAAATACCGTTCACCAGTTTCCCGAAAATATGGCCTGTCAGATGAAGATACTCAAAACTGTCATCACCCCCAAGCTTTTCTGTTCCTATTGAATAGATAGCATTTACTCCTGAACTTGACCGGATAAACTTAGCAAATGGTTCCCGGTTTCTGTACTCATAACTGAAGGTAAGTGCAGATTCTATATAACCTGCAGGTTCTCCGACAATTCTCTTTCTGATAAGCCCGTTTTTATCAGGTCTGAAATCTCCGCCATTAAGAACTTTGGCTTTTTCATACAGATATTCCACAGAGAACTTGTGAATTTCAAACATATTATTGCGACTCTTAACTGGTAGAGACAGCTTTATGGAAAAAGCGCTTTTACGCTCAAAAAGCCTTCTTTTAGCATAATCAAGTGTAATGGTATCCAGATAACTTACATTAGTATCTATATCAAAGATAGTAGAACCATTATGATAGGTAAGAGAGTAGTTTGATTCTGAAAATTTATTACGGTTAAGTGCTGCAAAGGCAACAATCCTGTTGTCTCCGGTCATGTCACTCCACATATTTATAAGACCTACTGTAAACTCCTGATCAACATAGAAAGGCACAGGCACAAGTAGTCTGTGTTTAAGAGAGCCAATTGACCAGTAGTCTCCCTTATGCTCTCCATCAATTGTAACCGAATCCTTTTTACTGTAACCAGCAGAACTTCTTTTCCAACTGACTATTTCCTGTTTTACAGGCAATTTGGCAGGAGTACGATTCCCATCTACTGTTCCTGTTTTCCAGGTTCCTCTGTCACTTCTCCATATTACAGGTATCACCCCATCTCTTACTCTGCCACTGCAACGGATATCTCCCATAACCCAGGTAACACACTTTGTATTATGATTCTTCAGGTTAAGTTTAAAAATATTCAGTACTCCATCTTTAACACCTGAATAATAGAGTTCATTACCATTTTCAGAAAAGAATGGATACCTGCATCTGTATCCAGGCATAAAACGCCTCTGCTTCCCTGAGTTGATCTCCACAACAAGAACTCCATGCTTCTGCTGTGTTCCATCATAAAGAGACGCTGCTATCTGCTCCCCATCTGCTGAAGAGCTCAGATTGAGCAGTCTTACCTCTCCACTGAACTTTGTTATCTGCTTTATATTGCCGCCTCTTATATCGCATGTATACAGATTTGTTGCCTCTCCGTCAGAAGCTATAAAAACTATCTCTTTATCATTGAGAAAAGCTGTTCCCACGACTCTTCTGTTATCTGTGATTCTGTAAGTTTTCTTAATCTTTCTGTCATATATATAGAGGTCCTTTGTTTCGCTATTGTACTTACCATAATGCCGCCTTACAAAAACCAGCCATTTACCTGAAGGGGATATATCCATTTCACCAGTTACTGTAGAGGAAATCTTATCCACCCCTCTCTTATTACTATCTGCAAAATACAGGTTAATATTACGGGAACCGTTTCTAAGTACACCGGCAATATAATCTCCATCTTTAGCCTGAACACTTCCTTTTATTATATTGAATGAAGCTCTGCCATGTTTTTTCTCTTTAATAAAATCCGGTTTCTCAAAACTTCTGCTTTTCAGAAGGTACTCCTCAGCAACTCTTTTATGCCACCTTTTACAGAAATTTTTCCAGCTGCTTCCAGTAACCTTCTTAAAGGCTCTCCCAAAACTGTAGCCAGTCACGCCACCTCTTTCCAGAAAAATCTGAGCAACTTTTTTATCTCCAACCTCTTCCCTGAGAACTCTTATTTTTGATGCGCCTTTACTATAAAGCAGCCCTCCATAATCAGGGGCTCCAGGTTTATAATGGAGATCATTTTCCATAAAAGCCCGACTCAGCCAGGTTTCCCCCCGGGCATATCCCCATACTTCACCAGAATAAAACTGTGCCATTCCTTCATGTACTTCCACAGGAACACTACCCAGAGGAATAAAAAGCCCAGTCCAGCTCTTTGTGGATTCAAAAATCAGAGTATGTATCATTTCGTGACCAATAACTTTTCTAAGCCACCCCTCTCCACCAGTAAAACTATTACTATAATCTGACGGATTTACATATATGAAAAAATACCCATAAGGACTGGCTGCACCATTGGAAATATCATCGGAATCGGTAATGAAAAAAGATATTCTCCTGGAGAAAGTCAACCCCAGAATACGTTTCTCTTCTCTGTAGAACTCTTCAGCAACAGCTCCGGCCTTCTCTGCAATCTTTTCAAGTCCATTACTGTATATTACATCAAAATTTCTGGTTCTGAAGGTCTTCCATGTCAGTTCTGCATGGTTGGTATTATTGAAGATTCTGTAGGTTTCCTGAGCTGCAAGAACAGATACCTGAAAAAACAGAAAAATTATGGAAATTTTTTTTATAAGCAGATGCATTCAAAGATTATAGATAGGGACTGCTATTATAGCAACCCCGATCTGACCTAACCACAGCTATTTTGATTGAGAAGCAGATAAAAAAGATCTGCCTCTTTATCTGATATTATTAAAAATCTTTTTTCTTTAACTCTTTAAACTCACTCTTTCTTACAGTATTAATAGTAAATTTATCTCCGTAGTTGAGGGTGTCCATAAACTTTCTTAACTCCTCTGCACTATCAAACTTCTTACCACATACTTCAGTTACCAGATCTCCTTTCATAAGTCCTTTCCTGTCAGCAAAACTACCCTTTGATACCCGGGTAATTGCAATACCCTTAACTTTTTTGCTATCCCTGAACTTCATACCAAAATCAGGAAAATGTGGTTTACTATAAGCCTGGACACCAAAAACATAGGTTCCTACTCCAGATCCGAAAAGAGCAAAAGGCTTCTTTTTCTTCTTCATCTTTTTCATTGACGGATGCATAGCACCAATACCTTCAGAACCCTCTCCTTCCACAACTACAGGCATAACTGTCATAATAGAAGCTCTGCGGTTACTCTTTCTGTAACGGAAAGGTATTCCCAGCTCATAAGCCACATGGTTAGCTCCGGCAATAATAATCCCTTTATAGCCTTTACGTTTTTTAAGGGCCTTTTTCATCGATTCTGCCATAACAATATCCCAGCACTTCTGAGCAGTATAAATTCTTTCGAACCACTTAGGTGATGCAGCAGCCATAGAGCCAAAGATGGTACTTATAAAGAATCTGTGTTCTGCTGATGGTTTTTTAATACCGGGAAAAAGCTTCTGCTCTTCTTTACTTAAAGTACTAAACCCTTTTCTGGAGATCTTTCTCAGAATAGTTCGCGGAACATTAAGCCCTACTGCTGCGATTTTATTCTCTCTGAGAAAATCCAGTATCACCTTTGTATATCTGAAGTTCCAGGAACCCTTTTTATACCATCCGACACTTTTGAGAAACTGATCTTCATTCGTTTTCCCATCTATATAGTCTTTAAGAGCAGCATCATCATTACGATTAAAGAACTCAAAACCTACAACTATTTTCTTATTGGTTTTGAAAATTTCTTTAATCAGTTCCAGCTGAAAATCGTGACATTTCATACTATCGTGCATCTCTCCAATTACGCACACCTTCTTTCTACTGAACTCTTTTGCAATGTCTCCAATTTTTACAGTCTTATTACCTGCTGTTTTTATAATTTCACTGGCATGAATCTTTCCTATCTTATATCTCTTACTTTTATCTCCAAGAGGCAATACACTTGTATCAACTCCCTGAAGCCATACTCCAATAGTAATCATAATAAGTAATACTCGTATCATCATGTCTCCCTCCCGACTTTTCCGATTAAGTTCTATTCTATATGATGTAGATTTTATCCTCAAAGAAATCAGATTAAATCATTATAAAAATAATATTTATTGAACAATTTAATTTGATCTTAATACCCTATATAAATATAATTATCTATTAAAATGAAACAGAAAAAAATAATCGATGAACTGATAAATGCATTCCTTAACAAAGGTCCTGCTCCAACAACCCTGCTGAAATTACTGGAAATAATTGAATCCCCCACTCAGTCACTTACGACTCTGATTACTGAAATATCCAAAGATCAGGTTATGACCACCCACGTACTCTCAACGGTTAACTCATCTCATTACGGGCTTCGTACAAGAATATCAAGTATTCCTCAGGCAGTCTCCCTTCTTGGTTTTGACAACATTTCCGAAATTGTAATGAGATACGCAGCTAGAAATATGTCCCAGTCAACAGACGGATCATATCCGGTATACCCTCATGACCACTGGGAACATTCGATTAAAACTGCCCTTATTTCAAGATATCTGGCAAGACGCCATCTGCCCGCTCAGCAGAGAAGTTGTTATACCTCTGCCCTTATACACGATATAGGGAAACTGGCAATCACTTCATCAATAGATGAAGCTACAGGAAGTAAATTGTATAAGCTGATCAGTGTAGGAGTTCCCGCAAACCTTGCAGAGCTGAAACTTCTTGGCTTTGATCATGCCTATCTGGGGTTCAGGATTCTTTGTCGCATGAAACTCTCATCTGAATTACTGAAACCTGTTCTTGAACATCATAGCGAACTCCCTGATAAATCATACACTCCAACCTATATTCTTGCGATAGCCAACACTCTGGCAAAGTTTGAATATCCTGAAGAAAAAGACAATCTTGATCTGGTTCTGAACCACCAGTTTTCTATCACCACTGAAGATATTGAAGATCTGGAATCTATCTACTCAGAACTGGAAATAGATCTTGAAAACAGCATATAGTTTTCTTCAATGAAAAATCGCTTTTTTTTATCTTTAAGACTATAATATTTCTATAATTTAACACTATTCTGATATGAAAGATAAACGATTAATTGATATTGACAAGATGGTTCAGGACTTCCTTAAACTGGGGCCTGTACCCGTAGTGCTCATGAGAGTACTTGAAGTCATAGGGGATAAAAAGCAGTCTCTTACCAGACTTATAACCGAAATATCAAGGGACCCGATTATAACTGCGGTAATACTATCATCCGTGAATTCTTCATATTATGGCCTTAAAGCCCGGGTAGCGGGTTTGCCTCAGGCAGTTTCACTTCTGGGATTCAATAGAATATCAGAGATTATTTTAAGCTACACAACGAGACAGATGACCAGTTCCATTTCCGGGAAATGCGATATTTACAAAGAAGACCTGTGGCAACATTCGGTTAAAACAGCTCTTTTCTGCAGGTATCTTTCCAGAAACATGGCACCGGGATTTCAGAAAATAAGTTACTCAGCAGGTATCCTTCACGATATTGGAAAACTTGCGATTACAGCTACTGCTGATGAAAAAAAAGCAGGGGAACTGGCTCTTCTCATTGGTGAAGGAGTTGCATCTTATCAGGCGGAAGAGATGGTGCTGGGGTTCAGCCATTCATATCTTGGATTTAAAATATTGTGTAAGCTTAAGCTCTCTTCAGAACTTCTGAAACCTGTTTTTGAACACCACAACTGCTCCGGGGAATTTTCTTCCCACAACTCAATGATACTGGCTATGGCCAATATTTTTGCAAAATGTAATTATCCTTCTGAAATTGACAAACTTGACCGGCTACTTAAAGAGCAGCTTAATACTGACACAAAAGAAATTGGCAATATAGAACCAATGTATCAGGAACTTCAGATAGATATGGAAAATGCTCCAGGTGGCAGTCAGCTCAGATACCGGTTATAAAGAGTCATCATATCCATCTCTTTGATGTGTTTTGACAAAATAGGTTCTTTTGGCATAAGAATATTATTCTTGAAAAAACTCAATCTATCTGAAATATGCATTGCATAGAAGATATCTTCTGTCAGATAAAGAATTGCTTTCCCTTCATTTTTAAGCTTCTCAAGAAACTTCGTAAAGTGAAATTCAAAAAGATTACCATTACCCCTGGCCATATCATTGATTATTATATTCTCTTCGTTGCCGGAAACACTTATTGCAGCAATAACTGCCTTCAGTTCCCAGGGTTCACACTTCTTTATCTTTTTCTTAAGGTTGTCATAAAAAACTTCAAACCAGAGTAGAAGCTCAAGCACCTTATCTATACATCCACGATGACCTTCACAGCAGTACTCAATGAAATCTATAATAGTGACTTCACCATCGAAGTCTCTCAGCCTTGAAAAGTTCTCAATAAAAGCAATATTACCTTCCCAGCTTATTTCAGGAACATCTGTACTGTTTTTCTCTTTACCAAATCCTCTTAAATGATCAAAAAAACTGTCAAACACACTAACATCTCTTGAAAGAAGAGAATATACCTCCCCATTTCTCACCATCAACTCAGGGGCATCTTCAAGTTTTGCTCCTCTTAAACCATCCAGCTTTATCATCTGTACACCTGCTTTCTGAGCCTTACATAAGAGATATGTATAAAAACAACTATATAAAATAAAATGAAAACAATACTCCACCACAATTGCTCAGGAAAATATACTCTGGAAAAGTATATGTTCTCCTCGGCATTTATAAAAGATTCTACTTTATCGCTATCTTCGGCAAAGTTCCTTTCACAATAGAACTTGATGAATCTTGCTCTCAGATTCATAACATAGCTTCTGAAATCAAGATAACTTCTATACCCCTTACTTGAACTTTCTCCTGCAAAGTATGAAAAATAAGCTGTAGGCATAACAATTGAAATAACTTCAGTAGTGCTGATTAGTTCTTCAACATTTTTAAACAGCGTTAATTCTATATTCTTATTCAGGAGGTAGTAATTATTCATAAACTGATCAATTACCTTCTCAAACACTTTTCTTGTTTCACTACGTTTAAGTTTTTTGGCAGCCGCCCAAATTTTAGCAATACGCCCTTCAAAAGTCATAAGATTGCCGAGTTTATCAAGATCAACTTCACTATTGGAAGGAATTTTCAATGATTCCTGAAAAGAATAGGATCTTTGTACTTCAGGTACGGCAAAAATAAGTATAAACCATACAACAATCCCTACAGCGTAAACGTATCCTCTGAACTTGACAAGAACTTTCAACATAACCCCGAGGCTGAAAAAGAATAACAGATATAAAGCAGCAAACAGACAGAAAGATACATAGATACTTTTTTCTATGGACGCCAATTCGATCCCAATACCAATAACATATAAATATGCTATTCCAAAGAATGCCAGAAAGGTAAAAGCCAGAATTAACATTCTGGTTAACAGTGTCCCAAAAAAATATTTTTTTGTACTTTTTCTTTCAATCCAGAACTTAACCTCTCTGATACTCACGAAAGAGTTAACCCCCATATAGAGCATAAAGAGAGACCCCAGAAGAGAAATCACCCCGGCAAAGTCTTTATAATTACCTCTTATAGCAAAAAGATCTCTTCCTTTATATGAATGAGCAACTTTCAGCACTTCACTTGTGTCTACATTGCTTTCAACACTTCCAATTACTCCACTACCATTAAAAAACACAAACAGTGGCGATGGTTCAAAGAAGACCCGGAAACCTGAACCAGCGTACTGGGTGTAATTCACATATTTTGTCTGTTTCTTCTTTTCATAACTTTTAAAATGCTCCTTACCTGCCTGAATAATCCCATAACTATCAACCCCACTTTTTATACAATAAAGAAGAATCAACAATAAAATTGCAAGATAAAGCAATAAACGACGATCACCAAAAATCCTTTTAAATTCATACTTTAAAAAAGCAACTATAAATCTCATGTTACGAGTATTCTAGCACACAACAAATCTAATTGTAATTTTGCTATCGTCTAAATTGATTGAAGGAAGAAACAGGGAACCGTAGATTCAACAGTTCCCGGAATATTTCAGGAATAAATAAACTCTGAAATGTATAACTATATATTGTAAAATACCAAAGATGTATAATTACCAAACAGTGATGACTCTGCATATTGCTGCATAAGTTTCCAGAACACTTCTATATCCGGTATAAGTTTATTCTCCAGTTTACTTTTTATGTTCTCAAGAGTAGCTAAAATTTCTCCATGTGATTTAACAGAATGCTCAAAGGCACCTTTCATATGCCCTTTACTCAGACAATTTGCCACACTTTCCATAACTTCTCTGTTTAACTGTCTCTTTTCAGCAAAACCTGAGTAATCAAATTTCATGAATTTTGCAGATTTCTCAAGCATCTGCTCATCATTCTCACTCATTAATAGTATTTCACGGTAAACATCCGTAGACATATTGAGAGTAACTATAGAAGAATTTACCAACCTGAGAGCATAACTATAATCGAAATCTGTTACACCTGACAACTCATAAGTATTCAGGAGCAGAAGTGCATCTGAATAAGATTTCAGAAACATTGAAGCACCATCAAAAGTAACTCTTGAGACCTTTCTGAAATTAACTCCTGTCAGGTCACTTTCACTACCATCAACTTTTTTAGGAGCAGGAGTATTAAGATACATAGCACTAAACAGATAGACACCTACAAAAACAAAAGTAATAAACCAGAACAATTTTTTCATAAAACTTTGTGACACGTTTACCTCCTTACATCACACACTTTTTTTAATTAACTATTCAACCCCTAAAAAAATTTCGGGATGATATCGAACGTTTCTTAAACTCTTCTGCTGTACTGCGTTTCCCCCGACTCGCAGTTTCAGAGTTTTTAGCTCTTTAATAAAGAAGCAATCAATCCTCATTACCCTCACACCCGATAAATGTCGATATCATCCCGATCCTACTAATCCTCTGACTGATACGTCCCGTTATCTGCCGACAGCAGCGTGACAGATCTATCCCATAATTTTCAGCCAATCTAACAGACAATTGCTTTGCCATACTCATATATCCACTCAGATGCAATAGACATGCCAACTCCTCAAATCCCCAACTGATCCCACTAACCGGAAAAACTTTCAAAAACAGCTCAAACCAGTAACAGCAAAAGTGTCCTGAAAATGCACACAAAAAACATCAACATCACCAAAACCCCCTCTATAACTCAAAACACATTTTGCTCAAATACTGAGCACCGAAACTCAAAAAACTTGAAAAAGCTGATAATTGGCAACTATAACCCTAATTTTGTGCTCACTATATGAGCACGTAAAACTTTTTTACCAAAGAGCTATTATTCAACACTCTTTTTCTGTATAATCGAAGCAATGTTAAAAAAGGGTTATTTACAATACAATTTTATTAATGAGATTCACAAAGCAGTTAATATCTATAAGGAAGACGAGCTTATACAGAAAACTGCAGAAGCTATAGATGAATTTCTATCCGTATCAGGAACATATATTCTATACAGACAGAAAGAAACGTTCAGACTCTACTCAGCTCAGGCAGGACAATCTTCCGGCCTTTCACTGCCACAGGATTCAATCCTCACAGGAAGCTTTGCAAAGAGAAAAGAATCTCTTCACATTAATAACGGACTGTCATCCTACAGAACGATTTTTGATAAAGAAACAGGAAATCTGATTACATCTGCAGATATCAATTTTATCCATCCAATGTTCCACAAGAACATCTACAAAGGCGTAATTCTTACCAGCTTCAAAGGCCGTCCCAAAGATATTGCCCCAATGGAGGAGTTACTCAATATTACCTCTTCCCTGCTCATCACCTCCATCGAAACAGAGAACAGCTCAGTTCTGAACGATCTTAACTACTACAGACTATATAAGTTCGACAGACTGGCTCTTCTTGGAGAGATGACAGCATCCATTGCTCATGAACTCAGAACACCCATGAACACAGTTATACTGGAAATTGATGAAATAGCATCAGATTCAATAACTCAGGAAGAGCAGCAGGAAAGCATAGATACAATCAAAGCAGAAACCCTTAGACTTAATGATTTCATAACATCTCTTCTAAGTTTCTCAAGATTGAAAAAGAGAGGTCTGACAAAAGTATCTATCCAGAAGTTTGTCGAAGATGCCATCAACAGAATACCTTCCAAAAGAAAACCCAAGGACATACAGCTCACCACAGCTTTTACCGACTCTCCTCTCGTTTCCACTGACAGAGACCGGCTTCTGCAGGTTTTTTACAATATACTCTTCAATGCTTTTGATGCAACCGGTGAAAAAGGGATAATATCTATTTCAACCTTCATTCCGGATGCCGATAATAAAAAGCAGGTTGTTATCGAAATAAAAGATAACGGACCGGGAATTCCTGAAACCATTAAAAACAAAGTCACTCAGCCATTCTTTACAACAAAAGAAGAAGGAACAGGACTTGGACTCTATATTTCCAGCAACATAATGAAAGAACTCGAAGGTTCACTTGAAATTGAAAGCGACTCTTCGGGCACAACCATATCTCTGCTTCTCAATGTTGAGGAGGGTTAATAAAAAATGTCTTCAGAAATAAAAGTTCTCATTATCGAAGATGATCCCGCTTTCAGAGAATCTCTGAAAAAGATGCTGAAACGAAGGAACTTTGAAACTGAAGAAGCCGGTTCGGTTAAACTTGCAGTAGCTCTTCTTGCATCCAACGAATATGACATTATATTACTTGATCAGAGCCTCCCAGATGGCACCGGGCTTGATATTCTGGAGCATATTTCAGAGAAATATCGCAACCGGGTTATTATAATTTCAGGAACCACAACTATTGAACAGGCCTTCTCCGCTGTAAAACAGGGAGCCTTCACGCTTCTTCAGAAACCAGCCCAGAAAGAACTGATTCTATCTGCTATAAATAAGTGCATCACTATTAATAACAAACTTGATAAATACCAGAAGCTTATTAAAGGAGATGTCTCTTCATTCGCAAAGATAATATGTCAGAGCAAAATAATGAAGGATGTTATAAAAAGTGCCAGAAAAGTTGCCCGAACCGATCAGACAGTCCTTATAAACGGAGAAACAGGTACCGGAAAAGAACTTTTTGCAAGTGCCATTCATCAGGCATCAACAAGGCACGACAAACCTTTCATAGTAATTAATGCAGCTTCTATACCCAACGACCTTGCTGAAGCTGAATTATTCGGATATGAAAAGGGAGCTTTCACAAATGCAATAACCTCTTATCCGGGAAAATTCCGGCTTGCAGATAAAGGAACTCTCTTTCTGGATGAAGTTGCAGAGCTTCCCCTGCCTCTGCAGGCAAAGTTACTGAGAACTCTGGATTCAGGTGAAATCTCACCTCTGAAAAGCAGCTCCACAATAAAAGTTAATGTAAGACTTATTGCTGCAACAAACAAAGATCTTAAAGAAGAGATAAAAAACGGGAACTTCCGTGAAGATCTTTTCTTCAGACTGGATCAGACAGGGATACTTTTACCATCATTAAGAAAGAGAACCAGCGACATTATTCCTTTGATTGAACATTTTATGGAACTTAACAACATAAAATATTCCAAAAAGATCGATACAATTTCCCCAAAAGCCAGAGAATTTCTGCTCAACTACAACTGGCCGGGTAACATAAGGGAACTGAAGCACACAGTTGATAAGATTTTCATGAATACAGATGGTTCAATAATATCTCCCCAGAATCTTCCGGTAAATATTTTGCCCGTAAATAATATCGGCCTTGAGATGCCCATGACTCTGGCTGAACTTGAATGTGAGCACATTACAAAAGTACTTGAACTAAACGCTTTCAATATAAAGAAAACTGCATCAGTACTTGGTATCAGCAGGAATACTCTATATAAAAAGATAAAAGATTACGACATATCCACCGAGTGATTTTCCGATTTTCTTTGAACATAATCCAAAACCAGACAGTATACTAACTTTTATGGAGGAAAAATGCGAAAACTTATATTAATTTTTACAATCCTTTTCACAGGATTAACTTTCACTGCTTTTGGAGACAGAATAGCCGAATTACCGGAACCCGGGAAACCCACACTTCTTACAATGGGCAAAGACTATATGTATATAAGCGATGGTACAACAATACATATCTACTCATTAAAAGACTACAAATATACAGGTAAATTTGGCAGAAAAGGCCAGGGACCGGAAGAGATGACAGCAATGCCACTGCAGGACCCGATGGTATATCTACACAACAACCAGCTCATCATCAACTCAGTAGGTAAAGTATCTTTTTATACCAGTAAAGGGAAATATATAAAGGAGAAGAAACCTGCAATACCATTTCCTATAAGAAATATGATTCAGCCGGTTGGAGCTAACTTTACCGGAATGAGTTTTAGCAGAAAAGATAAAGAAACAATAATAAACGCCTGCCTGTTTTCTGCAGATATGCAGGTTAAGAAATCCCACCCAATGATGCCGATCAACAACAATCGTTTTGAAATGCCTTACCCTACACCACTGATACTAACATGGAACGATAAAATACTCACCGGCTCAACCGATGGATTCACAATAAATATTTTTGACAAAAACCTCAATAAAGAAGACGAAATAAAACTAACAGACTATAAATCAGTTAAGATGAACCAGTCTTTCAAAGAGAGAGTCTACAAAGCATTTGCAGAACTAATACCTGACAAAACCCAACTGGATGCAGTAAAAAAGAACATGAAATTTAAAGAGACTTTCCCTGCATATCAGTATTTCTACGTAGACAACAACAAACTATATGTTCTCACATATCTTACAGAAGGAGATAAAAGTGAATTCTATGTTTTTGATCTGAAGAGCAGAAAACTGATAAAAAGGGTAATGATGCCTTATAACTTTATGGGCCTTATCCCAGCTCCTACAGCAATCAAAGACAACAGGTTATACCAGATTCTTGAAAATGAAGATGATGAAGTGTGGGAACTTCACTCATTCAGAATTCTTTAAAAAAGAATATCCGGGAGTTGTTCAACAGCTCCCTCCTGTCATTGACATAAAACAGGGAATATGATACTAAATCTAGATTAAAAAATAACTGTAATATTTTCTAATTCGGGAGGAAAAAATGAACGTACAGCCATTAGATGACAGAGTTTTAGTAGAACCAGTTGAGGAAGTAAAAAAAGAAGGGTCACTCATCCTTCCTGACTCAGCAAAAGAAAAACCCCTTATGGGCGAAGTTATTGCAGTAGGAACTGATGAAGATCTGAAAGAACTTATCAAAGTAGGCGACAAAGTTGTATTCGGCAAATATGCTGGTGAAGAGATCAAAAATGAAGGCAAAAAGCAGCTGATTATCTCAAGATCAGATCTTCTTGCTAAAGTTGACTAATTAAAAGTTGTAAATTAGTTCTGACCTGACAGGTCATCAGCGGAAGCGTCAACTCCGATACCTGTTATGGTAAAAAAAGATATATCGTTACAAAGGGTTAAACAGCCCTTTGTCTCAACGCTTCAAATAGCAGAACCGCTGTTGCTGCCGAAACATTAAGTGATTCTGCATAAGGGGAATGATTAATTTTTATAAGATGATCAGCCTTCTTTTTAAGAGAAGGTGAAACTCCTTTTTCCTCATTACCAACAATAAGAGCAGTTTTATATGAGAAATCGTAATCAGTGTAGGCTGTTTCAGCTGCAAGATCTGTAGAAGCTATCCAGAATCCACTCTGTTTCAGCAGTTCTATATCATGGGCGAGACTTTTGGACATAACAATTGGTGCATGAATCAGGGTACCGGCAGAAGTTTTCAGAACAGTTTCGTTTACAGGAGCACTTCTTCTGGCAGGCACAATTATCGCATCAACTCCTGCAGCAACAGCTGATCTTATTATGGCACCAAAATTCCCTGTATCAGTTATGTTATCAAGAATAATTACAAGATTCGCATCCGGGTTGCCGGTAATTTCTTCAATATACCTGAATTTTACCGGAGCCACCTCTGCAAAAACCCCCTGATTTTCTCCCCCACTTTTTCTATCAATGGAAGATTGTGGAGTAAACTGAAAAACCACACCTTTGTCCCGACAGATTTCTTTAAGCTGCTGGACTCTCTTATCTTTTCTTGATTCACTTATCAGAACCTTACCAATTTCAAGTTCAGCATTTATAGCTTCAATAATTCCATTAAAGGTCGTCAGCTTCATCTATCTGTTTTTTGCTCCTTCTTTCTGTCTTACAAAATTTACTGCCAGCTGCCTTACCACGGGACTGACATTTTTATCTTTACTTACATGCTTCAGATCTCTCATATGAAGCTTTTTAATATAACTCATTGCTTCCCTTACAGGAGTTTTAGGATTATTAACCAGTTCCAGCATTACAGTATAGTTTTTACAGAACTCCCTGTTTGAAGCAATTGAAGCAATTACTTCTCCCGGAACACTCTTGTTTTTAATTATCATCAGAACTTCATCTTCAGAAATTTTCGGGCTATTCACAACTGCCAGAGCAACCATCTTATTTGCGTCCCGAACCAGAATCATTCTATCTGTTTTAGTACCGGTAAGAGCCAGCTTGATTCTTCCCGATGTATTCAGACTGTTAATTTTCTGCAGAAGAGTCATTGCTTCATCTTCAGGAGTCTCACCTCCCGCCGGAACAGCAGATTCAGCATGCCCATTACTCTCTGATTCAGATTCCTCTTTCTTTCCGCCGTCTTCTCTGAGTGTCGCAACAACATCTTCAATTACTTCATCCGGTTCTATATCATGCAGATCACTATCCTGCAGGTAAAACTCTCTGATTTCAGAAATTTTACCTTTTACAAAACCCGTTGAAGCGGGGTTCGCACCCATCTCATCCAGAATACCGGGAAAAGCTATCAGCTTAATCTGATTTTCCAGCAACATTTCAAGATGTCTGGTATTACCAACCTGAGCAATTTTTATAAGGTGTTCCACCGGAGCAGACTGATTAAGAATTATTGCTCCCACAACTGATTCAAGTTTATACTTAAGAGCTTCCTGAAGAACATAATAGAAAACCTGTTTATCAAACTCCTTACGTTTGACATAACTACTCTTTACGGTTTCTCCTATATTTTTCAGAAGAGCAAGAGCTTTCTCTTTTATCCCCTTATACCCTCCGGCATAAACCAGAGCTTCAAGGTACTCTTCCTCTGTAAAAGGAAGGGTTTTATTAAGAAGCATCTCCATAAGATCTTCGGGGGCTTCACCTGAAACAATCTGTTGAAGAACAGGGTTTGATGATACAGTTGTCATTCTTTCACCAGATAATCTGCCAATGTACCTGGTTCAAGCTGCATCTGAACAGTACCTTTTTTACCATTCAGCCATTTGGTTTCAGTCCCGTTAACAGACATTTTCACTCCTGCGGGATTACCTAATGTTATCTTAAGGGAATAACCTTCAACTTCGACTTTCTCACCTTTGCGATGGAGAGCCTGATCTACAATAGTTCCACTTCGGGAAATACTTATCCAGCAATTATCTTTGAATTCCAGCACAACCTTTACAGGAGCAGTGTCAACACTGTGTTCAGGAATCATACTGGTAAAATCTGCGTATACTGGTGGCAGCACATGCTGCTCTTCTTTGAATATGGAGAAATTTTCAGGTAATTTAAAATCGTAATAGACAGTAAGCACATAACCTGAAGCAATAAGAAGAAGTACAAAAGCAAGAAGTGTAATAAAACTCTTCTTTCTGAAACGTGAATAACTCAGTTTACTGTAGAGTACACGGGTGGTTTCATCTTCATCTTCCCTGTAATCCGGTGAATTTTTTTCAAGGAAAGATTTTTTATCTATTTCAAGCACTCTGAGATACTGTTCTATAAAGCGCATATAATAGAATTTTCCAGGAATATTTGAAAAATCATCCTCTTCAAGGGCTTTAAGAATATTTACATTGAGATTTGTTTTTTCAGAAATCTCTTCCAGACTTATGCTCTTCTGCTGTCTCTCACTTTTCAGTGCTTCTCCAAACTTCTCCATACCACTCATTGTATGTACATGTGACCTATAAGTCAACAGCTCACTTACTGTTCAGGTTCACCTGTAATGACGCCTTTTTCAATTAAAAGATTTATCTGTTGGTTAACTGCATCGGCAAACCTTAAAAAGTGGGGTATTGTCATATGAAGATAGCTGTGTATATTCAACTGACTCTGATCCTGTACATCTCTTATTCCCAACCCCATACACACCTCTTCAGGATTCACATTAAAAGATATAAGGTTTGAAAAAAGGTGCTCCGCATCCACATCACTGATAGCTATAGTTTCATTATCATTCATATTTTACTCCAGCACAAAAAATATCAGATATTTTTATATAATTCAATCCAGCTATCAAAGAGAATGTTTGGAAACTTTTTCTGCTTTTTAAGCACTGAACAGGTCAGTTGTTTCCTTACAAGGTAATTTTGAATCAACCAGACAAACAGATACACATCTCAGCTTTAAGGTTAATAAATTCCAGAAAGTGGTATAATATGAGCAACAGAAAAGGAGGCACAATGTTAAATATCAGTGAACCGGTTGTAGTTATAGATGAAGAGACTACCAGAAGCAACATCAGGAGAATGGTCCGTAAAATTGCAGCTTCCGGCGCTCTGTTCAGACCCCACTTCAAAACTCACCAGTCAGTTATTATTGGAGAGTGGTTCAAAGAAGAAGGAATCACTGCAATCACTGTATCCTCCATCAAAATGGCCGAATATTTTGCCTCTCATGGCTGGGAGGATATTTTAATTGCATTTCTCTATTTTCCCCAGAGCATAGAAAGGCTTAACAGACTGGCAGAAACCAGGACTCTTTCTGTCATAACAGATAATGAGACATCTCTCAGACATCTGGCAGATAATCTTAAACATAAAGCAGGTCTCTGGATAAAAACTGATTGTGGCTATAACCGTACAGGAATCCCCATAACAGAGACAGAGCGTATAACCCGTCTTGTAACAATTGCAGCAGAGTCAGACAAAATCGACTTTAAAGGAATTATCACTCACGCCGGGAACAGCTACAGATGTTCAGACAGAGAAGATCTGTACACTCTTTTCAGAGCCAACATAGATATGCTGGGAAAAACCGTTGATTTCATACAGCAGAAAACCGGAATTAAACCTTTAATATCGTGGGGAGATACGCCAACATGCTCTGTAATAGAAGATCTTACCGGAGTTGATGAAATCAGATGCGGGAATTTTGTGTTCTACGATCTTATGCAATATACACTGGGTGCCTGTAATACTACTGAAATTTCCACTGCAATCTACTGTCCGGTTGTGGGAGTCTATCCTGAAAGAGATGAATTTGCTATATATGGTGGTGCAGTACATCTCTCAAAAGAACATATTACCGATAAAAGTGGCAGAACTCATTTTGGCTTCATTGGTTTACCTCAAAACAACCGCAGATGGACTCCTCCCCTTGAAGAAACAAGAATTAAATCCCTTAGCCAGGAGCACGGTATAGTTTCCACAACCCCTGAAATTATGAAGAAACTTCAACCTGGAGATATTGTAGCTGTCTATCCGGTACACTCATGTCTCAGCTCAAACCTTGCAGACCACTACCTATCCCTTTCAGGGCAACTGATACCCAACATAAATTCCACCAGCAGGAGCTATTCTCCAATCATCTGAACTACTATCTGTCTTTTTCTGGGGCGATTATCAAACTCGACAAAAACTACCTGTTGCCATGTACCGAGTATGAGAGAGCTGTTCTCAAAAGGGATCGTAATTGATGGTCCTATGAGGGTAGCTCTTAAATGAGAATGTCCGTTTCCATCGTGCCATGTTTCGTTGTGAAAGTATCTGCTCTTTTCAGGCACAATGGATTCCATCAGAGCTGGAAGATCCCTAATCAGTCCAGGCTCAAACTCAATCGTTGAAATCCCCCCAGTTGATCCCGGCACAAATACCAGCATATTGCCGTTAACTATCGCAGAAAAGTCAAGAATATCCTGAAGGTCCGGAGTTAAATCAACCATCTCCCCCTCTTTTCTGGTAAAAAGTTCAATATACCTGAGCTCAACCATAAGCCGATTATATCAACAGCTCCATTTATTTGCAAAGCAATATATTTATGATAAAATCCCCGAATATGGAGCACTCTGTCAAAGATATGTTGGGACTGGAATTAACAACATCACTCTCATTCATTCAGGAACTTATAGAATCCACCTTCCCGGCATCTGTTTCCCCAACTATTCAGCTTGAAGCTTCAGTTCTTGGAATGGCTCTGACAGAAGATTCAGAACCTTGGGTTACAGAATCTACCATTATTCCACTGATTAAAACATATCTGTTTCTCCAGAATCACATTCACTACCTTGAAACCCCTTCCTCACACCTTACTCTTGCACTCATGAAGGGAGATATTCTTTTTTCAGATTCAATGAACAAAGTACTGCATGTATCACCAGCTCTCTCCTCAGATCTTCTGAATGTGGCAGACCTGGCTCTTAAGTCAGGTTTTAAACTTATTAACCAGCCGACTACCTATCCGGCTATGGCACTGGAACATGTACAGAATATGCTTCCATCTTTTTTACAGACAGGTTTCAGACATACCGACAGGCATATTGATGACAATATTTCTTTTGCTTTCGGAGTTGCTACATCTCTGTTTGCAGATCTGTCTTATCAATTCTCTCTGAAGGATACACCTGAAAACAATAGCCTTACATATTGCAGTTACATAAAAACAGCCACTTTTAACCAGTCACATACCCAATCAATGACTGATTCAATAGATCTTATTCTCAGTAGGTGTGAATTCTGCCTTAATAATGCAAGTGGATCAGGTAGCAGTAACTTCATTACCAGAACTGCAGAAAAAATATTAGTGGAGTCAGAATGTCTACAAAAGAGATTGAAATTAAATTAAAAACAGACAAACCGGAATCAATAAAAACCAAAGCTCTGGAACTGGGATTCACAACAATCTGTCCTGAAGAGCATGAATACAATATCGTTTTTGATACAGCTTCCGGGCAGTATAGAACAAACAGGCAACTACTCAGATTGCGAAAAAGTGGCAACAGATCAACAATCACATTTAAATCTCCGTTAAAAAATCAGGAAACAGGCAACTATAAAATAAGGGAAGAGCTGGAGTGCCAGGTTGATAATTTTGAAAGCATGAGAATCATATTCAGCAGAATGGGATACAGTGAAGTATTCATCTATGAAAAATACCGGGAAGTATTAAAGAAGGGCGATGTATACATAATGCTGGACAACACGCCGGCAGGCAGCTATATAGAAATAGAAGGCTCTCCTTCAGATATAGACACAACAGCCCGTGATCTGGGTTTCTCAAATTCAGACTACATACTTACCAACTATCTGAAGATATGGAAGGATATGGGATTTAAAGGCAACATGGTTTTCACAAAATGAGGTACTTCATACTTTCAGGAGGTCTTGGAACCAGAGCAAGACCTTTAAGCTACTATCTCCCGAAACCTCTTTTCCCATTAAACGGAACCCCAATCATTGAACTTCTGATCAACCAGCTGACAGAGACACTATCTGGTGATGGTATTGTGAATCTCCACTACAAAGGAGATATAATTAAAAACCATCTCAATTCGAAATACAGAGTGGATTATATAGATGAGCCGGTATTATCCGGCAGTTCAATTCTCCAGCAAGCCCTACCCCATTTTGACGAATGGCTGTTTATTGTAAATGGAGATGTATATATGGAACTGCCTGTTTCCAATATGATAAAACAACTGGAAATGTCAGGCGCAGAAGGCATACTTCTCACAAGACCCCTGGAGAATGCAGGTTACCCGGCTCTTATATTTGAGAAGAATCAATTTGTCCGGCGAAATATGAGTTCAGGTATCGGTGCTCCCATGTATACCGGTGCAGCTATACTTCATCGGAGAGTAATCGAAAAAATTGATTCAATGAACTTCTTTGAAACTCTTGAGAATAATAAGTTCAGAATTGTCAGCATGACTTATCAGGGATTGTGGCTGGATCTGGGGTCCCCGGAATCCTATTTTAGAGCTGAGAGAAAATATAGCAGCAAAACAGAGGAAAACAGTGTTTCAGAGAATGTGCAAATATCTGAAGAAGCAGATATTACTGGTTCTATTATATGGCCCGGCTGCAGAATCGAAAGTGGCGCAGTAATAAGAAACTCCATTATTACTGCAGATAAAGTAAGTGGAAGCTGTAATCTGAGCAACTCCATAATAACAGACAGCAGAGTATATCCACTGGATATTTAACCATCTTTCCAGAAAGCCTCTTTAAGATGGTCTATCACAGGTTTTCCCCCTTCAGTTGATACAGCAATAATATCAAATCTGATAAAAAAATCCCTGTAGGAAGCCCCGGAAGAAAAAACCTCAGCAGCTCTGATATACCTTTTCTGCTTTGCAGGAGTTACAAACTCAAAAGGAGAACCTGCAACATCAGAACCTCTTGTTTTGACTTCAATAAAACAGAGACAATCTCTGTATATAGCAATAATATCAATCTCAATACCACAGATAAGCCGGTTTCTTGCAATAATGGAGTATCCACTCTTTTTCAGATACTCTACAGCTGCATTCTCACCGGCTCTACCACTATGAACCGAAGAGCGGTTCTCACCGCTTTTCATCTCTACTTGCCCATAAAATCTGCTATATATTCATAATCTGCTGTTAGTTTACCTTTATGGAGTATAAGAGAACGTTTTATTGGTTCAGGCAAATTGACTCCATCATAATCGGCTTCATAATCAGCATCCACAATATCCTTTACAAAGTTCTTCAGAATTGCTGAAAATTCACAGGAAGCTTCTTTTGAGAATTCGCAGGGCAGGTTATCAACAGCCATAACTGTTACTCCCAGTCTTTTTATGCCATCTTCATACTTGTCTTCTTTAGGGAACCAGGTATAACATGGTTCTGAAGGTTTTGTAGCCTTGTGACTCATCTCAATTGCACCGTTTATATCTATACTGATATCCCCGATTACATTTATACTCGGATTTGAGCGCAGATATGATTCGTTAACCATGAACTCTTTTGTAACAAGACGTGGATATTTATCAGTCCAGTATATACAATTCACCAGAATCCTCAGCATAGATGCATAGTCAGTGAATTTTGATTTATATCTCTCAGGATGCGTAAAGTATTCCTGTCTGTCAAACATACCACCTTCAGCATGTTTAACCATATCTTCTTCTTTGAAAACAACTTTATAAAGCGTATGGTTATCTGAAGAATAGTTCTCAAAATTTGCTTCAAGAATATCAGGAGATACTGTTTTAAATGGCAGAAGATCAAACATTTCCTGTGCTCCCACCGAAACATTTCCATAACCCGCAAACCCTACTACAAGCGGAGCAACTTCATAAGGCAGTCCATTGGCATCAATCTCTTCGCCTACAGCTTTTACAGCAGCTTTTGCCTCTTCAAGAGATTCGTATTCGTAAGGCTGTTTAAGCTTCTCAAAGGGAGTAACCAGCCCTCTCTCTTTCATTTTGACACCAAAAGCTCTGAGAGTCTCAAGCATTCCCGCAAGCCCTGCATACTTGCCGAAAAAGATAAGACGTCTGCCGTTATCATCAAGGATTCTCTCATAATCTATGAGATTTGTACCTTTCTGCATCATCCTCTCAAGCATCTTCATATTATAGCTCTGACCCTTGATAGTGTGTGAGAAAAACACATAAGTTTTCCCATCTTCAAAGAAAGCTTCAGGCATCTCCTTAACTCCAAGAATTACTGATGCTTTACTCAGATCCTCATTCAATTCTGCTCCTGCAGCAACATACTCCTGATCATCGAACACCCTGATTTTCGATGGCTGTACAATAGTTGAAATACCGTACTTTTCTCTCAGTTCTGCAACATCGGACGGTGTAAGAGGAGCCCTCCGTTCCCACTCATTCTTGTCCTCTCTTCGAATAGCGATAATTTTGTCCATTTTCTCTCCAAAAAAAATAACTTTCAATACATTGAATCTAACAAAGCATAAATTTATAGTCAAATAGATAGTTTTTTATAGAAAAACTCCTGGAAACAGAGTCAAAAACATCAAAAACTTCTCAAAGGGCTCTATTTTTTAATTCTTGCAATATGAGCAACCCCTCTGACACAACGGTCGATGTAGAAATCTGAAATAACTCCCAGAAGCACACCGGATTCTGGTCTTTTACCTTCCAGTTCATCAACGACAATCATCTTATTACCTGTTTTTTCACTAAATATTTCATATCCACTGAATAGTGTACGATATCCATCTCCACCAGTAACCAGAATAAAATCCTCCCTGTGAAGTTCAGGAAATCTGTTTAAGAGTAGTTTTCTGAAAGAACTACCGGAGACCTCTACAGTTGTCTTCTTTTTAATGCCTCTTCCATGGCCGATTCTGAACCACTTAAAAGTCACATCTTTCTTTATAAGTTCAGCTGCATCGACACTTACTCTGGAATTGCCATCCACAAACTGCACACTGCTACTTACAAACTTCATCCCTTTTTTCATTTCAGGTACATCCAGACCTTCTGTATTGAGGGTACTCAGTTCTACAGATACGACATTATCAAGATAACGACTCACATCCCTGTCTCCCGGACATATCAGCACAACACCATTGATTTCCGGTTTTTCCCTGTTACCTTTATACTTTTCGGGATCTTTTTCAGGTTTTACCCCATCTCTCTTATAAGCAAGAATAACAGGATCCGAATCAGTTGACATTGTAAGCTCACCATAACTGAAGGCAGAACTTTTACCGGAAGCAGATTTTACAATAACCACCACATCAGTTGGCCTGTCAAAAGGTGCAGTACTACTCTTATCAGGATCAACTCCTTCAAGAAGTATTCCAAGAGGAACTCCTTCATATGCATATGAACCAACAACGCTTCCGTCAGCCTCTATCTCTCTTGTACGGACTCTTGTTTTGGAAAGAAGCCTGAAAGTTGAAGAGTTAAACTGATACTCTCTTCCTGCAAAAGCTTTAACCTTTACCTCAATACCTCCGGGAACTTTACCTGCAATAGCTTTTGGAGTTGCTCCGGAAAAAGCATCGATATAATCAAAGTTCACATAGATATCCCACAAAATCAGAGCAGCAACAACTGCAAGAAAAACGGTAAAAAATTTTTTCATAGTACCTCTCACTGAGCAGAGACTATTTAATCACAAAAGTGGTTTTTTTGCTATTGCGAAATTCACATAATCTTTCGGAATACCAGATATCTGATATCACAATATTGAAAAGCTTCTTTTTTTTCATATAATAAAAATCATGGAATCGAAAGACATTGGCAATATTAGTGACTACTTTACTCAGGTTATTCCCGAAACAGATACAAAAAGGGTATGGGAGCATCTGGTTCTGAAATGGATCGACAGAATAGCAGAGAACAAAGAGATTCTGAATCTTTTCGAACTTAAACTCTGGCTTGAAAGTCTGGATGCCTTTTTCACCTCAACCTACTCTGAGAAACTGATACTTGAGCAGCACAAGGAAAACAAGAAAAACTACGCCTTCTATCTTTCAACCTTTACTCACATAATAACCAGAATAATTTCTCTTATTAAGTCAATGAACTATACAGATGACAAGTTCAAGGCAAACTTTGAAGAGTTTATAATTGAACGGATCTCAGAGTCCGGTAAAGACAGATCAATTAATTCAATCAATTTCCACACCCCTGAAGAGTCAATGCAGAGCCTCAATCTGTTTCTTCAGAACCTGAAAGTGATCTGTGCAGAATTACTGAAAGAAGATACAATTCCTTTAAAGACTTTTCTGGCAGTTAAGAAGCTCTACAACAGAGAGTTACAGAATAATCCAACAGTAATTACTCTGAAAAAAAAGAGTCTCTTCCCCAAAATAGACAAAGTGTTCCAACCCGACATTTCTGAAATAATTCTAAAAACCAGTGATAAAGATCTGAGAAAGAATCTGGGAATCTTCTTCATCCTCACATTCAGGGTTCTTAAAATAAATAATTTCATTGAACAGAGCCTGAACAAAAGCAGGAATATGAATGTAGTTATCCCACTAATTCTGGCTTTGGGAAATAACATAGAGTTTGTACTGAAATTCTATAAAAATTCCCTTTCCTCAAACCTGAAACAGAATATCGAAGATAAACAGAAGCTCAGAAGTGTTGAGGAGTCGTTCAACGATTTCAAACTGGAATATAAGAAGATCTATCAGGGAGAACTACCTTACTTTTTCAATGCTTCAAACGTCAAAATTAACCGTAGAAAACTGTTAAGAAATATTGTGATTATTTCAGAGATCGCAATACAGGAAGCTATAGAAATAATCGCCAACCTGTTTAATGAAGAGCTCCGGGGACCGGATATTTTTGAAAATTACATCTCCAGACAACAAAAATCCCAGGGACTGGTTACCAAACTTACTCACCTTCACAGACTTATAAATGATTACATGAACTGTAAATCCAGTCTCACCCCTTCAGATATTTTCTTTGAAATAAATCTGTTTATTGAAACTGATCTCAACTACCTCCTTTACAAAGACTGGAATGAGTTGCTAAGACTTTATAACAACCTCAGTAACACTGGTTTTACAAAAGAGTTTGAAAGACATCTGTTGTCTTTTCACTCTTTTATAACCAGAATATTGAAAGAGATTGTAAAAAAAAGAACATAGGCTAAAAAAGGAGGCCAGAGAATGGAAAAAACTCTCATACTGATCAAACCTGACGGTGTAAGCCGTGGATTATGCGGAAAAGTGCTGAATAGATTTGAAGAAAAAGGGATGAAAATCTCAGCTATGAAGATGCTGACTCTTACAAGAGAAAAAGCAGAAGCGCACTATAGTGTTCACAAAGATAAGCCTTTCTTTCCCCCACTAATAGATTTCATAACTTCAGGCCCTATAGTAGCAGCTGTGATAGAGTCCCCTTCAGCAATAAGCCTTACAAGGAGCATGGCAGGAGCTACAAGTCCGTCTGATGCTCATCCAGGCACTATCAGGGGAGATTACGGCCTGATAACTTCAAGAAATATTATCCATGCTTCTGATTCACCTGAAAATGCTGAAAAAGAGATTGCTCTGTTCTTTGAAGCTGAAGAGATACAGCAGTATACACTCCCTTCAGAGGTGTGGTCAGGTTATTAGCTTTTTTGCCGACAAAACTCTCTTTATGCTGATTTGTTTTTATTTACAACTTCCTCTATAATGTTGCGGAGGGAAGAATAATGAAAATTTATATTAATAACGAGCATATCGGATACTCTCCTGCAGAAGGAGATACCTGGGGAGCACTTCTCAATGAACTGCTTAACAACCATATCGTAAAGAACCATGGAATCACACGGATTCTTATGGACGGCAATGATGACCCGGAGTTTTTTGCCACCAATGGAGATGCTCCTGTTGACCTGAACATACAAACCCTCGAAATTTTTACAAAAAACTCTATTGAAATATGTCAGAGTGGCTTTGCAAAAGCTGCTGCAGTAACAAAAGGAATCAGTGCAGAATTAGTTCCCTGTGCAGATTTTTTCAGAAAAGGAGATACAGCCTCCGGTTCACGGAAGCTACTGGAAATACTTGAAGCTCTTAAATCAATAATCGATTTTCTTTCCCACGTAGGCGTGAGTTTTAAGATAGATTACAATTCAATAAGTTTTGATCAGAAACACTCTCTGGCAGGCAAAATTGATGGGTTCGCCCAGACTGTTCAGGAGCTTATTACAGCTCAGGAGAAACAGGACTATATTGAAATTGCAGACTATCTTGAATATCAGCTTACAGAAGATATTGAATCCTGGTCAGAAATCCTTGAAAAACTCATTGATGAAATAAACAAGATATCTTCCAGTCACTAAAGTCAGTAACAGCATGTCCAGAAAAAACGAACGAATATTAGTAATCCTCAATCCCTCTTCCGGTGTAGTTTCAAAAGATGAAGCCACCTCATATCTTTTCAGAAAACTGAGAGAACACTTCAGAACTGTTTCAATAATAAACTCCAACTCTCCTGAAGAAGGGGAAAATATTACCAGAGAAGCAATAAATCATTTTGATATTATTACTGCATTTGGAGGAGATGGAACAATCAATTCCATAGCAAAATCCCTGGTGGGTACCAATTCTCCTCTCGGAATTTTACCCGGAGGCTCCGGCAATGGTCTTGTAAGAAATCTGAATATCCCTCTGTCCTGGAAAAAAGCAATCGATGTTCTTATCCACGGTGAAGACAAATATATTGATATAGGTACGATAGACGGTCAGTACTTTTTCAATATTGCAGGTATAGGACTTGACGGTCTTATTTCAAAAAAGTTTGAACTGGAGTCTAAATCAAGAGGTATTACTCCCTATATTTATCATGCCTTTAAAGGATATTTTGAGATGTCATCCTTTAAGGTGAATATAACCCTTGGAGATACAGAATTTCAGGATCAGATAATGATTGCTGCTTTTGCCAACTTCCGTCAGTATGGTGGTAAAGCTGTTATTGCACCTTTTGCTGACCCATATGATGGCAAACTTGATCTCTGCCTGATAAACAAATTTAAATTCCTGGAAGGTACTGCAAAAATTCAGCGTCTTTTTACCGGTAATATTCATAAATTCCCATTCTATAAATCTTACCAGTTTGACAAAGTTAAAATAAAATCCCTCGACGGTCCGATTCCCTGCACAATAGATGGTGAGTATGCAAATGATCTTACAGAATTTGAAGTAGCAGTAGTTCCGGGAAAACTCAAAGTAAGGATTCCTTCCACAGGTTTATAAGCCTGACAATAGAGTAAACCGGAATACTGTAAACAGAATCCCGGTTTACAGCCTCATCAATTAATTTATTATTTCTTGATTTTGTATAGTTCCTAAACTATAATCTCAGTAGTATCACCAGAGAAAACAGGTGGAGGTTATATAATGAAAACTAAATGTATAGCGGTATTTCTGCTGCTTTTTATTTCTGCCGCCTTTTCACTTCCGGCATCACAGAATGTAAAGGGCTTTAAAGGGGTATTTGAAATTGCTTCTCCTTTTACACTTAAACAGGGGTTGGCAGGATTCACACTCGGCGTCAACAATCTGGATCTGAAAAGCGGAGATATTGATGTAAATCGCTTCTTTATTGGCGGTAATTATGGCCTGAGCGATCGTCTTGAAATCAACCTTAACCTATCCTACAACAGGGTTAAGAAAGGTGCTGAAGGCATCAACACTGAATATCCTTTTGCCAAATCCTGGCAGACAGGAGCAGGCTACGCTTCTCTTGGAGCAAAATACAACTTTGTTAACACAGGGAAAACAGGTTTCGGTATTCTTGGTTATGTTGAACTACCTCTTTCAGGTAAGAGTCGTGGAGTTACCACTTCAAAATCAGTGATTGGAGCAGATCTTCTGTTTTCACATAAAATTGGTAAAACCACTTTCAGTGCCAACGCAGGGTATCAGATAAACGAAAGCCCTGATGAAATTGATCTTCCTGATGCATTTAAGTATGCCATCGGTCTGAGCAACGAAATACTGACAAACTTTGAACTGATAACCCAGTTCACAGGTAAGGCATATGTTGACAGTAAAATTGATCAGTCAAACCCTATTAATGTAATTCTTGGGGTAAAATATGAAAAACCGGAATGTTTTGGTGTTTCTGTTGCTTACAAGAAAAACATAACTTTTGATAACAGAGATCTTGAAGATACACACGGAGCTGTTGGTTCCATATGGTTCTATACAGGTAAGAAAACTCCTCCTCCACCTCCACCGGTTACAAAGATAATATCTGTAGCCATAAAAGGTGACAGAGAAGTAAAAACAGGTGAAGTCAGAAGCTATCAGTCAGTAATTGCACCTGAAGATGCTACAAAACCTGTTACTTATAACTGGACTGTTTCTGAAAACGGAGCAATTCAGAGTGGTCAGGGATCACCTACAATCAGCGTTAAATGGACAAAAAAAGGCGAAGGAATGCTTAAAGTTAAAGCAGTCAACAAATCTTCTGCTGTAGAAGCACAGTTTGGTGTTGTTGTAACAGATCCTGTTCTTCCTCCAAAAGAAGAATTCTTCTTCGCACTGGACTCATATGACCTGTCAACAGCAACTATTGCAGATCTTAAAGCTGCAGTCGAATATTTTACAGTACACCCTTCAGAAATGATAGAGATTCAGGGACATACATGTTCTATTGCAACTTCAGAATACAATCTTGCTCTTGGAGCACAGAGAGCTGAAGCGATTAAGAAGTTCCTCGTAGATAACGACATCTCTCCTGACAGAATTAAAACTATTTCTTACGGAGAAGAGAAACCTGTCTATGATAATTCAGCAGAACTTACAAGGAAAAAGAACAGAAGAGTTCTGATTCCAAGAAACAAAAAATAAGACGAGGAGTAAAGAATGAAAAAGACAATACTATTTCTGATTGCTGCCCTGGTTTTCTCAGGCTTTGCACTCAGTGCAGCAGATAACAATGAACAGAAACTCGGCCGTATCTTTTTCCCAAAGGATTTTGTACATGCAGGAAAAGATTACAAAAGAGGTTCCTACATTGTGAAAATTGCTTATGGAGATACTCCGAAATTTTTCGTTTCAGACAGAAAAGGTAATATGCTTTTTGAAGAACTGGCTGTAACCAAAGAGTATAAAGGTAAGTCCAGAAAGTTTAAGTTCAGATTAAGAAAAGAACTTCTTAAAGGTTATGAGTATTTCAGAATTCAGGTAACACGTCCTGATAATATTTATCTGGGATACTTTCTTTTAAAAAAATAGTATCAGATTAATAAAGAGGGAGCCTTATGGTTCCCTCACAGTTTCCGCCGCTTCATTCTCAGCAGCTTCCCGCTCCTTTCTTTCCTGCTCTTCCTTTTCTATCTTCTTTTTTCGTTTCTCTTCAGCAATAACATCGTATCCGTTAGGGTTATAGTAATCAACTATATTCAGGTGATCCTCTTCACTGCAATATTCATGAGGTTCAGTTCCGCTCAGGAAGGCTTCTGAGAAAGGATATACACAACCCGGTGTCAGCAGTTTACCGGTCATTTTATCTATTTTTACAAACACAACACCTTTAGGCCTTGGATATTCCATCGGCTCCACATGCTGCTCCAGGTACTTCTCCATAAATTTCACAAAAATTGGTGCTGCAGCTCTTGAGCCTTCTTCGCCATCTCCGAGACTTTCGTTTGTTCCCTGATAGCCTACCCAGACTCCTACTGTTACTGAAGGAGAGAAACCAATAAACCATGCATCTGAATAATCATCTGTAGTACCGGTTTTACCTCCAACAGGAGCTCTCAGATATTTGGCTTTAACCCCTGTTCCGTACTGAACAACCCCCTGCATTATATAATTCATAATATAAGCAATTGGTCTGTCAAGAACCCTTCTTTTCTCAGCATAGGATTTTTCTACTACCCGACGATTCTGATTGACAATCTTTTCAATATAGTAGGGATTAACACGTATTCCATTGTTTGGAAACACTGTGTATGCAGCTGTCATCTCTTTAAGTGACACCCCAAGAGTACCAAGCCCCATTGACATTACAGGTTGCAGCTCAGAAGTTATACCAAACTTTTTGGCATACTGCACAACCATCGGCGGAGTAAGTCTCTCCACCATCTTTGCAGTTACAACATTTATAGATTTTTCAAGTGCATATCTTAGAGTAACAGGCCCACGGAACTTATCCCCATGATTTGAAGGCTCATAAGGTTCAATTGTCCATTCGTTATCAAAAACTTTAAGTGAATCATCAATTATCGTTGCAGGAGAGTAACCATTCTCAAGGGCTGCTGCAAAAACTATAGGCTTAAAGGTAGAACCAGTCTGCCTTAAAGCCTGGGTTGCATTATTCCATTCACTTTCAGAAAATGAGTAACCACCAACCATAGCTTTAACTGCACCGGTTTTATTATCTATTACCATTATTGCAGCCTGAGCTTTCGGAGTCTGCTCCAGAGTCAGAACCATACTCTTTTTCTCTTCATCTATTTTTGCAATTTTAGCAAGAGTTATATCCCCTTTCTTAAGTATCCTTCTTAGGGAGTATCTTGTCCATCTGGCACTTTTTGCACTGATTTTACCTGTATACTCTCCAAGCTTCAGCTCAACACCACCACTGTTACTAACCTTTGTAACAACAGCATTGACAATAGCATCCTGAGTAAAGTAACCCTCTTTCTTCCATTCAGGCAACTCAAAAGTTTCCGGTTCCTTTTTTTCATCAAGAATATTACGAAGTTTATTATCCTGTCGCCATCCCTGTCTCTTATCAAGATCCCTTACACCTGCTCTTAAAGCATCTTCAGCCCAGGTCTGCATATCCATGTTAAGCCCCGTATGGACTTTAAGACCACCTGAATAGAGAGCGTCGTATCCATATTTTTTCAGAAGATAGCGCCTCACCTCTTCAATATAAAAATCCCCTATAGAATCTTCATTAACAATATGAGGTTTTACAGGAAGTCCACTCTTTTTAGCTTCATCTCTCTGCTTGTTGTTTATGTAGCCCAGAAAAGCCATCTTATCAAGAATGTAGTTTCTTTTTCTCAATAGCAGAGCCTTACCCTTCTCCACATTACCTCTGTTCTGAAAAATTTTGTACAGAAGAGAAGGAGTAGGAATAAGCACTGTAAGAGTAACAGCTTCAGGCAGAGTAAGATCCTGTACATTTTTACCAAAATAGTAACCTGCAGCTTCACCCACTCCATATATACTTCCTCCAAAATAGATCTTGTTACAGTAATATGTGAGGATCTGCTCCTTCGAATATTTCTTCTCAAGCTGTATTGCTCTCAGCTGCTCTTTGAGCTTTCTTGCATATGAAAATTTCTGGGTAAGATAGATGTTTCTTGCCAGCTGCTGGGTTATTGAACTCCCACCACCTTTATATACTCCTATTGCTTTTCCGTATATAGCTCTTATAAGACCTCTGAAGTTTATTCCCCAGTGATCGTAATAGTTATTATCTTCAGAAGTAATGATAGCGTTTTTGAGAACTTCCGGTATATCTTTATAACTGACAAGACGTCTCTTCTCTTCGGAAGCAAACTCTTTAATGAGTTTCCCCTGATCATCATAGACAGTTGTCATTACAACTCTTTTTATATCTTCCAGCCCTTTAATTTCCGGTAACCCTACCTTCTTCTGGAATACAAGTACATATCCTGTTACTATTCCCAGAATAAGAGCCAATACAACTGAAACCGATAAAATGATTATATTTTTCCTGCTTAACTTGAACATATCAGGAAAATTATAGCATATTAAAAGACCGGGTTACAGAAAAAGCAGTAAGGAGGTCAATCCTCAGGGAAGAACTCTGAGCCAGCTTCTTCTGAGTATCTCAACAAGTATCAGCAGCAGCAGCCCTGCGAGTAGGAAAAAGTGATAGATCTCTTTAGCTTCACTGAACTTCTTTGCTGAAATTTCCACCTTTTCCCAGCGATCAATTTCACTGAAAATATCTTTCAGAGACTCTTTATCTGTTGCTCTGAAATAGAGACCCCCTGTTTTATTGGCAATATCTTTAAGAAGTTTCTCATCAATTTCCACATCCATCATAATCTGACGGGTTCCCAGATAAGGATCATTATAGATAAAAGGAGCCTTTCCTCTGGTGCCTACACCAATTGTATATATCTTCACTCCATAATCTTTTGCAATATTTGCAGCATCTGCCGGATCAATTTCCCCTCTGTTGTTTACCCCATCAGTAAGGAGAATTATAACTTTAGCTCCTTTTTTTGCACCTCTGATCCTGTTAACTGAAGTTGCAAGAGCCATTCCGATAGCTGTACCATCTTCAAGGTCCCCTATATTTGATCTCTTAAGATAGTAACGCAGAATATCGTAATCTACAGTAAGAGGACATTTTGTGTAGGAAGTGCCTGCAAAAGTAACCAGACCAATACGATCATTTTTCCTCTTATCAATGAAACCACCAATAACTTCTTTTGCCACCTCAAGCCTGTTCTTTGGTTTAAAATCCATCGCCTTCATGGATGTAGAAAGATCCAGAGCAACCAGAATGTTTATGCCTTTTTTCTTCTCAACATTCCAGGAATTTACAATCTGTGGTCTGGCGAGGGCAAAAACAATAAGAGTAAAAGCGACGACTTTCAGCCAGAACATATTCCTGGCCATAAAAACCTTTGCTCCGCCACTCAGTTCTTTGAGCTTTGAAGCAGCAGAAAAAGATATATGCCGGTGCCCTTTCTTCTTAAGAGCATAACGCCACCACACCATAAACGGCACAAGCAGAAGCAGCAGAAGTACAGGTGCATCAGCCAGCTGAAACATCCGCAGCCTCCCTCTCTTCTCTTCTTACAGCTTCAACAGACAGATTGTCCATAAGCTTATCAATATCTTTATAAAACACACCTATTTGCTTCTCTTCAGGTAACATTCTGGCAAACTTAATAAGATCTGAATGATCCATCAGATATCTGAAGCTGTCTACCAGATCACCATCTTTCTCACACTGTCCCAGAGCCTCAACAGTTTCAAAGGTTGTATAATCAGCAGCATTGAATCCGTAAAAACGAAAAAGGAAATCTTTCATCATGGAAGTAAAAGCCAGATGGTACTCTTTAACTTTACCATTCTCAATAAGCTTCTTTTTCTTAAGCTCAGCAAGTCTCTGCCTCAACTCCTCTACAGGAGGTACTATCTCTTTAACCGGAACTCTTTCTTTAGATGCCCTGTGCTTTCTTACAAAATAGATAATCAGAAGTACAATGAGCACACCAGCCAATACAGCTAAGGCATATACCATAAGATGCTCCGGATTACCTTCAACTTCCAGAGGAGACTTAACCGGCCTTATGTCTTTATCTTTATCTGTAATAGTAGTTTTTATCTTAATGGCAAGGGAGTTAGTCTCTTTAATTTCAACAACCTCACTCTTTTTCATCAGACTGACTTTTCCCGGCCCTACACTAAAATCACCGGTTTTGAAAAATACAATTTCATCAACAATTTCAAAAACTTTTCCGGTATCTTTTACAACAGGGGGCTTCACAATTCTCTTTACAGCTTCAAAATCCCCTTTCCCGTAATTTACATCAATTTTATCAATGTCGGAACCTGTCATAACCCTGACTGTTATCTTTATTCTGTCCCCGATTGTGCCCAGCATCTTTGAAGTTGACACTGTCACCTGAGTCTCAGAAGCTGTCAGAAACACACTGCAAACAAGAAATAGTAAAAAAAACAAACGTCTCATCTTCTGCTCATACGCTTTCTTTTAATAAAAAAATCAAAGAGCTTCTTCTCATACTGCTCTCCGGTAAATATATCAATAAGATCTATACCATACTTACGACACAACTCATCAGTTACTTCTCTGGTTTCAGCCATTATATGCTTAAAGTGCTCTCTGACTCTGAGAGATGAGAAATCCACAGCAACCTCTTCCCCGGTTTCACAATCTTCCAGAATAAAAATACCCTTCCCTGGTAATTCAGATTCTCTGGGATCACCTATTCTGACAGCAATTAAATCATGCTTGCGACCGGTTACCTTCATAGATCTGGAAAATCCTTCATCCATGAAGTCAGAAATCAGAAACAGGATTGCCTGCTTCTTTATTACCCTATTAAGATAACCAAGAGCGTTTTCTATGGAAGTCCCCTTACCTTTGGGCTTATAACTGAGTATCTCTGTTATTATTCTCAACAGATGGGTGCGATCCTTTTTGGGAGGTACAAAGTGTTCAACTTCTCCGGTAAAAATAAGAAGTCCAACCTTATCATTGTTCAGCATTGCAGTAAAAGCCACCATAGCTGCTATCTCAGCAGCCACTTCCCTTTTACTGCGCCCTTCAGACCAGAAGTTCTGAGACCCTGAAAGATCTATTGCCAGAATAACTGTAAGCTCCCTCTCTTCAATAAACTGTTTCACATGGAGCTTACCTGTTCGTGAAGAGACATTCCAGTCTATAGATCTTACATCATCACCAGGAAAATACTCCCTTACTTCAGCAAACTCCATTCCTCTTCCTTTAAAAGCGGAGTGATACTCTCCCGCCAGTATTTCTGAGGAACTCTTTTTAGACACCAGTTCTATCCGGCGCACTTTTTTTAGAAGCTCTTCTGTCAGCATAGTACCCCTATTCTACCAGAAACCGCCCCTTTATCTCAATCTATACTCCCAATATACAGAAACCTGACTCCCGGGAACAATCAACCCTGCATATAAAGGGGTTCTCCTGCAATCTCCCCGGCAGTTCTCAGAACCACAAGATTTACCTTCATATTTTTAATCTGATCATAAGGTATCAGAAACAGTTCGTTACTACTGCTTGTTACCTCTACCCCCTCAAATCTTCCACCATCGGAACTAAATGCCTTCTTCTCCACATAGCGCAGAATAATGCATTTAAGATCTCCTCCTTTTTCATTAACCTCATATCTTTCAAGTATACCTTTATATATTACGGCTTCACCATCAATTTCAACAACTACATGTATAAGGTGAAAGTAGATCTGCTCTCCATCAAAAGCCAGGCTTCTGGGCACAAAAAACAGCTCATTCCATATGTTAAACTTTTTTCTTCCGCTGAACATATTATCTATACTGATAAACCTTCTTCGCAGTAGATTTTCCCCCTGACGCAGGAGAATACCCAGAAGTTTCGCAAAGAAGATAAGAGATACTGTATAGGCAAAAATCCATATCAGATTGTGCTGTATTGAAGCAAAGACTCTGGCAAAATCACCACTGCTTTCCGGCCCTATCAGGATACCTGCTTTGTAGAAGTTGAACTCTACACCGTCAATAAGAGAATCCATCAGATAGAAAAAAAGTACGTGAATTATAAAACCCGGAAGCAAAGTTACAAAATACTTCTGTTGAATATTTAATACTACTTCACTCTTATTGAGTTCATAATTGTAGTAATTTTTAAGAAATGTGAGGCCCGGGGCAACTATGTAAAAAAAGATAATGATTGAATTAAACAGTATGTTCATTCAGAAGGTGAAACTATTTGAAAGGTGGTTATTTATCCAGATCTATATCGAGAATGCTGAAACCTTTATTACTCTCATTAATGCGGTTATCACTGACATTTTTCTTATCTGTAAGTTTATGAATCTCCTTCATGATCTTCCAGCCCATACGACTGTCATTCAGTAGCTCATCAGTGCGTCGCGATTTAAGTGGTCTCATTGTCTCATAAATCATTTATAACCTCACTTTAATAATGATAATTATATCAGTTAATTTCAACTTATCAATAATATAAACGTATATCTGCGTCTGCTTTGTGATTATACATCAGTAAGATTAAAAGATCTTCCTCTGTTTTCCCCTCTCTTCCATATTAACCTGCAAAACAGAACCGGAATTACAAGACTAAAACTAGTTCATAAGCCTTCCTGTGAGCTTTTTAAGCATATAAGCCGCAACTTTTCTGTGATTACTATCAATCTTTGCTCCGGGTCCGACACAGGAAGGGCAACCTGACTTACATGAACACTGCTCAAGAACCTCAAGAACGCTCTCAAAAATCCCGGATCTCTTCTCATAAAGAGACTCAGCAAGTCCAACTCCACCGGGATATCCATCATATATATATATTACCGGTTCGAACTCACCGGTAAATCCGGTAATTCCCTGAGCTGCACCCGCCTTCCCCGGCTTAAGTTGTTCACCTGAAGCATTATCTTCAACTGTAACATGTATATCCTTAACATCACACATAAGAGTAACAGCTCCTATATGCCTCATCAATCTTGCTACCCCCCATATTCCTTCAATTATCTCTTCAGCTGAAAGGTCCTGCATCAGCTCTTCATGCAGTTCACTTTTCAGATGAATCCAGAATGCCGTTGTATGCATCTCCTGTTGAGGTAGCTGCAGATCACCGGAGCCCACATTCTCATTGGTAAAAAATTTGAGCTTTTTGAAACCAATTACCTGAGAGAAAACGTGCACATCACCATGCCCATAAGTACACCAGGCATCATAAGCATCATCATATCTGTCCAGTACAGCAATCTTTGTATATGTAATAGCATCAGTATAGTAATCTGATGTAGAAAGTCTCACAAAAGCTTTGCGGTTCTCATAGTCAAACTCTTCAACAACATACTGTTCACCTTCAAGCATGTAGATAGCTTTATGATGAAGAGTTTCCAGGGCTGACGCAAAATCCACCTCTGCAATAATCTTCTCCCCTTCTGTTCTGTCCACTACAACGAAGTTGTCAGAAGAGACCCGGTTTATACTTACAGCATCAGCGGGATACCCTTCATCTGTCCACAACCACTTTCCATTTCTCTTAAGGAGCATCTGCCCTTCAGCAAGAAAATCCAGAATCTCTTCCAGATCCTCCCCGCCAAAACTCTCTTCCATAGTAAAAGGTAGTTCAAAGGAGGCACATTTTATATGATCCACAAGAATAGATAGGTTATCAGGGTTGATTCTTCCATGCTCCGGGGACTTACCAGAAAAATACTCAGGATGACTTGCAATAAACTGATTAACCGGAGATGAGTTCGCCACCAGTATTCCTACAGCACTACTCCCTCTTCTGCCGGCACGCCCCAGACGCTGCCATGTAGAAGCAACTGTACCTGGATAACCTGCAAGTACAACTCCATCAAGCTCGCCAATATCCACTCCAAGCTCAAGGGCATTTGTAGAAACAATCCCTCTTATTTTTCCGGCACGCATATCTTTCTCTATTTCTCTTCTTTTGGCAGGCAGATATCCGCCTCTGTAACCTCTTATTATTCCCTGATCAGTTACCTTCTTCTCAAAATCATTCTTCAGATACTTAACCAGTACTTCAGTAGTTAATCTGGCATTGGCAAATGTAATAATCTGCAGGTTATTTTTCAGCAGAATTCCACTTAAATGTCTTGCAAGGGAGACATAGGAACGCCTTATACCGAGTTGTCGGTTAACTACAGGAGGATTGTAGAAAACTATATATTTATTCCCTGTAGGGGCTCCACTTTTTTCAACTACTTCAACCTTCTCTTCTATGATCTTCTCAGCAAGTTCACCAGGGTTTGCAATTGTTGCTGATGACATAATGAATTTTGGGTTACTACCATAGAACCTGCATATCCTTTTCAGCCTTCTGATAATATTTCCCATATGGGAACCAAAGACACCTGTATAGTAGTGTAACTCATCAATAATCACATACTGAAGGTTCTCAAACAGGTTTACCCACTTTGTATGGTGCGGCAATATTCCCGAATGAATCATATATGGATTCGAAATCACAATCTGCGCCTTTTTTCTTATAGCTTTTCTGGCTGACTGGGGAGTATCCCCATCATATGTAAAAAGCCCCAGTTTATCCCCCATAAGCTTGTTAATTTCAAACAGCTCTGAAAGTTGATCCTGGGCAAGCGCCTTAGTTGGAAAAAGGTAAAGGGATTTAGCAGAGGGATCTTTAGAAAGAGCATCAATAGCAAGGGAGTTGTAAACCAGAGTTTTACCTGATGCAGTTGGTGTTGCCACAACAACATTATTGCCATCCAGAACCTTTTCAATGGCTTCTCCCTGATGAGAATAGAGAGATGTAATACCCTTCTTTCCATAAACTCCGGCAACTGCAGAGTCAAGTTTTTCAGGAAAATCTCTGTAACTGCCATCCTGTCCATCAATTGTAAATACTCTGACTTCAGCAGAGTCGTCTTTCCCAAAACCTACAATTTCATGTACAGCTCTTTCAACCTTATGATCTCTATTACTCATAATTGAAAGATAACACAAGACAGTTACAACATCAAACATTATGCGAACCATATACTTGATAAAATAACACTCATATTTATTTTATAATTAAACACTAATATGTTGACAAAATGTTTTTTTAGTTCTATCCTTTTAAACAAAGGGAGGAAAAATGAATCAGGATAAAATCACCTTAAAAGCAAATGAAGCCATAGAAATGGCCACCAGAACAGCTGAACAGGCCGGCAATCAGGAGCTGACTCCCCTCCATCTTACTGCAGGAATTCTTAAAACAGAAAACAACACTGTTCCCGAAACCATTGAAAAAACAGGTACAGGTCTGAACAGAATAATCAGCAGCATAGAAGAAGAGATCAAAAAACTACCATCTGTAAAAGGTGGAGAACTGTACGCAGGCAAAGATTTCAGACAAATACTACGAAGTGCCTCAGATCATATGCAGACCTTTGGGGATGAATACATATCCACAGAACATATATTCCTCTCAATTCTTGAAAGCAATACAACTGCAGGACACACTCTTAAACACTGCGGACTCTCAAAAGAGATATTCCTTGAAGCCCTGATGAAAATAAGAGGCTCAGGTAAAATTACAGATCAATCTCCTGAAGATAAATTCCAGGCACTGAAAAGATATGGTAGAAATCTTACTGATCTTGCTAAAAGTGGCAAACTTGACCCCATTATCGGCAGAGACGAAGAGATAAGGCGGGTTATGCAGGTTCTGGTAAGAAGAACAAAAAACAACCCACTTCTCACAGGAGAAGCAGGGGTAGGAAAAACTGCAATCGCTGAAGGCATAGCCTTAAGAATCGCCTCAAACGATGTACCCGGCATCCTCAGAGACAAAGAGATAATAACTCTCGACATGGGAACCCTTCTTGCAGGAGCCAAATATCGCGGAGAGTTTGAAGAGAGACTCAAAGCCGTTATAAAAGAGGTTGCTGAATCAGAGGGGAAAGTAATTCTTTTTATAGATGAACTCCATACCATCATAGGCGCCGGAGCTTCTGAGGGTGCTGCAGATGCATCCAACATGCTGAAGCCAGCTCTCGCAAGAGGAGAACTCCGCACTATAGGAGCAACAACATTAAAAGAGTACAAAAAATATATTGAAAAAGATCCAGCTCTGGAGCGGAGATTTCAACCGGTATACATCAAAGAACCTTCAATTGAGGAGACAATATCCATACTCAGAGGTCTTAAAGAAAAGTATGAAATTCACCACGCCGTAAAAATATCCGATTCAGCAATAATTTCTGCTGCAACCATGTCTTCAAGATATATTTCCGACCGTTTCCTGCCGGATAAAGCCATCGACCTGATAGATGAAGCGGCTTCACGATTAAGAATCGAAATAGACTCAAGCCCCGGGGAACTGGATGAACTAAACAGAAGAATAACCCAGCTCGAAATAGAAAGAGAAGCCCTGAAGAAAGAGAACACCAGGGAGTGCAGAGAAAAACTGAGAGAACTTATAGATACACTGGAAAACCTCAAAATAGAAAGAAACCGGCTACAATCCCAATGGGAAGCAGAAAAAGCTGTAATCAGGGACATAAGCCAGCTTACTGAAGAGATAGACAACCTGAAAAACAGAAAAACTGAAGCTGAAAGAAAAGCAGATTACACTACCGCTTCAAGAATCCAGTACGAACTTATTCCTGCAACAAACCGCAAAATTGAACTCAGAAGGGACAAGCTGGCAGATCTGCAGAAAGAGAAAGCTGTTCTTAAAGAGGAAGTGGCCGCAGAAGATATCGCCTCCATTATATCCAAATGGACAGGAATCCCCCTGAACAAACTCATTGAGAGCGAAAGAGAAAAGCTTATACATCTCGACAGCTCACTTCAACAGAAGGTAGTTGGCCAACAGGAGGCTATAGACAGAGTTTCCAAAGCTATCAGGCGTTCCAAAGCAGGGCTTACCGATGAGAACAGACCCTTAGGGTCATTTATGTTTCTCGGTCCTACAGGAGTTGGAAAAACTGAACTGATAAAATGTCTTGCTGAAGAACTGTTTAATGATAGAAATGCTGTTGTCCGCATCGATATGTCTGAATATATGGAGAAACATGCAGTATCAAGACTGATTGGAGCTCCTCCGGGATATATTGGTCACGAAGAAGGCGGCCAGCTTACTGAAGCTGTAAAGAGACGCCCATACTCCATCGTTCTTCTTGATGAAATTGAAAAAGCCCACCCCGAAGTTACAAATGTTCTGCTTCAGCTCCTTGAAGACGGCAGACTTACAGACAGCAAAGGAAAAACAATAAATTTCAGAAACACCATAATTGCCATGACCTCTAACCTTGGTTCTTCTGACATCTTAAATGAAGAGAGTATAGAAAAAAGGACAGAGATAGTAAACAACCGTCTCTTTACCCATTTCAAACCTGAATTAATAAACAGAATAGACGACATAGTTGTATTCAATCCTCTAACAAAAGAAGCTATAAAAGAAATTACAGGAATAGAGATAAATAAACTCATAAAAATGGCAGAATCAAAAAATCTGAAACTCATAATAAGTGATACTGCAAAGGACAAAATAGCGGAGATGGGTTTTGATCCGGCTCTTGGAGCCCGTCCTCTCAGAAGAACAGTTCAGAATCAGCTGACAGATCCAATATCCCTGTTAATACTGGAAGGAAAAACCGAAGAGAACAACTCTATAGAGATAGACTACTCAGGCAACAACTTCACCTTCACCTGCACTTAAACCAACTAACTAAAACAGCAGCAGAGCAGTCAATTTCACAAAAACTCAATAAAACAGCACACGCATATTTGCAGACAACTAAATTTCACAAGAAAAGACATTCATAAATAGAACTTTCTTACTTGACAGCAAATTCAGCAACATGGATAATGTTATCGGGAAATTATTAGAATTGTTGTGGTTTATGATTACAGAATCAACCAAAATCTGTCACGGGCAATTTCTCTACATTTTTTACAGGCAATTACCATAAGGAGGTAATATGATAAAAAAAGTAGTAGTAGTTCTTTTAGCAGTATCATTATTTCTGGGGGCATTTTCCATTAATACAGAAGCCTCTGCAGCCAGCGGTTTCCTCAAATGGCTTGCCAGCCAGATTGGTTCTGAGTACATCGACAGGCTATTTGATGAAATAGACAAAGGCGGAGGTAGTTCTCAAACCCAAATATATAAAATCAGGATGAAAAAATGCGACCCTAAAGAACATGGAGAAGGTAAAGTTGAGGTGTTCTGCGGGCATGGTGGTTCTCAGGAATGCATGACTCTTCCCTGTACTAAAGTAGAAAATTAATTAAACAGAACCGGGGTTTACCCCCCGGTATAGAAGGAGTAATTATGAGATTATTAGTTAGTATAATTCTGCTACTTAATATTGGGGTACAGGCAGACATTAAAAACAGATTTCCAATTAAGAATTTAAACGAAATAATAAAACTTGAGAAGACAATAAAACCTGAAATAACTTCAATGCAATCAGTTCTGGTATCTATTGACCAGATAGAGATCTTTAAAAATGACTATATTCTTGTAGATTGTTACAAATCCAAAAGAATAAATGCATTCAGCAAATCCGGCAGATACATTAAAACACTGAACAAACACGGTGCTGGTCCAAAAGAATTCAAACAACCAATATTTATTATGAATAACAGTACAGATGAACTCATAGCTTTTGGTTTCCCTCCCAACAAAATGCTGAAATTTAATAACAACTATGAGATTACTGAAGAGAAAAGAGCTGGAACAGAGCTTACTAAAGTTTACGAAAGTTTTGCTGTAAAGCACAACGACAACTATATAATTCATGGGTCTCAAGGCAAAAAAGAGACAAACATTATCTTTGTCACCGATAGGAATTTCAATCACTTATTCAGTTTCAGACCTCTGGAGCCTCTCAGTAGAATTATGCAATTTGGATTCATAAACATAATAGTAGCAAAAGAAACCTTATGGGTGAGTAGAATGTACGATCCCTACATTGACATATTCAGTTTAAAAACCGGAGAACTTATAAAGACAATTGGGAAAAACAGAAAAAGATACAGCCACTGTTTTTACAGCGACAATCTTTCTGATCAAAACAATAAGAAAAACCTCTTAACAGCACTTGTAAAAGAAATGTCAAAGAAAGACGTACCCAACAATCTTATAAACCTTGACAACCAGTTAATTCTTCATGGTTCTTTTTATAAAAAAGATTCAACAGGAAAACGAAGAAGATATTTTGATATTTACGATTTAGAAGGGAATTTACTACAAAAGCAGGTTGAGCTGAAGCAGAAATTTAACAACGAAGGGGATACTTACCACAATATACCCAAAACATCTGTAAACCGACTATTTCTGATCAGTACCAACCTTACAGAAGATGAGGAAGAAAAGTACAGCAACATCATATATCAGTACACAGTAGCAGATTAGAAAATGAAATTAATTAAAAAAGTACTACTTGTAATCTGGGCTCTGATCACACTGTTTCTCTGCTTTGTCATTTTCAGCGGAGCAGAGATTCTTGAAGAATGCAGAGATACAAATATTACAATCAATAAAAAGTATCAACGTTTTACAGCTCTCATAAAAGAGGAACAGGAGTTGATAGGAACAGTACTGGATTTTAACGGAATCTCCGGTAAACTCAGGAAGTTAAGAAAGAAAAACACCTCCCCTCTTATTGATTACAACTCAAAGCATACATTACTTCTCATGTTCTCCCATCTTGCCTGTAATACCTGCATGGAAACTGAGATGAAGATATACAGAGATATTAACAAATCAAAGCCCGGGAACATTTCGATAAGAGCTGTATGTTTCTCTGACACAACGAAATACATTCGCAGATTCTTCTCTTTAAACAGAATAAAGTTCCCGGTATTCATCGATAAAGAGAAATGGGTAATTAATCAATTATCCACCAACAGACAACTACTGATTATGCTTATAGACAATCAAACCCAAACAATAATAACCTCATACATCCCTGACCCTCTATTCCCCCAACGCTCCCGTATCTTCAACAACACAATAACAAAACTCAACGACCTACATTAAAAGTAATACAACAAAAGAATATTATCACAACCCCAAACTCTATCAAATATCATATTGCAAACAAAAAATATAAGTCTGTTTTCCCCGTTGTAATTAACAACACATCTATATATAAAAGATTACCCTTCCACCAATTCTGCCACCACTGGCGACAGTTTTTGGTGAGAGTTTTTTCGTGATAGTGATTTACGGAGTTAATGAGTTTTTTGTAATTATCTCCACAGTGTGGCGAGTTTTTGGTTATGTATAAAATTCAGGTTTATTTTCATTTGTACCTGGAATAATTGATGTGGGAAACAGGTTGGGAGAGTTACCCCTCCAACCTTTATTTTATTTAGTGATCTTATTTATTTTTAATTATTCAGCCATTTGGCAAGCCATTCAAGCTTGCACTTGTAGACATATTTCCAGTTCAGGGTTTTTCTGAAATAGTGAGGCTCATCAGGAAAATAAAGTAACTGTGCAGGTACACCATTTCTTTTCAATGCTGTATACATTGCAAATCCCTGGGAATCGTCCAGTCTATAATCCCTTCCACCATGAATAACAAGAGTCGGGGTTTTAAAATTTTTGACAAAAGTAGCAGGAGAACTCATTCTGTAAACTTCGGGACTCTCGGTTGGAGTGCCGCCAAATTCCCTCTCCATAAACCACAGCTCATCTGTAGAATAATAAGACATAACATTATCAAAGATACCATCTGTTGACACAAAACACCTGAACCGGTCAGAAACACCATTAAGATAATTACAAAGGAACCCGCCATACGAACGCCCCATTGCTGCCACTCTTGATGAATCAATAAAAGGATACTTCTTAAATAGATAATCAAGACATTTATTAACATCTTCAACATCTACCCTTCCCCATTTCTGATGAATTGCATCCTGAAATTTCAATCCATAAGTATTAGACCCGTGAGGATTCATTTTAACAACAACATAACCCTGACCTGAAATAAGATGTACATTACCACCATAATCAGAATAGCTGTCTTTCCAGGCACCTTCCGGTCCACCATGAAAAAGCATAACAAGAGGATATTTCTTGTTTCTATCATATCCATAAGGAAAAGTCACAAACCCCTGAACACTATCACCATATGCTCCTTTAAACCAGAAGCTTTCTGTAGTACCCATTTTATAGTTATCTGTTAATTCACTGCCATATGAGGTAAGCTGACTGAACTTCTTTTTCTTCACATTGTAGCAGTAAAGATCTCCAGGAGTATCTGAATCGCTTTTTACAAGATAGATATTCTTTCCTTTTTTATCAATATTAACAGAGCTGAAAGCAATATCTCCAAGAATTTTCTCCATTTTACCGCCTGGAAGCTTAACCTTGTACAGAGAGTTATATCCACTATCTCCACAGGAGAAGTACATATACTTTGATTTATGTGCAAAGAAGAAGCTACTTATTGTGCGGTCCAGATCTTTAGTGAGATTGATACGCTTTTTTGTTTTCAGATTTATCAGAATTACATCTTTCTGATCAGCTTCGTGTTGCGGCTGAATCATTTCCAGATAAGCCATATATTTACCATCTTCTGAATAAAGAGGCCTTGTATCATTACCTTTACTGGTAGATATTTTCTTACAACCTGAACCATCAAGCCTAACAGTAAACACATCATTATTCGTGCTGAGAGCCTGCACTTTATCTTTATTCATTGTATAAGCCAGAGTTTTCCCATCACTTGAAAAAGCAATATCTCCGCCACTTCCAAGAAATTTAGCTGGCGCATTATATTTGCCTGGAGTTACATCTATAACTTTCTTACTTTCAAAATCCATATAAAAAACATGAGTAACAGTTCCATCATCCCATACACTGTAAGGCCTATAGAGCAGAGTAGAGTAAAGTTTGCCGGTATGCTTTATTTTTTTCTCTCTGGCTTTTCGACTGATGTAATAATCCGGCGCATTATTTTCTGGATAAACTCTTGTCACAAAAGCCAGTCCTTTATTTGTCGGAGACCACACATAATTGACTATACCTGTTTTATAATCAGTAATCTGAGCAATACGACCTGTCTGCAGATCCCGGGTGAACACCTGCACTCCGTTTTTTGCTGAAGAAAGAAATGCGAGCTTTTTACCCCCCTCGATCCATTGAATATTCCATATCCCTCTTCCATTGTTTGTAATCTCTACAGGATTTTTACCATTTAGATCTGTTATCTGTACTAAAGACTGAGATCTGTTACTTTCTGCAGATCTTTTTCGTACCGAAAATAAAAGGCGTTTGCCATCCGGCGAAAGCGAAAGTCCACCAATTGATTTAAAACTGTACATACTATTAAATGTGAAATCTTTTTTCTCTCCCCTGAGAGCAGGAGAGAACGCCATACCAGCAATCAGCATGGCACTTAAAACAGCAAAATTAACAAGCTTGTTCTTCATATATATTCTCCAGAAAATAAATTAGCTTTTCAAAAACAGAGACGGAATTATTATGCTACAAATATGAATTACCTTTTAAGTTCCTGATACGAAGATTTTACGCATTATGTTTTCCTATTAAAAGAAACACACTGGACCTCACACTCCAGACCGAAGCTCTTCTCATTTTGTACCTTCCAATAACAGCTTTTTGGAAAAGCTACCTGATGTTTTCTGTTTCTGATACAATAATTTTATGAAACAGATCTCTCTTCTTATTGTTATAACTGCGTTAATGGCTCTGAGTACCAGCTGCTCAAAACAGAGAGTCAATACCACATATATTGAACCATCCTCTTCTGCATCATCAGGTAAACTGTATCAGAGAGGTGTGGCATCCTGGTATGGCCCGAAATTTCATGGCAGAAAAACTGCAAACGGAGAGATATACAACATGAATATCTTAACTGCTGCTCACAAACAGCTACCCTTCAACACTCTGGTAGAAGTTAAGAATCTGGATAACAACAGAAGAGTAATGGTAAGAATTAACGATCGGGGACCTTTTGTAAAAAACAGAATAATAGACTTATCAAAAAAGGCTGCTTCAAGAATAGATATGCTGAGTTCAGGAACAGCACCCGTAGAACTAAGAATACTTAAACCAGGAGATACTCCTGTTTACAGGAATTCAGTACCTGTAAAAAGACGTGACCCCGGATTCTTTATTCAGGCCGGAGCTTTTGGAGATCCCGATAATGCCAGAAAATACCTGAAAAAGGTTAAATCAATATTACCGGACATGAACTTCAGACTTGTCAGAGCTGACAGAATACTCAGAATAACCTCAGGCTCTTTCAAATCCAGAAGCTATGTAGAAAATGCCTGCAGAACATTAAGAGATAACGGAATAGATTGCATTCTCAGAGAAAGCTACTGATTCTTCCTTACAAGACGTATATAGGCAGCTGTTCCTTCAGGAACCTCATTCCAGTCACCACCATAGAAATCCAGCGCCCATCTGTGACCTTTCTTTGCAGACACATCTCCAGTCCAGATATATGGCTGCTTACCTGAAAATATAGAGTCGATATAGAGGGAGCCTGAAGCTTCTTTGTTTTCCAGAAGAGTTGCAGCCTCGTTTACAGTCGGCAATCGCCAGTCATGATACCCGGCATAACCTCTCTGTCTCAGGCCAGTTACCCACTTTTCAACCTCACCAAAAACGTGATAATCTGCAGATCCATCCTGCATCCACATAAGACCACTGGCTTTATCAACAACTACTTTACTGCCTTTTACAACTTTAAGCTTATAGGAGTTTTTGTAATCTCCTTTGGCATTATAATATTTGTCAGCCAGGTTACCGGATCTCAGTCTTTTTATCAATTCATCTATATGTATTGTAGAGAACTTAAAGCTCTCTGCTTCTGCTATTGCAGCAACTTTTTCCTTCTCAGCCTTCTTTCTTGCAATCTCAGCGATATCCTCAGCTGATTTCTTCTTATTTTTCTGTTCAACACCAGCAGAATCTGCTTTCTGTCTCTTCTGCTTCCGCGATTTCCTCACAGGGTGCGTAAAATCCTCACCACTGCCGGCATCATCACCCAGGAACATAAAAAAAGTCAGAAGAAGAACTACAAGAGCTCCACCACCAATAAGATACAGCTTATATTTTTTAACCAGATCCAGAATTGCCTCAAACCCGGTTCTCATCGTGATCATAGATTACTCCGGCTTCATTATCAAACTGCCCGTCACTATCAAAAGATGCATCCAGCTCAAACTCCTGCTGATTGCCATCTTCATCCACTTCACTCTGCAATTTAATAGCCTGCTCTTCCCCTCTCTCTTCAAGATACCTGTCAAGAACGTTGAGAACCTCACTCCATTCCTGGAAACGATCTTCTTTCTTCTTAGCCATAAGACCATCCAGAAGAGGCTGGAAATCCGCATACTGACGGGGAAGCTTCGGAACGGCTTCAAGAAGATGTTTATTTTCAATATCCAGAGGAGATGAACCAATATAAGCAATATGCCCGGTTAACATACGATAAAAAACCAGGCCAAGATTGTAGATATCACTTCTGCAATCCACCCCACCTTTTGCCAGAATCTGTTCGGGACTCTTAAACAGGGAGTTGACACTGTCTTTAGCTCTTCTGCCATTAAGAATCGAAGAAACCAGAAGATCTGTTATAACCGGCTGTCCACTATCGTTAAAAAGAATATTTTCAGGTTTGATACCACCATGAAGTAGTTTTTTGCCCCACAGAAAATCCATTGTCCATGCGATCTGCCTGAGTACATTCAGAATTTTACCTGAACGCTCCTCTCCGTTTCCCTTAAAATAATCGGGCCACGGATTGAGTCTTTCAGTAATGACATAGTAGTTCAGATCAATCTGTCCGGTCTCAACATAGGAGTTGAGATTGGGGTGAACCACTGCCGCAGCTTTCCCCAGTATTTCATGAAAAACACCGGAGAAAACCAGATCTTCACCAATTGAAGGTACATAAACCTTCAACGCATATTGTCGCAGGGAATCGTTCTGCTGACATTCGTAAATTCCTGCAAAACTACCCTCCCCGATTTTATTACCAATCGTAAAACCGGGGATCGTAAAATCAGCCATATATAAGCTCCTTTTCAGAAACCTTCAAAGCTCCTTCTTCAGATTAGAAAAACACCACAGTCAGAACAATAAATACCGGAGCCAGGAAGATCAGGGAATACTTAAACATATAACCGAAGAAACTTGGCATAGATACACCATTTTCTTCAGCAATTGACTTAACCATAAAGTTAGGAGCATTACCAATATATGTCATCGCACCCAGGAATACAGCACCAGCTGATATCGCTTCAAGGAAAATTTTCTTAACAGTCATGAGCTGTGGCACAGCTTCTGCTTCGGTAAGTCCCGGGAAGAACTGCCCGATAGCTGTATTGAAAAATGTCAGGTAAGTTGGAGCATTATCAAGGAAACTTGAAAGTCCACCTGTTACCCAGAAATAGTGCCACGGTTCTTTTACGGCATTTACAATGAAACCAAGAGGTCCGTTGACGCCGGCTTTAAGAAGAACCAGAGCAGGAATAATAGTCATGAATATACCAGCAAAGATTTTTGCAACTTCTTCAATAGGGAACCAGTTGAAATTATTCCCTTCTCTTACTACTTTAGCTGTAGTCTTAAGAGAAAGAATACCCATAAGTACCAGGAATGCATCTCTTACAACATTTTCCCAGTTCATGTGAACACCAAAGAGTCCAAATTCTCCAAGCTTAACAGTACCTGAGAAGAGAACGCCTCCCACAACACCAAGAAGGAAGATCCCATTATGGGCTCCAAGAAGTTTAAGGGGCTCTTTTTCGCCTTCCGGTTCAACTACACCCTCTTTTTTATAGTGATAAGTATCAAGAAAAAAGAAAACTGCAAGAAGAATAACACTCACAAAGGTCATGTGAGGCAGCAGTGCAAAAGTCCAGGTAAAACTTACACCATGGAGGAATCCAAGGAACAGAGGAGGATCACCAAGAGGTGTAAGGGAACCGCCTATATTGGCTACAAGGAATATAAAGAACACTATAATATGTACTTTATTTTTTCTATGTGCATTAGATCTGATAAGGGGTCTTATCAGAAGCATAGCAGAACCGGTTGTGCCGATCCATGAAGAAAGCATGGTTCCAATAAGCAGCATAATAGTGTTTGTCATAGGCTTACCCTGAATTGATCCCTTAAGCAGAATACCACCGGAAACTGTGTAGAGTGACCATAACAGTATTATAAACGGGATATAGTCTATGAAATATATATGCAGAATCTCGTGAATCGCGACTCCTTTCTCAGCTATCAGGAAAGGCACCGCAAAAAGAATTGCCCAGAAGGCAGAAATTTTTCCAAAATGGTGATGCCAGAATTTTGGAGCAACCAGAGGTCCGAGAGCTATCGAAAGCAGAATCCCTACAAATGGAATTACAGACCATACAGGCAGCCTTTTACCGAGTTCATCTCCACCGTGACTTCCATGATCAGCTTCAACCGCGGTATGCGCAGCATCATGCCCATCATGAGGAACAGTAGCAGCTCCGGCGTAGAAGCTTCCGATTCCGGTAAGAATCAGAAACATAAGCATTACAACACTGAGTTTTCTCTTCATTTTCTATTCTCCTATATTCCTCTATCAAACAAAAAAGTAAATCTTATTAAATAAAATTCAGGCAGGATTGTCAATAGAACCAGCCTTCAGATCTGTAAAGATTTTCAGCATCTGGAAAGATTCCATGTTTTCCGCCCTCACACTCCTGTCAATCCCGTTCTTATCAAAGGAAACGATTAGTTGCTCTTTATCAAATAACGAACTGAGATTGTTCATGAGAGTTTTTCTTTTCTTAAGAAATCCTGCAGACAGAAAACTTAAGAATTCATCCACTATATTATCGGGGATTACATCTTCAACAGTTTCAAATTTAATAACCGTTGATACTACTTTTGGAGGTGGTGAGAATGAACCGGGCATAACATTCATTATTCTGCAGGATTCAAACATAAGATTAAAAGCCAGTGACTGAGGTGTCCCTTTCTGTTTAAGAAGTTTATCTACAAACTCTTTCTGAAACATAAGAACTCCGGATTTAATAACTTTTCTCCATTTTATAACCCAACTGACAAAATCTTTCGATATATAATATGGAACATTACTGATCAGGTCGAATTCTTCACCTTTAAGATCTTTAACAGGATCGGTTTTCAGCACATCCTTGTTAAGCAGAAGATCAACGCCTTCTATTTTCTCTATCTTACAGGCTATAGCAGAATCCAGTTCCACAACACTGAATCTGGCACTCCCTTTACCATTAATGATCAGCTTTGTCAGAACTCCCTCTCCGGCTCCGACCTCAATGATATCCCTGCCTGAAGGCAGGAAAGAATCTACAATTTTCTCCGCAACGCCTCTGTTAACAAGAAAGTTCTGACCAAGAGAAGCAGATTTCATGCGCCCTCACCACAATCATCACCAATCTCTTCAGACAAGTACAACTCCTTCACAGAGATTGTCATTAATAACTTTGTCAATTCGTACTTTGACACTCTTCTTTTTGAACCCTTTAACCGGAAGCACCTTAACAGATAGGAAATTATCTGTAACAACCATAGAGTAGTTACTGTTTTCTTCAATCAGTATTCCGTTTAACTCTCTGTTAATCCATGACTCACGGTAACGGATTTTTATATTCCTGTTTATATCCTGCACCTCTTTCATCCTGCGCTGCACAATATTATCGGCTACCAGAGGCATAACTGCTGCTTTGGTCCCTTCTCTCGGAGAGTAGGGAAAAAGGTGCATATAAGTTAATCCACTTCCATTAATAAACTCAACTGTTTCCTGAAATTCCCTGTCACACTCTTCCGGGAAACCAAATATGAAATCCGCACCATAATTAGCATCAGGAAAAAAGCTCTTAAACTCATTGAGAATTTTACTGTACTCTTCTACTTTTGAGCCTCTTTTCATTCTCTTTAATACTGAATTACTGCCACTCTGGAAAGAAAAGTGGAAACTGGGAGCAACTTTTTCAATGTTGCTCAACTCCTTCACAAAATCGTAGGAGAGATATCTGGGGTCAAGAGAACTGAGACGAATCAGGTCTATTCCCTCTATTCCATCAAGCATTTTTACCACATCAAGAAGGCTTTCCCGGGGAAAAAGATCAAATCCATAAGAAGAGAGATTGATACCGGTAAGTACTATCTCTCTGTAACCAAGAGAAGCGTAATATTCTGCCTTCTTATAGATATCTTCAAGAGAATAACTTACAGATTTCCCTCTTAAAAGCGGAACTATACAGTAAGAACATCTGAAGTTACAACCATCCTGTATTTTTAAAAAAGCTCTGGATCTGAAAGCTGAATGATAGATGATATTTGAATCAACAGGAAATATTTCCCTTACCTTATCCACCATATCAGCTTTCTCTCTGTTATCCAGAAAAATATAATCATGGTACTTGTCTTTAAGGCTGCCGGTCTCTTTTGAAACAGAGCAGCCTGCAACAATCCATCTTATGTTTGACTTTTTATAAACACGATTCAGATAGCGAACCACATCACGATCGGCTTTTTCTGTCACACTACATGTATTCAATATACCAAAATCCGCCTCTTCAAGGCTGGAAGTCAATTCATATCCGGCATTTTCAAGATCAATTATCCAGTCCTGTATCTCTGCCTGATTGGCTCTACAACCAAAATAGTTTACAAAAAATCTCATTCAATACTCTTACTTTTCAGCTCTTTCCTTAAGCTTTCTGCTTTTTTCCAGAACAGTTGCTTCCTGGTCTTTTCTGAATTCTGCAAGAGCTGCCTTAACAGCATCATCACTTACTGCCAGAATTTCCATAGCAAAAAGAACCGCATTATAAGCTCCTGATTTACCAATACCAAAAGTTCCTACAGGAATACCACCAGGCATCTGAACAATTGAATATAGAGAGTCAACACCAGAAAGGTGTGAATCTATTGGTACACCCAGAACAGGTAGAAGGGTGTGAGCTGCAACTACTCCAGGCAGATGAGCTGCGCCACCGGCTGCTGCAATAATAACCTTAACTCCTTCATCTTCCCATTTACGGATAAGATCTACTGTTCTCTGAGGAGTTCTGTGAGCTGAACTCACTTCAATTTCAAAAGGAATATTGAACTTCTTCAGAGTTTCAACACCCTTTTCAACATAAGGATAGTCAGAATCACTACCCAAAACCATTCCAATTTTAGCTGCCATGCTTTTGCCTCCCAATATCTTTTCTAAAACTTAAGTTATCAAAACTTACGAAGGATATCGCATCATAGATATTCTTCATTGTATCTTTAAGCGTATCACCTGTAGCACAGACATTAAGAACTCTTCCACCATTCGTTTTAAGAACACCATCTTCCGATTTTGTTCCTGCATGGAAAATTTCTGTACCTACAGATTTTGCTCTCTGTACACCTTTTATTTCAAAACCTTTTTCATATTTACCTGGATATCCTTTTGATACCAGAACTACTCCGGCTGAAACTTTATGATCCCACTCAACAGGAATATCGTAGAGATTACCATCAGCTGAAGCTTCCAGTAAATCGACAATATCACTTTTCAGGCGCATTAGTATAGGCTGTGTTTCAGGATCTCCGAACCTTACATTGAACTCAAGAACATAAGGTTTCCCATCTGAAATCATCAGACCTGCATATAATAGGCCACGGAATTCCCGTCCATCTCTTTTCATACCCTCAATAACCGGATAGATAATAGTACTCATCACCTCATCACTCAACTCTTTACCTGCAAGAGGAGCCGGTGAAATTGCACCCATACCACCAGTGTTGGGGCCTTCATCCCCTTCAAAGGCTTTTTTATAATCCATTGCTGTAACAAGGGGCACAACACGCTTGCCATCTGAGATAACCATAAAAGACATCTCCTGACCATCAAGAAATTCTTCAACTACAACACTCTCTCCGGCTTTACCAAAACGGTTGTCTTTCATAACAGTTACAATACTATCGTGTGCTTCTTTATAATTTTTACAGATAAAGACACCTTTACCTGCAGCAAGCCCATCAGCTTTTATAACCAGGGGATATTTTGCACTCTTAATGTAAGTTTCTGCCTCTTCAAAAAGGGTAAACATTCTGAAATCTGCAGTAGGAATACTATTGTTTTTCATAAACTCTTTTGAAAAAGCTTTTGAGCACTCAAGCATCGCAGCTTTAAGAGTAGGACCGAAAACTTTCAGATTCCTTTTATTGAATTCATCAACAATACCCAGTGATAGTGGAAGTTCAGGGCCAACTACTGTAAGATCAATTCCTTCTTCTTTGGCAAAATCCGCCAGTTCCACAATATTTGTTGTTTCAATATCCACAGCTTCCGCCAGAGACTCCATACCGGTATTGCCAGGGACAGCATAGATTTTCTCAACTCTTCTGGATTGTGCAATCTTCCATACCAGAGCATGCTCACGGCCACCGGAACCAATAACCATAACTTTCATTTTTGTCTCCTATTTGCCTCCTGTTCTATTTAGTACAAAACAGGGCTGAATTCTCCTCAATTATACGATATGACTCATTTTTAGTAAACGCCTGTCCCCCCTCTTTCCCCCGGCTCTATCACAGTTTTCACTCCACAGACTCCCGGTTTTAATCACTAAATCAGTGCAGATTGTCGGAGAATTCATAAAAAACATATCAGGAAACCTCAATCTTCACTTAAAAACAGATAATTCAAAAAAAAACCTGCAACCCGATTATTTGATGAAAAAAGCTATCCCCTTGTTCCGGCTGGACTTATAAAATCCCGGAAACAACCGGGAATTATCAGGTAAACCGGAGGGCTCACCTCTTTTCTGATGGTTTTTATAACAAAACACCCATTATATCTAAATTTCAGCTTGACAGAGTCGTAGGCATTGAATATATTGACCCTGGAGGTTTTCAATGAATAACACAACAGTCAGATTTTCTCTTCCTGATACTCTTCCTCCTGTGAAGAATTTTAAAGAAGGTATCAGAAGAGCACCGGACAGAAAACTCACTCTGTCTGATAAACAGATAAAAATTGCTCTGCAGAACGCATTACGTTATATCCCGGAGCATCTCCACGAAGAGATTGCACCGGAATTTCTTGAAGAACTTAGAACAACAGGCAGAATATATGGATACAGATATCGCCCCGACGGAAACCTGAAGGGTAAATCTGTTCATGAATATAAAGGCAAAATACTGGAAGCAAAAGCATTTCAGGTAATGATAGACAATAATCTTGATTTTGATATTGCCCTCTATCCTTACGAACTGGTAACTTATGGCGAAACCGGTCAGGTTATGCAGAACTGGATGCAGTATCAGCTTATTATTAAATATCTTGAAGAGATGACAGATGAGCAGACTCTGGTTATCTATTCAGGCCACCCTCTTGGACTTTTCCCAACTAAAAAGGACGCTCCCCGTGTTATCTCTACAAACGGCATGCTTGTTGGTCTTTACGATACACTTAAAGACTTCAATACTGCTGCAGCAATGGGAGTTACCAGTTATGGTCAGATGACAGCTGGGGGCTGGATGTATATAGGTCCCCAGGGCATTGTTCACGGTACATACATTACACTTCTTAATGCAGGCCGTCTCTACCTTGGCAAACAGGACAGCGAGGATCTCTCGGGTACACTTTTCATCAGTTCAGGAATGGGCGGCATGAGTGGTGCTCAGCCAAAAGCTGTGGAAATTGCCGGAGGTATCGGTATTATTGCTGAAGTTGAGTATTCAAGAATTGAAACAAGACATTCTCAGGGATGGGTTTCAAAAGTTTCTGCTGATCTTGATGAGATAGCTAAATGGGTTGAAGAGTACAGAGCTTCAGGAGAGGCAGTATCTATAGCTTATCATGGCAACGTTGTTGATCTGCTGGAATATTTTGAAAGCAGAAACCTTAAAGTTGAACTTGCTTCAGACCAGACTTCCTGCCATGAGCCATATACCGGTGGTTACACTCCTGCTGGCTACACATATGAAGAAGCAAGGGAAATGCTGGAAAAAGATCCTGAGAAGTTCCAGGCTGAAGTAGATAAATCACTGATCAGACATTACGAAGTTATTGAAAAACTGAAAGAGCAGGGTACATACTTCTGGGATTACGGTAACTCATTCCTCAAAGCAGTATATGATGCAGGAATTAAAGATGTAGCTATTGATCCCGAAGATCCTGCAGCAGGTTTCGTATATCCAAGTTATGTAGAACATATAATGGGACCAATGTGCTTCGATTACGGTTACGGTCCATTCAGATGGGTATGCCTATCCGGCGATCCTGAAGATCTTAAGAAAACTGATGCTGCTGCAATGAGCTGCATTGATCCTGAACGTCGCGGTATGGACAGAGATAACTATCAGTGGATTAAAGATGCTGAGAAGAATAAACTTGTAGTTGGTACTCAGGCAAGAATTCTATATGCAGATACTGAAGGCCGTGTAAATATTGCTCTTAAATTCAATGAGATGATAAAAAACGGAGAGATTGGTCCGGTAATGATCGGTCGTGACCATCACGATGTCTCCGGCACAGATTCACCATTCAGAGAAACCTCAAATATTAAAGATGGCAGTAATGTTACAACAGATATGGCTGTTCACAATTTTGCAGGAGACGCTGTAAGAGGCATGTCCATGGTTGTACTCTCCAATGGTGGCGGAGTAGGCATCGGCAAATCATTTAATGGTGGCTTTGGTCTTGTGCTTGATGGTACAGATCTTAAAGACGAAATTATTAAGTGCGCTATGGAGTGGGATGTTATGAATGGTATTTCCAGGCGTTCATGGGCAAGAAACCCTAATGCCGTTGAAGTAATTAAAGAGTGGAACGAAAAACACAGTAATCGTGGTCATATCACTCTTCCTTACCTTGCTGACGAATCCATGCTTGATTCACTACTAAAAAAATAGAAACCTTTTAATAAAGGGCAGGAGATAATCCTGCCCCTTAACTATCATATTCTCAGGTCACATCATATTATACGAAACCCTATAGTCCCATAAGCTCTCATCCAGGAATAGCCATTTGCAACATACACATCAAGTCCCAGCTGTGAACTGATCTTATTTCCAATGGGAATATCCATTCCAAAACCACCACTAATACCAACTCCTTTCTCTGTTGATTTCTGCCATGGCACAGTAACACTATTTACAGTGTATCTTTTCTTCTGTCTTAACCAGGAATGAATAAGGCCGGATCTGACAAAAAATGATCCAATAATTTTATATTTCAGATATAACCCCGCAACATGAGCTTTAGTTCTGTATTCATATAATGTATCAAAGGTCTGCAGTTCCTTTTCCATTGCAGAAAAATAGTGCTCATAAGCTCCAATGACTGAAATTTTATCTGACAGAATCAGTTCACATCCCAGAGTTACATTTAATTTTTCGACCTCAGAAGTCCCCCACCCAATTCCACTAAATAGTTTTACAGGAATTTCATCTGCTTTAACTGCAGTACTACTAAAAAATAAAACAGCAAAAACTGATATTAAAAATAATTTTTTCAAAATACTCTCCTTGTTTCTATGATCAATTTTTAAAAACTCTCAAGCCCGATTGCACCGTTACTACCTGTTTAATTCATAGATTACAACTAAACAGAGCATAGGTTTTCAGCCAGGAATAACCATTCCCGACATTCACATCCATTCCTATCTGCAGGCCGGTTTTTCTACTCACATAAAAATCAAAGCCTACTCCTCCACACAGTCCGAATCCTTTTCTACTATCAATTTTTGTACTCCAGGAATTTTCATTTATATGAGATATACGCTCTGACTTAAATTTAGAATATGCCAGGCCCGCCTTCATGAAAAAACTACCCCCCATCTTATATTTCAGAGATGTTCCGATCACCCATGCCTCAGATTTATCTTCTATTTTGCTTATCTGTTCAGCATTTTTTTCTGTAACCGATTGTTCATCTTCGGGGGCAAAAAAATAGTCAAAACTACCAACCACGGATATTTTCTTTGTTAGTTTAACTTCGCTACCCAAAGTTACATTGATATTTTTAAATTTCGAAGCCCCCCAGCCTATTCCTCCCAGAATGCTGACAGAGTTTTCCTCAGCTTTTAACCCAAAAGCTCCAACAAGCCAGATAGCAATAAATAAAACGATTAACTTTTTCAACTTTCCCTCCTGTTCCTCATTTTATGACTAATTTCAGATGATCCTGACACAGAAATTTGTATAGAATTTCCACCAGGTAGATTGTCCTGCATCATAAACATCTACGCCAAACCTTGAGCTCAACCTTTTGCTCAAAGGCAGATCCAGACCTATTCCGGCACTTACTCCAGCTTTTCTCGTTTTTACAATCTCACGATACTCCCTTTCCGGTTCCTGATACTCTTTTCTATGATATCTGTAAATAAACCCGGCTTTTGCAAAAAACAGCCGGCTAATCCTGTATTTACAAAATCCTCCCAGAGATATAGCTTCAGTATCATCTTTCAAAACCACTATATTTCCTGACTGGTGTATCTCCTTACGTACACTGTTATCAGGATCTTTAAAGTAGTCCATTTCCATCATTAGAGAGATTTTCCCTGTTAAAACAAGCTCTACCCCTCCTGTTACATTAAGGTTTTTACAATCTCCTGCGCCAAAACCCGCACCTCCATAAAGTTTCAACTGAGTTTCTTCTGAACAGAGCACCATACTGGCAGTCAGAAGAAACAGAAAAACAATTAATTTTCTCAATATTTCCTCCTTTAAATTAATTTTCAACAAATCAATATCTCATCTCTGGCTGCTGCAGAAAGGTCTATAAAAAGCTGCTTAAATCAGCTATTACTAACCTATCTGAATATTGAAAATCCCCTGCATCCTTTTAGCAGACAGGTAAAGATGAAAAATGGTTTATGCACGCAGCATGCCAGTTAAAATGCGGCAATAAGTATATTTTATTTACAAAAAAAGGACACTGTGTCACATTTTAAAGTCATACAGTACAGACCATATCCCCTCAGAGTTCAGTTTCTGAGTATAACTTGCTTTATTCATGAAAATGGATAAAAACACTGAAACCTTTTAATAAAGGGCAGGAGATAATCCTGCCCCTTAACCATCATATTCTCAGATCACATCATATTATACGAAACCCTATAGTCCCATAGAATTTAAGCCATGAAAACATATCTGTTTTGCAGGTATCAACTCCAAACTGTAAATTTGTTTTTTTACCCAAAGGAAAATCAAGCCCTACTCCTCCACTTATTCCAGTATCCTTATAGGTAGCCGGAATACTCCAGGATTTAGTTCCTGTATCAAATAGATACTCCAGTTTATATCTGGAATAATTCACCCCTGCTTTAACAAAAAAAGGCCCTGCTAATTTATACTTCAGGTAGAGCCCCAGATAATAGGCATAAGAATCTACATCTCTCCCCTGTACCTTCTTTTCATTATCGGGACTAAAAAAATAATCGAAGCTGCCAATAACTGAAAACCTCTTCGTTACATTGAGTTCCCCCCCAACTGTTACATTGAAATTTCTAAAATCCGAGGCCCCCAGTCCTATACCACCAAAGACCTTAACAACCATATTGTCCGCCTTTAAGCTTCCCCCTGCAAAAAATCCGATAAAAACGAATAGTACCAATAGTTTTTTCAACTTTCCCTCCTGTCAATTAATTTATTAAATACACATTCACTTATCCCCTTGTGGAACAGTAAACTGAACATGTACTTTCTATTTACATTGAACTTATACAAATCCTATGCCAGTTAAAATGTGGCAATAAGTATATTTTATTTACAAAAAAAGGACACTGTGTCACATTTTAAAGTCATGCAGTACAAACCATATCCGTTCAGAGTTCAGTTTTTGAACATAACTTGTTTTATTCATGAAAATGGATAAAAAAAAGTTGGAACCTTTCCCCTTTCCCTTCTGTTTAATTAGCCATAAAGGAGGTTCTAATGTTAAGGAAACTATTAATCGTATCATTAACTCTACTGGCGCCACTTCTTATCTCAGCCAGCGGGATACTGCTTCAGGACATTGTTAATCCCGGAAATATTGTAGTGGGAAACTCAAATATTTATATAACTCAGGACACAGATGTATTTATCTTTAAAAAAAACACCGGAGAGCTTATTAAAAAGTTCGGCAAACAGGGAGAAGGTCCCGGAGAATTCAGAAAGAGCCCTGCTCCCTGGATACCAAGCTTAACTATCTATTTAACGCCGGATAACAGACTACTAATCAACAGTATGGGCAAGGTCTCCTTTTTCACAGCAAGCGGTGAATTTATAAGTGAACATAAAGTTGGTGGGCGACTGGGCAGATTTATGCCTCTTGGTAAAGGTTATATAAAAATGACTATAGAGAGAGATGGAGATACCAGAGTTATTGCAGCCAATCTTATTGATGCAGACTTTAAAAAGACTTCCCGGCTGTTCAGCACACTCTGGCCTGCTCAGTCAGGAAAAAAAAGAAACCCAGTCATCATGTCACAGATGACAACTCTTTTCGATAAATATACCTGCGGAAAAGGAGTTGCTCTACCTGATGAGAAAGGTAATTTTCACATATTTAATACAGAAGGTAAAAAAATTCTGAATTTCACTCCACCTTATACAAGAATCAAACCTGATAAAGCATTTCAGAACTCTCTGGACAAGTTCTTTTCTGAAGATCCCAGATACAAACGCCCTTATACTCAGGATAAAAACCGGGGCCTTATAGAACTCCCCTCCAGGCTACCCGAATACCGGGACTACCGAATTGACGAAAACAATGTATATGTTATCTCAAACTTCAGAAAAGATGGTAAGTATGAAATGCTGGTTTACTCTCTTAATGGAAAAATGTTGAAAAAAACCTTTATTCCTCTTGCTGAAAAAGATCTTTTAAATGTTTTTCCTTTTGATATAAGGGACGGAAAACTTTTTCAGGTTGTTACTGACGACGATGAGGAAGAGTGCAAACTTGTAGTTAATAAAATATAGAGCGCCATATAATAAGTCTTCATTAAAAAAAGCCCGGCCTCTTTGTCAGAGCCGGGTTTAACCTCACCTATCTTAATATTTCCACTTAGAAAAATAACTTCTCAAAAAGAAGATACTGCAACCAGAGGCCGGGATTTTACGTTAATATTATTGTTCTCTTCTGATATAATAATTTTGTACTAAACAGAGATACCCTGGTGGAGTTTTATGATTAACAGATTCAGACTGACAATTGTTTTAAGAATATCACTTATCTTTCTCTTCATTACAGCCGCGGTAATTGTATTCTTCAAAACAGATGACTACCTTACTCTGGCTGGAAGCGCAGTCCTCACTTTTCTTGCTGGCTATCAGTGCTACAGACTGATGGTTTTTGTAGAAAAAACAAACAGAGATCTTGCCAGATTTCTTGAAGCTGTCCGAAATGACGATTTTACCCAGAGTTTCTCTGACAACAATCTTGGCACCTCATTTGAAGAGCTTAAAAACGCCTTTACAAAGTTAAAAGAGCAGTTCCTTAGCCTCAGATCAGAGAAAGAAGAACACTCAAGATATCTGCAGACAGTCATAAAACATATTGGCGCCGGAATGATTGCATACAGAGGAGACGGGAAAGTTGAACTTATAAACGTTTCTGCACGAAAGCTTTTTCAGATCTCCCACCTTAAAAACATCAGGTCCCTTGAAAATATAAGCAGGGAGCTGGTGGAAAAACTGCTGACTATTAAAGCAGGAGAAACTGCTGCTCTGAAGATAGACAGTCCTGAAGGAGAGATGTACTTATCAATTAATGCCACTCAGTTTAAACTGAAAAGTGGTTTTTATACCCTGGTTTCAATACAGAACATTAAAGATCAGATTGATATGGAGAACATGTCCCGGGAACTTGAAATCGCATGGGAAGTACAGAAATCACTTCTTCCCGGAGCACCTCCGTCAATTCCGGGTTACGATATCAGAGGGATCTGTAAACCAGCAAAAGAGGTAGGAGGAGATTATTACGATTTCATTCCTCTGGGAAATAACAGAACCGCTTTTATAATAGGAGATGTATCAGGGAAAGGCACATCTGCTTCATTCTACATGACTCTTACCAAAGGATTCATTCAGTCTACTCTCATGGAGGAAAACATCTCTCCCGGAGAGATTCTTAAAAGAGTAAACAGTCTTATGCTCAATACAATTAGTAAACGCTCATTTGTAACTATGTTCATAACTATTCTGGACTGGAAAGCAGGCACAGCAGTATGTGCCAGAGCTGGGCATAACCCGGGCATCTTTCATTCAGCTACCGGAAGAACAGAACATATAAAACCTGGTGGAATAGCCCTTGGTTTAGCAGGCAAGAAGAGTTTTGATACACCTCTTGAAGAGTACAGCTTTAAATTTGATATTAACGATCTTTTTGTAATGTATACAGATGGTTTCATAGAAGTAATGAACGATGATAACAATATCGAATTTGGAGAAAAAGGACTGGAAAAATGTATTGCACGAAGAGGAGATATGACCTCCAGTGATATTGTCAACAGAATCTGCGATGAAGTAGATAAATTCAACAGTTCAAGCGAACAGTATGATGATATGACAATGATTTGTATCAGAAGAGTTTCCTGAACCCTTTAATTTCAAGAGCCTTTGCTCCCTTTTTGTATATGTACCACTTTTTCACTGTTCTAAGTTCTGTATCTATACCTCTGTTTTTAAGCAGCTCAACTATATCTTTTCTACCATAAAAAACCGCCCAGTGAAGAGCTGACCAGCCATACTCATCCTGAGTATTTATCAACGCCGGATACTCTCTCTGTAAATCAAGAGCTCTGAAAAATTCCCCTCTTGATATAAATCCACTATAACCGGATTTAATATCTTCACTACAAGGCTGAGCATCCTGACTATCATTAAAAAAGAGAGGAGTAACCAGAAGAATAATAGCAAGCATTACCAGACCTCTCTTCCAGATCACACCGGTTTCTGTTTCTTTTACAGTTCTGCAACTTGTCAGCCTCCTGTTATTACAGTGATCTTCAAGCTCGTAATATATTAAACCACTCTTCTCAAGCTTCCTGAGCCCTTTTTGTAAACTCACTCCCCCCAATCCTCCAGTACCCCCATAATATAAGAAGCATTATCTGCTTCTTCAGAAGCAACTACTTTCTCTTCTACAGCTTTACTAACATCTTTATCCACCAGGATTCCCAGGAGCTCTTTCTGACTACTCATCTGTTCCCAGACGCCATCGGTACAGATAAAAATCGCATCTTTTTCAGAAAGGGGAATAGTTGTAATCCTGTTTTTAAGAAGAGTAAGATCTTTCCCGGCTTCATCTTCATTAAAAGCATAACTGAGCAGGTTTTTATAAGGATGGGACGCCAGAGAATCCAGAGTTACATCACCACCTCTGTAATACTCAAAAACCACAGAATCATCTTCAGTTATCAAACTAAGATGCCTGCTTCTGTCTCTTGCGACTCTGAATTTTTTCAATTTCCAGTTCCAGTCAGTTACCAGATATAAACGGGAATCCCCAATCCAGGTATAAGTCATTCGGAATTTATTCTTATATGGCTCTACACAGGCAACTACCAGAGCTGCACCAGTATTTTTTACCTTCGCTGACAAGAATCTCTTTTGCTTCTCCAAGGCTATCTGATATAAGACGTTGTGGAGAGATGTTCCGGTCAAAATTCCTTTCAAAACTCTGAACCACTACATCTACTGCCAACCGCCCGTATCTGGCTCCCCCAACTCCATCGGCTAATATATAGAGATGTCTCCCATCTCTCTCCAGAACACGACAAAGATCCTGATTCTCAGATCTGCTACCAATAAAGCTCTTACTCTCAATCATATGCTTACCCTGCCTTAGCTCTTTTAAGCTGAACCAGACCACCGAAAACAAGGCGTCCGGTAATATCATCTCCTAAACCTTTACAGAGCTCAGAAAACCTGTCTCTGTTTATCTTTAACTCTATATCTTCTTCGCCAACTATTTCTGCATCTATAAAATCCGGTCCTTCAACTTTAATCTTTATACACCTTACCCCGACATTGAACTTTGCACTGTCATACCTTAATTTCAGACAGCTATCTGTAAATACTGTTCCCGGGCTGGCATTATACCAGGAGGGTAATGGATAATTTACATCCACCATAAGAGGTAACTTCAGATACCTTTTCTTATTCAGTTCTTCTACCCTTCTTTCAAACCCTTCTATTAAAGATTTCCCGAAGCCAGAGACTGTCCGGTACTCTCTTAGTTCGGGATTTATAACCAGAGCTCTCTTTAATACTGAATATATATAATCTGGTAATAACCCCGAAGCAATTTTTGTGAAGTAGTCAGAAAAATAACTCCCCGGCTCTGAAGGTTCAAGAAGATACTCCTCAGCAGCAGTTTCCCCAAGTATAAATTCAACAGCAATAACTGCCATAGCATATATATCTATAGAAAACTCTTTTCTGTAATCTTCAAACAGATATCTTGCAGGATCGCTGTACATAGGAGTGCCTGCAACACTACTTCTGGTATGAGTCAGACAGGCAAGCTTCTCTTTGGCATTCCCAAAATCACCAAATACAAAAGATAATTTCCTACCCCGCTCTACAATAAAAATATTGGCGGGAGAAATATCTCTGTGCACTGTATCTTTATTGTGGATCTTCTCAAGTTTAAACAACAGTTCTGAGATTATTTCAGATTTCCTGCTGAACTCTATGCTGCTGGTTCCGTTTGCCTCAAGACCTATAAGGTCCTTAAGAGTTCCTTCAGCAATTTCCATAAGAATACCGCCACACTCGTGTTCATTATTATCAGAAGTGCAGATAATCTTTCCTGCATAGAAGACCTTAAGAACCATATCATCATCAAGACCTTTTTCAGTGAGGGAATTTATAATAGATATCTCTTTATTAAGATATGTTGCTGAAGCATCCATCTCCTCTTCTATCTTACCGCTACAGGTAGTAAAGTACTGCTCAAAACTAAAAGGTACCTTAAGAGCGAATCTGTTACCTTCAGAACAGGTTACTTCGAACACTGTACCAAGCCCACCTTTCCCCAGAAACCCTGTTATTCTGAAAAGCCTGCCTTCCAGCTTTATACTGGTGCAGCTAACCTCATAACCATCCGGGAAATCCCTCTTTTGTTCTATCTCAAAAGAATCTGAAGACTGGCAGTCGTTTATGTTCGCTTCGATTGTTCTGCAACTTCTGCAATATTTCATCAGAAAGATACCCCCAGATATAAAAACCTCTGCCTTAACAGGCGATTGCTTTCTGATTGAAACTTATAACCGCGAAAAGGCCACTCATATTTATATCCCAGTTGAACATACAGCCTCCTGCTTACCGGAACCCTTACTCTCAGATCCCCATAAAGTGCCAGCTGGTATATCAGATTGTCTTTAAAATACTCTTCAGTACTACTTTTTTTAAATGGATAAATTATACCGCTCATACCAGCAGAACACTCAAACCTCACTCTTCCTGCACCAACAGATACAACTTTTCCAAATTCCAGCCCTACACCATCAAGCTGTAAATCTGCTTCTTCTGAATTAACAGCTGAACTCTGACCTTTTATTCTGTTATAGATGATAGAGATTTCATATCCGTTTTCTGTGAAGATTCCACCTTTGAGTCTGAAACCGCTGAACTTATCTGCAACGGAACTACTACCCGAAGAGCTATAATCCCTCAAAGAGCAACTGCTTTTCACTGAAGTAGTTATAGAAGTAAAGACATCCGGCAACCCGATAGCAGGCAAAAGCAGCAGTAGAATCATCAATCTCATTGAACTGCCTCTGAACTATATTCCAGAAATATTTTTGAAGAAGCATCTGTAATCAACCCCTTAAGTAATCGATTATGCTCCACCGCATCATCTATTACAACTCTTCTACTCACCTTCCTGACCTTTTTTCTGAAGGATTTAATAAATTCTACAACTCCTTTTACTGATAAACCGGCTCCAAGAACCATTGTTGTACCACCAGCACCCTCCATAAAAGCTCTGTTTCCTCCACTGATATTCCTATTATCAAGTCTTCTGTCTATTACAAATCTATTGACTCCAATAAGACCGGCCCCCACAATAAAATGTGGCAGAGCCTTACGAAAGAATCTCCTTTTATCAAAATACTTTTCCTGTACTATCTCTGTTTCATACCTGAACTCTTTTCTGTAACTCCTGCCAGCCAGACTTATCTCTGAAGTTTTCCAGTTAACCAGAATATTATCCGGCATAACTACTCTTCGTCTTACCGGAACATCTCTGTTAAATTCGATTCTGTCAGTTTTGAACCGGAAATTGATATTCTTCTCAGGCACCTTGAAATGAGGCATCTCAACATTAACAGAGTTGTCTCCTTTCTGCAGAAAAAAGACCTTTCCCGCAGATCTTCCATCAACAAAAACCTGAAGCTCTGCAGATGCAGTTGTTTTTACCCTGAACCTGAGAACTACTTTTCCTTCATTATATGGATATCTGTTACGGTTAAGTTTCACAGATACTTCAGAAGGATAATTTTTCTTCCATGAAACCATAAATTCATGAACTCTTATTCTGCTGATACTATCCAGAAAACCCAGTTCCACCTGACCTTTGGTATCCTGAAAATATCTGGTTATACACCTTTTTTCATTTACCTTATCCTCAACCCTGCAGTATAACCATGCAAGGAGAAGTATCCTGCTTTTATAATCTCTTTCGCGATATTCACCACTTTCTATGAATTTTATATAACCTGAATAATCTTTAACTTTACCCAGATAATCCCCCGCAGCATCTTTCCAGCTATCAACACTACTTCCATAGCAGCATAATCCCGGAATAAGAAACAACAAAAATCTCACAATCCCCCCTATAATTTATTAACAATAAGATAAAATCCAAGTTTATCTTTAAACTTAACAAGAGTCTCTTCCGATACCGGAGTACTACTCCATCCTCCTCCCTCTTTATAAGCCAGACATAGCTCTCCATGGCTCTTACTGAGAAGCATTCTGTTAACACCAGTATCTTTTAATCTCTTCAGCCTGTCTACTGAGAGGATATCAAAACCATACCCTTCTCTATTACGCAGAAATATTCTGAGAGTACTGAAAGAGTCAAACCCCATCTCTTTAAGATAGACAGGCTCTTCAGATATCCAGCTATTCTTACCTGACTCCCTGCACTTTATACCACCTGCAAAAGATCTGACTGGTGACTTTGAAGAGATCACAGTTTTTACAGCAGGTTCAGAAACAGCATCAAAATCCATTTGCCCTTCAGTTAATCTGCATAATGATTCTGATACTGTACGCCCCACAACCCTGTATCGCCCTCTCTTAATACCCTTCTTAAATACGACCCCTTCCAGTGGAACACTTCCTGTTACAATAAAGAAATTACCTCTTTTACCGTAAATCTTCCCACCCCACAGACAGGTGGACGAATACAACAGAAGAATCAGAACAACTCTCATACTCTATTCTGTATCAATCACACTTATATGAAAAAACTCTACAAGCTTTCTTACCAGATCACTCTTTCGTACAATATTACGGTATTTAAGATCTCTAAGCATACTGTTAATAACTTCAGTATCTTCATGGGAAACTACAATATTAAATGTTTTGGTTGTGGTATTCCGCTCTTTGTCCGGGTGAGAGATGAGAAATTCAGCAAACTTCTTCTGAAGATCTTCTGAACCATCTATCAACGTGATAACATGATGCAGAACCTCTTCATTGGTTTTACTCCAGACACGTCCTAACTCAGTAAACATTGCTCCCACTCTCAGGCCCATTGGAAAACCTACCTGTTTTTTTGGTTGTTTAACGTCCATTTGTCCTCCTGAAAAAAACATTAACATATATTAGGATTCTTCTCAAACAAAATGCTATTTTATATCCACAATTGTTTCCACCAACATATTACTCACGCAAACTAAAGTTTATCATGCCAAAATATTTTTTTCTATACTATCTACACACTCAACAATTATGACTGTTTTTTTATTCCTGAAACAACAACCTTACTTCTCTTAAAAAAATTGTTTCAATCTTTTCTTGTGAAAAATCTGTTTTTATTCTATAACAGTAACAAAAACCATTATTGGTAAGAAAAGGGAAAAGAAAATGAATTATATAAAAGCAGTAAAAACTGAAGCACTTAAAGACAAAGAGTTTATCAGCGTTACCCTTCTGGGGAAAAAAGTAGGCATCTTCAAAAAAGATGAAGAGATATACGCCATTGAAACCGGCTGTAAACATCAGGGGGCAGATATTACCAAAGGCATGAAGAAAGGGGACGTATTTACCTGCCCCAGACATGGATGGAAATACAATATCTATACAGGAGCATGTATTTCACATAAATCCCCTTCTCTACGTAGATATCCTATAAAAATTGAAGGGGAGTACATTAAAATATCTCTGACTCCTGTAGAAGACAATGACTATTAAGAAGGGTGAAATAACTTTCACCCCGTTTACTATGATATTTACTGGCAGAAGTTCTCTGCCAGTATGCACTATTAATTGAAGCGACTTCTCTTTCTCATCAGCTTCTCTATATCTTTAACCTCTTTGGGAACTGAAGCAGACAACACCCTATTACCTTTTTCAGTAACCAGAATATCATCTTCAATTCTTATGGAAATATTTCTGAATTTCTCATATACAGGTTTAACTTTTTTCACAAACTCTTTGAGTTCAGCATCAGGAACCCTGCCTTTATAAAGAGCAACGGCTTTATCAATACCACCGTCTCCTATATACAATCCCGGTTCAAGAGTAAGCACCATACCTGGTTTGAAAATTATCCCCCTTTTAGTTCCGTGCTCATAACCGCCAATATCGTGAGTATCAAGTCCCAGCCAGTGACTGAACTGGAAGAATTTGGCCCAGACTCTTACCTGCCACAGTTTTCCCTCTTCTGTAATAAGCCCGGCTTTAAGTAAACCCGCTGATAATTCTCTCAGAGTTGCACGCATTACATCTTTGAACCCATTTCCCGGCTTAATCTCAGCAAGGCCTTTCTTTTGTGAATTCAGTACTATATTGTAGATCTCTTTCTGTCTTTTATTAAATTTCCCGTTAACAGGAAAGGTTCTTGAAATATCACCGGAGTAGTACTTATACTCAGCACCGATATCCATAAGAAGCAGTTCCCCGTCTCTCATTTTGCGATTATTGTGTTCATAGTGAAGAATTTCGCCATTTTTACCTGAAGCAATTATCGATGGGAATCCGACTCTCATACATCCTCGATTCTTATATACATAATCAACAACAGCTCCAACCTGATACTCATAAAGTCCCGGTGCAGCTCTTTTCATGGATTCAATAACAGCTTCCCCTGTTACAGCAACAACTTTATCAAGAAGTTCTATCTCCATAGAGTCTTTAATCAATCTCAGGTCTCCCAGCAGAGATGCTATATTTTCTACAGATTTCACTCTTTTCATACCAGGTATTTCATCTGAAAGATTTTCCATAAACTCTTTGTTACTCATATCCACATAGAGCTTACCTCCGCCTCTCATGGCTTTCATAATAACAGGCTTCATCTTTTTAAATGGCAGGACTTCATCTGCTCCGTAAATTTCCATTAACTCCTTCTTACCTGGAACCGGGCCGACCCAATGATCCATAAAAGGGCTGCGGTGAGGAACAAAAACCTTGTAAGGTTTCTTATCTCCGGGAATCAGAACAATTTTTACTCCAGACATTTCAAGGCCTGTCAGATAGTATATATTACTACTCTGTCTGTACTTGTAGTCGATATCTGAATTTCTGTTTTTAACCGAAGGAGCAGCAAGTACAATAACTCCTTTTCCGGCTTTATCCATCAGCTGCTGGCGCCTTTTTTTGAAAAACTCCGCCTCTGAACCTGTAATACCTGCTGAAAAGATCAGTTCTGTAAAAAGAACCATAATAGAAAAGATCAGCTTTAATCTCATCGGGACCTCCTGTTTTATCTACAATTAGTTATACTTGGAAGTACTGTTAAAAGTTATGCTATTTCTTCTCCATCATAATATTTACAACTCTTCCCGCAAGTCCCTTATAACGAAGGCTGCCCATATTGGCAATTACAACAATAACTGCTTCCTTTCTGGGGTAGACTCTGAAATATGTTGTTCCACCTACAGAGCCGCCGCCATGACCGGTAAAGACTCTCCCTTTAGAATCTCTGCCTACATTCCAGCCGATTCCATAATTGGTGGATTTACCATCTGAAGTTTTCTGGGGAGTCCACAAGGAAACAACCGTTTTTCTGCTGACAGTTTTTGGATAGATATGGCCGAAACCAAAACGTATAAGATCTTCAGCTGTTGAGAGGAAGCCTCCACCAGCCCATTTATAGCTATTATCAACAAAAGGAGCATTAACAATTTCCCCGTTTCTGAGCATATAATAACGACTTCTGTTCTTAATAATCGGTGTTATATGATCTGCAAAGGTGGATTTCATACCAAGAGGTTTAAAAACCTTCTCTTTCATAAAAGAGAGGAATTCTTCGCCGGAGGCATTTTCCATTACTGCACTAATAAGATTCCAGCCGTAACTGGTATAGGAATAACGTGTTCCCGGTTCAAACATCAAAGGATCATCCTTAAAGATATCAAGTCCCTCTTTTACAGTTGGATAATATCCGCTACTGAGGAATTCTTTCCCCTTATAATGCCTTATACCCGCCAGATGACCTCCAAGCTGTCTGGTGGTTATCTTATATCTCTTTTTTGGGAAATAAGGTACGTAATCTCTTACATCCCGATCCAGGTCCAGTTTTTTGTTTTCAACAAGCACACCCAGTCCGTAAGCAGTAATAGGCTTTGATACACTACCAATTCTGAACAGTGTTACTGCAGGATTCACTTTCACATTCTGTTCCAGATCTGCATATCCATAACCAGCTGACCAGACAATCTTTCCCTTCTCACCGTAAGCGATTGCAAGACCACTTACTTTATTATTCTTCATGAACTCTTTTACTACTTTATCTGCTTTTGAAATAGCGGCCTTACTATTACAGTATACCGGGGTACCCAGTAAAACTATAAATCCCAGTAAAACCAGACTAACTATTGCTCTCTTCTTCACAACTCTCCTCCTTTTTTTCCTCACATTTTATCCAGTAGAGACAATACTGCTGTTCTCTCTCATTAACTCTCATAGAGATCTCTTTTTTATCACAATCATGCCCTTCAACACAGTACTTACCATTGAAATTAACACACTCGTAGCACCAGGTTCTGAACATTGGATCATTTTCAACCTCTTTAAGAAACTTTATCTTCTGGCTTTCAATAAAAGCCCTCTCTTCATCTTCTTTATTATCTCCTTTTATAATCTTACTGGCATGATAGAACCCCGCAATTGTAGCAATGAAAACACCTATTGTAAAAGGAATTGTATACCCTGCAAGCTTCACCCATCCAATCCAGGTCACAGAATTTATCAGAAGAATAATGGCTATATCTATAAGAGTCAGGAAATTAAAACGCCTTTTTATAAAGAATATAAAAATCAGAGCATAAGCTAGAACCCCTGCAAACATATTTATAAAGATTGAAGCAAAATATGCTGAAGGAATAACAAGTAAGCCGGTTTTAACCACTTTCATAAGATCGTGATGCAGGGAAAGATTTCTGTTTTCACCGGGGAACTGGTAACAGACGTATTTAATACCCAGTACAGTGGTATAGTTGTGAATAACAAAAAACATGATATTCAGAAACAGATACGCAGCACCGGACATTAAATAATTATACCCAAATCCCACTAAAAAAACATTAACCTTAAAACCTCGAACTGTTTAGGAATCAGATGTTATCATCATTTTGAAGCTAGAATATATGAATTCCAATGTCAATAAATATCATAACAAAGCACATCTCACAAAAGCTTAACAAAATATCAAATGTGCACTTTAATCAGGCAAACCAATTCGTGACAAAAAATTTGCAAATCTTAACGATATTTGTTCTCTATATATTTCTGAGACTTTACACATAAATTCCTTTTTCTTTACTTTATTCAAATAGTTAACATTTACTGCAAAGTAATGCTTAAAATCAATTACTGAAGGCACTACAGGAATAGTATCAGGGAATTTTAAATAGTGATATCTTGGATCGGTGTTTTTCAGTAAATTCTTGTGAGGTGTCTTGTTCTTTTTAAATGAATTCATGTTTCTACCGATTTCCGACAGTTGAGACCCTTCTAAAACGTGATCAACGTTATAAATAGGAGCGACTAATACAGAAAGTAAATGTTTATCCTGATTACTGTTTTCCTTATTACGAGCATTGTAATCTTGAGCTAAATCACAAGCTTGAGTAAGCACTATAACCAAAGGAAATAAGATTTTAGAGATTTCTATGTTTCCTGATTTCTCATAAACACTTTCTATCCACTCAACATTTCTTATTATATCTCCTTGAGATAAAAATTTTTCACGTTTTTTCTTTACTTTAATCATGAGATATTTTAGCTCTTAATATGATTCTTTTAGGTTTATTTATGCCGTATCTTTTCTCTTCTACATTTAAACTTTCAGGAGCCTCTGTTTCTGAAATATTTAATTTCACCAAATTATTTTCATTTGATACTCTAGTAACCTCATCAGAGTTAAAATAATCTGAATCAGTATAATTATTCACTCCTGGTCACCTGCATTTTGTTTCTCAAAGATTCAGTAATAGATAGTTCAAATAGATCTAAAATACGTCTATGAGCTTTTTCAAAAGTTTTTTTTATATCGCTATATTCCAATACGCCTTGACATGAAGCATCATAATCAAGAATAAAAGTTTTTTTTCTAATATTTGATGGATAATCAGGGTTATGCATACCGTATTGGAAATTAAGAGTCATGCCATCATCAAAACGATTTACTATATTTGAGAAGGCTCTCGAAATCACATCTTGATTTTCATTAAATTTTAACATACCTAAAAGGTTGGGATTTATATATTCATCCCAATAAAATGGCCTCTCTTCATTAAGATCAATCTTATTTATATATCTCAATCCAAATCTATTAATTGAAAACTCTTCGACCTCCATCAATATCTTTGATATCTCCGACAAATCATTTTTAAGCTTACTCAATCTTTCATATTTATTTACTGAAATCGAGAAACAATTAGAGGAAATAGTCAAAGTCTTCTCTTTATCTTTGCCATGGTATAGCCATTCTGTCTTCTCAGTTACTGTTTTGCTTGCCTCAACATCTGAAATCATTATTTCATTAGAAATGACATTTCTCGGTTCAGGTATTGGAAAAGATTTTAAAATAATATCTGCCGCATTTTTAGGCATGGTTTTATCTGCCGCTTTATATGGAGCAGTGAAGTCAACACGTAAAATCACTTTATCTAAGAACGATTTTTTATACAATTTTGCCATTTTATTTCCTTTCATATTAATATAATAAATACATTGTAGATCATATAATTTTGAAAAAAAACCTGATTATATAAAAAAGTTAGAATGAATTTCGCACTTGGTATACTTCACACAATTTAATCATAACTCAACTTAATCATAACTCAACATTTGACATTTATAGCTCATTTATCTATTCTTAATTCATCCAGAGCAAATCCATTTTTTTGGATAAGATTGGTTTATAAGAATTATATTTAAACAAAAACAATTAGGAGTTATGAGATGGACAGAAACCCATGGCTAGATGACACGTTTAACGTAAGACTGCATGACATAAAAAAAAGAGTTCTTGACGAACATAAAAAATCAAAAGCACCAGAACTTAAATGGTTTACACCACATGGTGAAGAACATTACAAGAATGTAGAAATGAGATTAATGCAACTATTACCTGAATGTAATGATTTATCAGTAAATGAAAAATTTTTCCTATTAACTTCGGCATGGATTCACGATTTGGGAATGATAAAAGGGATTTTAGATGGAGATGAACAACTTGATAGTTATGAAATAAGAGATAAGCACCACATCAGATCAGAACAATACATAGTTAAAAATCACGAATTCCTAGATATAGAAGAGACCGAAAAAGAAGCTTTTGCAATGTTAGCCAGATACCACAGACGTAGAGAGTTGATTACACAATGTGAAGAATCAATGACACTTCCTTATCATGGCAACATAAGAATACAGTTATTAGCAGCATACCTCAGACTAGCCGATGCCTTACACATAGATCAAACAAGAGCACCCTTTCAACAATATGCAATTGTTCTTGCGTACAACATTCCAATTAATTCTAAATTACACTGGTTAAGAAGTATGTTTGTGCTCGGAATATCAATAAATTTAAAAAACAAAGAAATTGTTGTTCAATTAAAATATCCGAATGACATAAAAGAATGGGATCAGGACGAAAGAGTCCTTAATTCAACTCTTGATAGTATATACGATTCTATTGTTCAGGATCTTGAAGAAGAACTTGCTACTGTTAAAGAGATATTAATAAAGGGCGGTCAGTCTTACATCTTATCTATCAGAAAAGAGATAGTAAAAGTGAGATTTGACAAAAGCTTCAAAAGAGATATCAAAACAGTTTTAAATTATTACTATTTATTTGATAATCCAAGTAGCTCAGCATTATGCCGGTTAGTAATTGAATCAATTAGAGGAATACGAGATGCACACAATGGTAATATAAGGGAATCCATATCCACAATTTCAGATTTCCTCAACGAGATAAAAAAGAAAATACTTGATACAAGAACATGTCATACTGGCTTAAGTGATTTGGTAAAAAGTGTAGAGGAACATGTAAAAAAGCAAGGTGTTGAGGGATTGGACAAGAAGTTAGCAAAAGATGAAAAAAAGTTAAACAATGAAAGAAATGGTGTACGTGAAAATGCAAGAGAGTTTTTTGATATATTTCAAAAAAAGAACCCCAAAAAGCTAGCACAGAATAACAAAGTAAACATATTACTTTATGGTTATAGTGAATTAGTAATTAAATCCCTATGTGGTTTTAGAGATGCAATTATACAAAAAAAACTTAAAGATAAACTAAATGATAATATAAAAGCTCATAAACTAAACCTTGAACATGAAGCAAATAATAATTTCAGAATTTTTATATGCGAAGGTCAACCCAAAAACAAAACAACATGGGGAGGAAAGTATTTATATCATGATGGTTTTAGATATGCTATTTCTTTAGCAGAAAGAAATTTTGAATATATATATATGATAGCTGATGCTACTGCTGGCTCATTAATTGCACGAGCGAATAACAGTTCATTTCCCCCAATAGATTTCATAATGGTAGGAGCTAATGGATTTACTGAGAAAGAATTTAAACACTCTGCAGGACACAGTACAATTGCAGCTCTGAAATTTTTACCTAACAATAAAAAAGACTATCCTAAACTTATTCTATCAATAATAAATAGTAAACATAATGAATCAGAGGATAAAAAGGAAGATAATAATAAAAATGACCTGAACAATGCTGATGACAGAGAGACAGTTCCTATCGATGGCTGGACATTTAAAACCCCTTTTAATGGTGAACCAACAAGAAATAATATATTCGTCACTCAGGATCCAAAATATAAAAAAGATATGGATAACTTCAAAAATGCAATCGCAATATATAATCCTAGAGAAGATGCTATTCCAATTGATTGGGTAGACATAGTCATTTCAGAAAACGTTTGGCTCAAAAACACGGGTAAGGAATCATGGGGAGGCAGATATATTGTAGAACAAAAACAATCATCTTCAGAGCCTTATTGCTCTCTTAATAGTTATAGGAAAATACTTTTTTATAGAAATAAAAAGAGACAAATAACTCTTAGGCACTCTATCCAGCAATCTAGGTTGGTGGCAAGAAACTGATCCTACGTGTAATTTTTTATAGAGTATAGATAATTATAACTTAAAATTCAATTGCTAATTTCTTAAAACCAGACACATAATTTTCAAGCAGTTTTTTGGTGCGAAACTGCCTGTTAGTTTATTGAGAGTGTTGAGTTTTAGAGATTCTGGTAGAGTTTATCCTCTCCTTCAGATTTTGCAACCACCACGGTTCCTATACTGTCACTCATGACATTGATCATCGTACGATACATATCAAGAGGTCTGTCCACCGCGAGCATTGTACCAATAATCATTGCTACATCAGTATCCTTGAAGCCCACAGCCTGGGTAACAATAAATATAACCACCAGTCCTGCACTCGGTATTCCGGCACAACCTATTGACGCCAGCAGAGCAGTAATAACAATAATAAACTGCTGTACAAGTGTTAATTCCAGTCCCAGAACCTGACTTATAAATATAACTCCGGCACACTCATATAGTGCTGTTCCATCCATATTTATTGTAGCCCCGAGAGGCAGAACAAAACCGGAAACTTTACCGGAAACTCCAGCATTCTCCTCAACATTTTTCATTGTCAGAGGAAGAGTTGCATTTGAGGAGCTTGTTGAAAATGCCGTCAGAAGAGCAGGTGCCATAGCTTTGAAATGTTTAATCGGATTCATGCGGGTAGTAAGATAGAAAATAAGAGGCAGAAGAACAAGAAGGTGTATGGAAAGAGCAATAAAGATAGTAAGGACATATTTACCAACAGCAGCAAACATTCCAAAACCTGTATTGGATACACTCCTAACCATTAAGCCTAAAACCCCTAAAGGAACAATTTTAATAACATAGTCTGTCATTTTCATCATTGCTTCAAAAGAGGCATCAAATAGGCCTTTTATTTTAAGGGAACTATCTGAAGAGATATTATTAATAACTATCCCAAGGAACACTGAGAAGAAGATAATACCAAGCATATCACCATTAACAGCTGCACTGAAAGGGTTAAGGGGAATCATTCTTATCAATATATCTGCCGTAGATGATGGTGCTGCAACAGAGTTTGGATCAAAACCTGAATTCACCGGCAATTCAGCTCCTACACCCGGCTGGAGGAGATTTGTGAGCATAAGGCCCGTCATTATTGCAGCAAAAGAGGTTACAAGGTAGTACAGAAGAGTTTTAAAACCAAGACGTCCAAGGCTCTTTCCTTTTCCAATCCCGGAGACTCCGCTTACAATAGAAGTAAAAATAAGCGGAACTATGATCATCCTGAGAAGTCTCATAAAAATAGTACCCATAGAAACGATAGCCTTAAACAGCATACTATCAGGGTTACCACCCTCAACTTCCCTGAAAACAAGACCAATTATCGTACCCACAACCATTGCGATTGCTACCTGCCAGTGTAATTTAAGCTTCATCATTCCTCCAGACACAGATTTTAACAGTTAATATAATTCAAATCTACGAATTTAAACCCTTTATAGTTTCTCTCTTAGTTTTCTGTGATAGGTTACAGCCCGTCTGTGAACTTCATCCCTTATGTTCTGAAAAAGAAAAAGAGCTGCAGAATCGGAGGGTAATTTTACAATTTCCCCTTTCTCAGTATAAATCTCCTCCTCTTTTTTGGCCAGAGCTACAATATCCACATCAAGTGCCAGTTCTTTCTTAATATCAAGAGCTGCCCCAAGCTGAGGAGCCCCTCCGTCTACGATAATAAGGTCCGGTAAGTTTCCGCCTCTTTTACCTCTTCTGTTCAGAACCTCCGCTATAGCTGCAGGGTCACCACCACTCTTTCCTTTCATTTTGAAATTGCGGTAGCGTTTCTTCACAGGATCGCCTTTACAGAAATGAACAAGAGCTCCTACCCGGTGATGTTCTGCAAAGTGGGAAATATCTACAGCCTCAATTGTAACCGGTAATTTTTCAAGAGAGAGAGCCTGCTTCAACTCATTAGCCACTTCACCATAAAACTCCTGCCTTACTCTTATTTTCAGATTAAGTTCTGCAAGTTCCACAATACGCCGTTTACGACCTCTTTCGGGCGTTCTTATTACAATCTTTCGTCCCCTTATATCTGACAGAACTTCAGCCACATCATCCAGCCCCGGACACTCTGAAAAAAGATTGATCTCTGCAGATTCTTCAGAGGAGGAGTAGCCTCCAAGCAGAAAATAGCGCAGCGCATCACACCTATCCATACCTTTTACAATTTCAAGAGAGCTGAATTCCCTCTTTCTTACAGCTCCTCCTTTTACACAGAAACGGAAAAAAAGAAATTTATCTTCAGTATTACAGAATGCTACTCCATCAAAATCGTCTTCAGAAACAGATATCATATAAGAGAGTGATTCTCTTGAATTAAAAAAGTCTATTATCTCTTTCTTTTTCTGGGCAGCTTCAAATTCAAGATTTTCAGCATCTCTTATCATTCCCTCTTTCAGGCCTTCTGTAACAACAGAACTCTGCCCTTTAAGAAAAGCCAGACCCATTGACACAGCATCACTGTAACTCTGCTCCACCTCTTTTTCGCAGGGTGCAAGACACTTTCCCATATAGTGATAGACACAGGCTCTCCGGGTACTGAATTTTGTATCAGAGCAACAACGGATTCCCAGAGTTGTTATAAGATGCTCAAGAAGTTCCCGTCCTTTCCGGGCATTTACAAGAGGTCCGAAATAGTAGCTTCCCGGAGTTCCTGTTCCTCTTACAAGGCGTAATCCGGGATATTTGTGACCAAGGGATATCTCAAGAAACAGAAAACTCTTATCGTCTTTGAGTTTTACGTTATATAAAGGGGAATACTCTTTGATAAGGCTGTATTCAAGTAGCAGAGCGTCTTTTTCAGAGTTGGTTACAATATACTCAAGCTCATCAGCCTCTGCAGTCAGGTCAACACCACTGACATGACTGCTTCCTTTGAAATAGGTTTCAGTTCTCTTTCTGAGGTTGAGAGCTTTGCCTATGTAAAGAACGCCTTTTTCTTCAGACCGGAAGATATAAACCCCCGGTCTTTCAGGCAGGTCTTTATGATTTCTTTTCAACACCTTTTTTCTTGGCTAATTTCTTATAGAGTTTATCTCTCTTCTTCTCTTCTCTTGATTTCTTCTCTTTAAGCTCAATATTTTTCTGTTTGATCTCATTGATCTTATCAATATGCTTCTTTGAAGTCTTAACCAGTCTTGACTGAGGATAACTGGTAATAACTTTCTGGAAGAAAGATATAGCTGAATCATATTTTCTCAGGAAGAAATATGATTTCCCTGTAAAGAAGAAGAGCTTATCATTCATTTTAAAGTTTGGATACTCATCCATAACCTGTTTAAATCTCTGGATTGCTCCTCTGAAAGCTTTAAACTTATAGTTATAGTATCCAATTGTATAGTAGTGAATAGAGAGCTGTTCTCTCAGTTCTGCAATTTTTGCTCTTGCCTTTTCTGCCTCATCTGTATTCCCAAACATATTAAGGAAGTTTTCAAAAGCAGTAATAGCTTTAAATGTATTTGTCTGATCCCTTCCAGGGCTCTTCACATCATTGTAATAGCACATGCCAACCTGATATTTTGCATAGATTGCATCAGGTGAGTTTGGATACATACCAACATATTCTGTATACTCTGATGCTGCAAGTACCAGTGAACCGCCATCATTTTCCCTGAAATATGAATCTGCAATTCCGATTTTTGCTCGTCTTGCATATACACTATCTGGATAGAGATGGATAATCTCTTTAAACATCAGACGTGATTTTTCAGGATCTTTCTTTACAAATTTACGGGCTTTAAGATAGATCTCTCTATCTGTACCTTTAGGTTTATCCTGAACCTGTTTTCTACAGGCTGTAAGCAACATGATACCGGCACATATAATTATTAAGATTAACTTTCCACGATTCATTTAATTTCTCCCTGCTCTCTCCAGCAGCATCTGTACTGTTTTCTCTGCATCTGAGGCATTGTATAGATAAGTGCCCACAACAAATAAATCTGCACCGGATTCTGCGACTTTCTTAATATTATCACTTTTCACTCCGCCATCCACTTGTATCAGGCATTCAGAATTCATAGACTCTATTTTTCCTTTAATCGTTGCAATCCGTTTATAAGTTTCTTCAATAAAAGATTGCCCTCCATATCCGGGAAAAACACTCATAAGTAGTATATAATCAACATCTTCCAGATACTTATCAACTTCATCAACATCTGTATCAGGGTTCAGTACTATACCTGCTTTAAGCCCGTTGCTTCTGATAAGTTTGAGGTTATCACTAATATTATCCCCGGTTTCTATATGAATAGAGATCCAGTCTGCGCCGGATTCAATAAACCATGGAACAACTTTTGACGGATTGTCCACCATGAGATGAGCATCAATTGTAAAATCAAACTTCCCCTTAAGAGCTTTAACAGCTGAAGGACCAAAAGCCATATTTTTTACAAAGTGACCATCCATCACATCCAGATGTATATGATCTATCCCTGCTTTTTTAAAATCTGTTAATCTGGACTCCAGATCAAAAAAATCTGTAGTCAGAATTGAAGGGAAGACAGGATTCATTCACTCACCTCTATTTCCAGTATATTTTTGTTTGTTATGCTATGCCCGGGTAAAGGTTTCTGTTTAATTACAATACCAGGTTCAAGCCCCTGATAAGGAACTACTTTTACTTTTGAAACAGTAAGCCCCCACTGCATGAAGAAATTCTCCACATACTCCCGTCTTTTGTATATAAGATCAGGCATTATGTATGCTTTTGGAGCAGCTCCTTTGCTAAGCAGCAAATCTATTCCCTGTTCTGCCATCACAGAAATTCCCGGTTTTGCAGATTGGGAAATAACAAAATCAGCAGGAACAATGTCTGAATGCATATAGGCAATATGCCCTCTTCTCAGGCTGTTCTTATCAAGAATTTCCTGAGCCTGCTTCAGATTATGCCCTATTAGTTCAGGCATAACTGTTTTCTTTACTTCAGCATTTACAAAGACTTTCATAACTGCACCTTCCCTGACCTTTATCCCCGGGTTAGGCGTCTGGGTAATAACAGTATTTGGCAGGTTCGTTTTATCATAGCTGACCTTTATGGTTTTAAGCTTAAAACCCCTCTTCTGAGTAAGCAGTTTTACTTCAGATAGAGTTTTACCGCGAAAATCCGGCGCTTCAACCACCTCACCCCGAACGAGAAATCCTACAGTGAAATAGATTGAGAGAACATAAACTACTCCTGCTGTCAATAACAGTAGCAAACCTTTAACCAGCCATACTAAAAGCCTTTTCATACTGTCCTAATCTATCACATAAGGCCTCTGTTTTCAAGAAGCCTCCACCTTTTATACACCGCTGCATATATTGATATTATGTAGGAATTGTATTATATTTTACCCCATGCTTAAGTATTTCTTTGAACTTCAGGAAAAAGTTGTCTCCTACTACCCGGATGCAAATACAGAGATTTTAAAAAAAGCTTACACAGTTGCAGCTCAGGCTCACATGCATCAGCTGCGGGCATCAAATGAACCATACATTATCCACCCTCTTGCTGTTGCTGCTACTCTTACAGAGATGAAACTTGATGAGATCTCAATTGCTGCTGCAATGCTTCACGACGTTGTTGAAGATACCGATACTACCATTGAGGATATCGCAAAATCCTTTGGTACAGAAATAAGCGAAATTGTCTGGGGAGTGACCAAAATATCAAAAATCCAGGCCTTTGATGCTGAGAATGCGAAAGCAGAAACTCTGAAAAAAATGATCGTTGCAATGACTAACGACGTCAGAGTTATTCTTATTAAACTTGCAGACCGGCTTCACAACATAAAAACACTGGGGGCACTTCCACCGGAAAAGAGAGTACGTATAGCACGGGAAACTCTTGAGATATATGCTCCTATTGCGTACAGACTGGGAATTGGTAAGATAAAAGAAGAGCTTGAGAACACATCATTTAAACATGCCTACCCCGAAGAGTATGAGAGAATCAGGGGAGGTATCAGTTCCAGAAAGATCTGGGCTCACGAAAAACTGGAAAGAATAAAGAATAATCTGGAAGAGATTCTTAGTAAGTTCAACATAAAAGGAGATATCTCTTTCAGAATAAAAAGAGAGATCTCAATATATCGCAAGCTTTTAAGACAGAATATAGATCTTGACAAAGTATACGATCTTCTTGCTCTGAGAGTTATAACTGACTCCATAGAGCACTGCTACACAATAATGGGGGAAATACATCAGAGATGGCAGCATATTCCTTCAAGATGGCGTGATTTCATTGCTCATCCGAAGAACAATGGCTACCAGTCAATACACACTACAATAATCTCTACTGACGGTACTAAATTTGAAATACAGATAAGAACCGATTCGATGCACAGAATAGCTGAAGAGGGAATTGCTGCTCACTGGAAATACAAAGAGGGCATAAGTTTCCTGGAAAATGACCGTCGACTGCAATGGTTCAGGGACATGATCGATACCCATCGTCATAATCCCAATCCAAAAGATTTCATGAGTCTTATTAAAAAGGAACTTACTCCAAATGAGATCTTCGTTTTCACACCTAAAGGAAAGATTATTAATCTTAGTGCAGGTGCTACTCCAATCGATTTCGCCTACGCAATACACACAGAAGTTGGTAATCACTGTAAAGGAGCAATTGTAAATGAACATCTTGTTCCTCTGAGAACCAAACTCAATTCCGGCGATGTTGTTGAAGTGGAAACATCAAATTCAGCGTCTCCAAGTCTTGACTGGCTTAAATTTGCTGTTACAACAAAAGCAAGAAAAAAGATCACCGCATACATTCAGAAGCAGGAGATGCAGCTACAACTCACCAAAGGCAAAAGACTATGGATAAAGCATCTCAGAGAATTAAAGAGAGTTCATAAGTTTACCTTAAAAGAAGATGATGTAGAACATCGTATTGCAAAACTTCACTATAAAGACCTTGACTCTTTTCTTAAAGATCTTGGCTCAGGAAGTAAAGTTCTTGATAGAAAAACATTGAAGATACTATTTCCTGAAACAGGTCCGGTGGAAGTCAAAATGCCGGTAAAACAGAAGCCCGGCAGGAAATCAACTACTCACAAACTGGTTAATATTGAGGGAATTTCAGGCATAGAGATCACCTTTGCCCGATGCTGTAACCCTATTAAGGGAGATCCTGTAAGAGGTTACATAACCCTGAATCGTGGAATGGTTATACATAAGTCTGACTGTCCTAATATAAGAAATCTTATTCCTTCAAGACTTAAGAGTGTGGAGTGGAACGATAATAATGAGCATGTATATCAGGTTAAGTATGACATTATAAGTCTTGATAAGCCTGGTGTTCTGAACTCTATCTCAAAAATCACTACAGATTACAACTCAAATATTAAACAGATATCAACAGAATCTATATCCCAGAACAGCGTAAAACTTAAGATGACCTTTGAGGTTAAAGATACAGGACAGCTTGAGAAAATCTATAAGGCTTTCATCAAACTTAAGGATGTTATTTCTGTAAAACGGAGAAGGGTGGCAGTAAAATAATCAGATCATCATCAACAGTCTCAATGCTCCGGTTAATACAAGTATTGAGACTATGTTCAGCAGGAAACCCTTAAGTAGCATTTCCTTTAGAGAGATACCTTTGACTCCGCCAAAAGCCAGAGCATTTACAGGTGATGCCAGAGGGCTCATAAATGCTGCTGTAGAGCCAGTGGTTACAGCCAGAAGAAGGAATAGAAGATCGGGATTTCCGGTTCCGGTTAATCCTGCAGCAATAGCAAAAAGTATAACAATAACCGTTGTATTGTTAATTATTTCAGTAAGAAAAACCGAAAGCGCCACAATCACAATAAGTGTAGAGAAGATAGAGCTGGTTCCAGCCATAAGCATCTCCCCTCCTGCATTAATAAACCGGAAAATATATCCATCCAGCTCACTGGTTGCCGGGTCATCCCCCAATCTTAGAATTAACAGCACAAAGAGAATTACAACTCCCATAAAAAAGAGTCCAGCAAATGGGAGTTCGTGCAAAAGGCGTCCTACAGATATAAAAGAGGTTCTACTGCCATTTTTCAGATTTGGAACATTTTTATCGAAAAACAGATTCCATCCGGCACTGAAAGCTCTCCGGTTAAATACTCTCAATCCCGTTCCTCTGAACTTTCTCATATTAAATCTATCACCAAGGTCTCTCAGTAACTCTCCTGTTATCACAGGAAGTATGAAGAGCGTGAAGAACCCAATTTGGTAAAAATTCCTCCCGACTCCCGGGATAAACGCTGTTTTTCTCGGCCATATTAAGCAGAAAGCTGCAAGTGCCACAACATAAATAGTAAGTGTAATATCTATCCAGTTCATACCATACAGAACTGCATCTGGTTTCAAAGAGAACTGAATTCCCGTCATAACGAATAGAAAAAGAAAATTGAGTCCCAGAACTTTTACTGTGGAACCTCCTGCTTCTTTTCTCTGTTTACCAGTATCAGTCAGCTGAATCTTATCATCAACTCTTCCGGCAGTAATCAGGTAGCGACTTAACCATAGCAGTAACAGAGTAATAGGTATTCCCGGCAGAAGCCAGGAGAAGAAAGTAACACTATCTTTCCCCGCAACATTGTATGCTTCTATATACCCAAGGAAAAAGATATTGGAGGATGCTCCGGTCATGGACCCCATACCGCCGATATTGGCACCATAAATAAGAGCCAGTACCAGATCTGTAGATATTATATCTGCATACTTTGCTTCCACAGACCGTCTTACCTCTCTTATAAGAGGCAGAAGAGCTATAACAACAACTGTATTCGGAAAAAAAAGGGAAAACCAGTAAGCTGGGAAAAGTATTGCGGAAATAAGCTCTTTCCGACTTGTTCTACCCTGAGGAGAGGTTCTTTTGATTAACTGAAAATGGAGTTCTTCTTCAACAACAATTCTGGAAATAAGAAACCCCGATACTATTATTATAAGATTCTGAAGCCAGCCCATTTAATCAGGAATTTATTCTGCGCTCCCTCTCTTCAAGGGAGAAGCTGCAACCGCAGTAGTTCTGATGATACATACCAAGTTCAGCCGACATCTTACGGCCTTTCACAAAACCATCATTACTTTTGAAATTCTCCCCGACAAAATCTACCCCGAATTCTGCAGAAAGGGCTTCACCTTCACGATTGATCTGAGGAGTACTTTTATAAGGACTAATGGAAAGAGTTGAAGCTACAGCATCAAAACCTTTTTCTGAGGCATACTCAAAAGCTTTTCTGAATCTGAAATGAAAACAGACTGAACAGCGTTTCCCTTTCTCAGGCTCATCTTCAAGGCCTTTGACTGCCTCATACCATTCACTACTGTTATATTCATCACAGTAGAGATCTATATTTTTTAATTCTGCAAGTTTTCTGATCTCTTCTTCCCTGAAGCGATACTCCTCTTCGGGGTGAATATTGGAGTTACTGAAAAAACCTGTAACCAAATAGTCTTCTTTAAGTTTTTCTATTACATAAACCGCACAGGGAGCACAGCAGATATGCAGAAGAATTCTCTTTTTTTCACTCATCGGGAAGACTCCAGTTTCTTTCCAATTTCATACATAAGGATGGAAGCTGAAACACCTGCATTCAAAGATTCAATACTACTTTTCTGAGGAATTCTTACTGTTTTATGGGACTCAATTACAGTGGAATTCACCCCCTGCCCTTCATTACCAATAACTATAATTGCTGGAAGCTCCATTTTTTCAGGTTTTATACTTTTCTTTATAAAACCTGAGGAAGCGATATATATGTTATGTTTTTTCAGTTCACTTCTTTTAAGAAACTCCCCTGTATCTTCCACAACAAGACAGTGCATATCAAGAACCGCAGTCTGTGCAGCTCTGAGAAACCTCGGGTTATTGGGGCTGACACAGTTACCTGACATTACAATTGCATCAATACCAAAACCAGCTGCAGACCGGAAAATTGTACCGGCATTCCCCGGATCCTGAAGGTTCTCAAGAACAACAATTGCATTACACTTATAGAGATCAAGCCTCTTTTTAGACTCTTTCACAACTGCAATCATATCGGGTTCAGTTTTCAGTGTTGAGAGCTTCTTCATAACCTGCCTGCTTACGCACCACAGTTCAGTTCCGGGAGTACAGAAAACATCACCGGCGAACTCTTCCAGTACAATCAGGATCTCAACTCTGGAATTTCTGTCCAGAATATCTTCAACAAGTTTTCTCCCTTCAAAGACCCGCATATTATCGCGCTCTTTGAGGAACCATTTTACTCTATCGTTATTTCTGGAGCTTATTTTAACCATAATAAATTATATCACAGTGGATATTTCCCATCAGTTATCCAGAGGAGCTTTAAAATGGATCATCTTTCTCAGAATAGTGTAAGTATGATTCTTCTCTGGATCCATTGTTTTATAGAACTTTGCAAAGCGCTCCTGTCCCTTATCTTTATAATCTATTCTGAGCTTTATTCTATTATTCTCATATGAGTATGTATCCCCTTCGGAAATATATTTCATACTCTCTTCACCAGGCTCAATAATGTTGGTTGTATCTATTTCATACTCAATCTCTGCGATATCTTTTGAAAGGTTTCTGTGCTTATCATAAAAATTCAGGTCAACTACTTTGAGTTCACCGGAAACAGCTCTGAGCTTCTCAAGCAACTCCTCTCTGCTACAGCCATCTTCAACATGAAACTCCACAACTTCTGCCATACCGGTTGCATAAACAGGAAGTGCAGGAATATAACTTATTGAAAGTCGTGGCCTGAACCCTTCAGTAGCTTTATACTTAATACCGCTCATACGAATAATACGCTCTACATACCTTACCATTGAAAGATGGGAGAAGAACACGAATCTGTCACTTTTCTCATAGAACAGCCTTACCTTTCTATAGGCTTTCTCCTCCTGAGGAGCTATTGGTTCAGGATTATTCTGGTCATTACTTTTTGCCATATCCGGCGCAGCAGGATAACCTTCAAAACAGCCACCACAGGTTGGACATTTTTCAACGGAACAGCGATCATCTCCTTCATTTTTCAGAGCTTTGGTATACTGCTTATCCAGATGCTCTTCTTTATAGTTGATTTCAAGAAACTCCCAGGGGAGAGTCTCTTTGCGATCTATCTCATCTATAAACAACCCGCCATCATGCTCTTCTATCAGTTTTTCCCATACAGAGTAGTTGAATTCTGAATCCCAGGCAGAGAATATCTCTCCTTCCCTGAAAGCCTTAAGAATAATCTCACCAACTCTGTAATCCCCTCTGCTTAAGAGAGTCTCCACCTGACCTTTATACAGAGAGTGGAAATCCATATCCAGGTTACGATAACGTCTAAGTTCCTTCTTTATAATAGCAGTTCTCTCCATGAGAGTATCAATAGCTTCTCTGCCACTCCACTGCAGAGGAGTGTGAGCCTTAGGAACAAAAGCAGAAAAAGAAGCGTGAATTTTCAGTGATCTTCCGGCTCTTCCGATTCTCTTGTTTATCTCTTTAATCAGATTTACTATTCCGAGAATATCCTCTTCAGTTTCTGTAGGAAGTCCGATCATGAAATATAGTTTAATACCTTTCCACCTGTATTTAAGAGCAAGTTCTACAGCATTATAGATCTCTTCATCTGCTACATCTTTATTTATTACTTTTCTCAATCTCTCCGTACCAGCTTCAGGTACAATTGTCAGACCGGTTTTACGGAACTGGGAAATTGTGTCAAGAAGCATGTCTGAAATAGTTGAAGGTCTCAGAGAAGAAACCGACATTGCTGTACATGGAATCAGAAGGTTGGGGATCTTCTTAAGTAACTCGACAATTCCCGGATAATCACCGGAACTGAGAGATGAGATTGAAAAAGCTTCAAAACCTGTTGTTCTTAAAGCTTCGTGTATATATCTGGTGTTCTCTTCAAGGCTTTTAGCTCTGAAAGGGGCATAATAACTTCTTGCCTGACAGAATCTGCAGGTTTGCGGACAGCCTCTGGCGATCTCAACATCAAGGCGATTGAAAACAACATTACTTACCGGTACAACAATTCTGTCCCAGGGAAAGCTTCTGTCCATATCTTTCAGAACACGCTTTCTTATCTTCTTTTTAAGTTCCGGTACAAAGAATTTATTTTTCTTAACGGGTTCATATTTTTCCGGCACATAGACGCCATTAACTTCAGCAACCCCATCCAGTCGGGCTGCTCTGGTGGAATGATTCCTGAAAACATCCACTATCTCAGGCATAATAACTTCTCCATCTCCAATAGCAAAGAAGTCGATAAAATCCCTCATTGGTTCAGGGTTTACCACTGATATGCCTCCAGCAGCAATTACAGGGTACTTCTCATCCCTTTCTGAACGTTTAACAGGTATTCCTGAAAGATCCAGAACTTCAAGCACATTGGTAAAGCCCATCTCTGTTAACAGAGAAAAGCCAATCATATCGAAGGATTTCAGAGGCATTCTGTTTTCAAGAGAAAAGAGTTCCACTCCCTCTTTTCTGAAGATTTCTATAGATTCTCTTTCAGGTAGAAATGCTCTTTCAGCATTTACGCCTTCAATTCCATTAAGGAGATGGTACAGCAACTTCATGCCATAGTGGCTCATCCCGATATCGTAAGTGTCCGGGAAAACCAGACAGATATTGATGCCATCTTCAAGGAATGGTTTTTTACTTATGTTGAACTCTGCTCCGGTAAATACCTGGGGGTTCTGAATTTTATATAGTAGTTCTTCTATCTTTTTATGTTGATTATCATTAGTCATACAGACGATTATACCACACTATAGAGCTGTAAAAAGAGACAGATTAACACAACCTGCCACTGATTATAATTTTTGAATATTCCTGAACTCAAACAGTTTCTCTTATTTCATCAAGACATCTCTTTGCATCTGGCATTGTATAAAAAAAACTTTCAAGTTTCCCGCATGAATAATCACTGCAATGTGCACAGTTCTCTATACTTTTCTCTTTTGCACATTTTCTTATTTCACAAATCTGGCAATGACCAAAAAGCTGTCCACCTTCTGAATGACAGCCATCGCAATTAATATGTTCCGGTTTAATTTCTGCTCTGAATTCCTTTGACCACCGCTCTGCAACTTCAGCTCTTTTCGTATCATCATTAGCTTTAGTAGCTAAAAATGCCGGACATTCATGACAGTTTATTCCACAAAAAGATATTACATTTTCCATTTTAACTCCTGTTTAAATATTTCATTAGATTCACTAATCTTACCGCCAAACTATTATAGAAGGTAAGAAAATAAATTTCAAGATAAATCCACGAAATAGTGTTATACTCACGGAATGGATCACAATAAACTACGAACAGGGAAGCCACCAGCACCCGGCACACTGATCCTGCTGGAAGGGTTCCTTAATACCTGGTCGGGTGAGTTGGACTTTGATGATTTCAAAACACCTCATTCTACAGAAGAATGGCTGAGAGAGACTGGTTTGTGGATGGGGAAGGAAAAAATCACAGAAGAGCAAACCCGGAAAATAGTCAGATTTCGCAGTGAATTACGATCATGGATCCTGAACAGGCAGCATCTGCAACCGCTTAACGAACTGGTTTCAAAAATCTCTTTTAATGCTGAGTTTAGTTCTGATGGGGTAATCAGGTTTCACACTACTGGAGATGCATATCATATGGTTGTCGGAGCACTAATCGAAATAATCTCAGAAAGCCAGAGAAATGGTACATGGGATCGCTTTAAGTGTTGCGCCCTTGCCACATGTGGCTGGGCATTTTATGATTCAACACGCAGTCGTACAAAACGCTGGTGTTCAATGAAAACCTGCGGTTCCCGACACAAATCAAGGAAACACTACAAACGCAGGCAACTTACGGAATCTGAAAAGTAAAACAGACAGCCTATTTAATATTCGTTCTGGTAGTTATTATATTTGATTTTGAAGACAATGGCTTCTCCTGCAAAGAAGGCCATCAGTGATGAGCCACCATAAGAAACAAAAGGTAAAGGAACCCCCAGTATAGGCACTAATCCTATCTGCATCAGAATATTGAGAAGAAACTGCATAATAATGATTGCATTGAATATATATACATAGTTAAATTCTGCCTCAGATTGTGCACTTATACTGAATTGCCGATAGAATAATATATAGAAAAGAATAAGCAGAACACTTATTCCAACAAATCCAAACTCTTCTCCCAGAACAGATACAATAAAGTCTGTATGCCTTGCAGGAAGGAACTTATACTGGGATTGGGAGCCCATCAGGTACCCCTTACCTTTCAAACCACCGGAACCTATAGCAATTTTGGACTGTATTATCTGATAACCTGAAGACTGACTGTATTTCTGAGGATTAAGATAAGAAAGAACTCTCTTCTTCTGATAATCCTTGAGAACAAAATGCCATCCAAGAAATGCCCCTACCAGCACCATAAGAATAGAAAAGAAGGCAACTGCTTTTTTGATTTTCTTAAGAAAGATTGCCATGAAAATAGCTGCAGTCAGTATAGAAGCTGTTCCAAGATCCGGCTGTTTTGCAATCAAAGCAAAGGGAACACCAAAAATCGCAACTATTTTAAAAAACTCCTTCCATCCCAGAATAGATACTTTAGTAAGGTACTTTGCCAGCACCAGAGCAAGAGGAATCTTGATTAACTCTGAAATCTGCACCGACCCACCGGAAATAACCCAGCTCTTTGTACCTGCCATAATTTTACCAGCTATAAGCTGTAAAAGAAGAGCTGCACATATTGCACCATAAGCAAAAGGTGCAAACCTTATGATCTTATCTGTCTTTATTCTGAATACTACCCAGAAAACTATTATTGACAAAAACAACCAGATGGCCTGCTTCAGACTGTAATTAACATTTCCTGAATGTGAAGCGCTGTATATAAGTATAATTCCGCATGCAGCAATCAACAGAATAATTGCAAAGGTAAACCTGTCAAAAAATCTGAATATATCTCTCATCGGTTAAAAAGTTTCCTGTATATCGCTCCTGCTATAGGCACTGCAACACCACCGGCATCACCGCCATTTTCTACAAATACCACCATAGCATATCTGGGATTGTTTCTGGGAGCAAACGAAGCAAACCAGGCATGTGGTTTATATTTATCAAGTTTAACAAGGTTCTTATAGTTTGGAATGCTTTTGGAAATTATCTGCTGAGTACCTGTTTTACCGCAGATATCAAGACCTTCGAGCATACTCGCCTTACCGGTCCCATCCATATTCACAACTCTCCATAAGCCTTCAATAACTGTTTCAAAATGATTTTCAGGAATATCCACCTTCTGAAAGAAAGGTCTGGTCTGTTCCAGAATCCGGCCGTTCCCTTCGATTCTGTTAACTACATGAATTGAAGGACGCTTACCTCTCAGGGCTACTGTACTTATCATTGACAATGCCTGAACAGGAGTGATATTAAGTAATCCCCCTCCAATACTTACTGAAATAGTATCTCCGGGGAACCATTTCTGTTTACGGTATGATAGTTTCCACTGTTTGGTAGGAACAATTCCATTACCCTCATTTGGTAAATCAATACCACTCAGTTTACCCAAACCAAGTTTATTTGCATAAGATGCTATTACATCAATATCCAGTTTTTTTCCCAGAAGATAGAAATAGACATTACAGGAATCCCGCATAGCCTCATCAAGATCGGTTTCACCATGACCGTAACTTCTCCAGCAGTGGAAAGCTCTGTCGTCATAGATTTTGACACTTCCACTGCAAAACACCTTTGTGTCTCTTGTTATAACACCTTCAGTCAGACCTGCCAGTGCCATAACTATCTTAAAAATTGATCCCGGGGAGTATCTACCTCTTATAAACTTATTGTGCAGAGGGCGATTCTTGTTTTTTACAATTTTCAACCATTCACTACGATCAATGGATTTATTGAATATATTGGGATCAAAGTCAGGTTTGCTTACCATAGCAAGCAATCCACCATCTTTAAGATCAAGAATTCCTACAGTTCCTCTCCGATCTTTCATAATCTCTTCAACAAACTTCTGGAGTTCAAAATCCAGAGAGAGTACAATTGTGTGGCCAATAACAGGCTTAACCTCTTCCGCCACTTTCTGAATACGCCCCAGATAATCCTTCTCTACAATTCTTGTACCTTCAAGACCTCTGAGATAGTCCTCGTACTTCTTCTCTACACCGGTTTTCCCCACAATATCTCCGGGGCGGTATATACTGTTTCTGTTTTTAAGCTCCCTCTCTGTTATCTCTGACATATATCCAAGAAGATGGGAAGCAAAAGCTTTATGGGGATATGAGCGGGCAGGTTCTATACCAATGAAGAATTCAGGGTGTTTATCTGATCTGCTCTCCACAGCAATAACCTTCTTACGCTCAAGATTCTTACTAATAGGAATTCTGTAGGATTTAGGATAACCCTTATATTTATTGATTCTGCTTCTTATCTCTTTTTCTGAACCCACTCCAAGGCGTACAGCAAATTTGATAGATTCATCAAGATTTTCAGCATGCTCCCTTACAATAAAAAGGCTGAAATTGATTTTGTTTTCAGCAATTACAACACCTTTACGGTCAACAATCAGTCCCCTTGGAGCTTTGAGCTCTATATCTCTATAGATATTCCTGTTAGCCTGGGATTTATAGTAGAAGTTTTTAAGAACCTGAACGTTCCAGTATGCAAAGAACAGGAACACAAATACTACTGTAAGCAGAATTGTAGTCAGCAGTGAGTGTCTTGTAATCTGATCTGGTGTTAATGATTTTTTTTCAATATACATCGAAAATTTTCTTCAATTTAGTTGAACTGATAAGTGCAAGAGCAACAAGCCCTGTTAAGAATGGCTGCAGCAATACCATACCCGGTAAAAAATCGTATCCTCTTATAAAATGAAAGAACAAATTTGCAAGGCCGTTTGAGATCACCATACTGAAAAAGATCATAATAAAAACATAAGATCTGCTTTTCAGGTCAATAAACCGGGAGATCTCATATATAAATACACCTGCAATAACTCTTGAGAAACCAAAGACTCCTATTACCCCCTCTGTAAAATAGTCTGTAACCCAACCAAGAAACATTGCCGTAAGAATTGTCTTTACAGCTCCATCTTTAATACCCACATATACAATTATCAGAAAGAGAGCATCAAAGCTGAATCCCGTAACCCCTGCATAGCGATCGATCACTATCTGCAAAAGCAGGAAGGCAAGTAGTATTATTAGTTTGATTTTTCTATTCATTTTTCACTATAAGCAGATATTTGAGGGGTTTTTCAACCCAGTTTGGTTTAATTGATATAGATTGTAGCAGATAGTCTTTTTTGATCTCCACAACCTTACCTACCGCAAGACCCGCCGGATACAGTCCATCTGTACCTGAAGTAAATACTTTATCTCCAGGATTAACCTCTTCACTTTCAATCACATATTCAAGGCGGCACATCTTATCATTACTTCCGGTAAGCAATCCTTCAAGCATATTGCTCTCTACATTTACACCTACCCCACCAGAACTGCTGGTAATAAGCTTGACCCTTGAAGTCATCATGGAAACTTCTCCCATGATTTTGCCCACCAGATCACCTTCCCGGTTCAGAACAACCATATCCGGCTCAATACCATCGACACTGCCTTTATTGATCATAATTGTTCCAAATGGCATATTGTGATTAACAGAGATAACTTCAGCCTCAGAAAAGACTCCCGCCTTTTTTGAAGCTTCATGAACAAAACCAAGTTTTGCAATCTGTCGCCTCAAAACATAATTTTCATATTTTAGTCTTGAATAATCTTTCTTCAGATCAGAATATTTGCGATAAGTATTTTTCAGAAACACATAGTGATTCAGCTGAGTTGATACAAAATCCACACTATTCTGGTAACCCAGCTGAAAAGGAGTAACGATAAAACTCACAATATTACTGAACAGAGATCGGTTGTCATCAAACATCACATTACGTGAAATCAGAATAAGATTAAAAAAAAGCACTGCTACAAGAACAATTGCTTTCCTTTCGGATGTCTTGCGATTAAAGTTCATCTCGTTAATTCAGTAAAAGATTAAAACAGAAACTCACAGGATATCTCAGATACCCTGGCCGACTTTCTTAAGTAAATCTATATTTTCAAGAATCATGCCTGCTCCCAGCACAACAGAACAGAGAGGATCTTCAGCGATAAAAACAGGAAGAGATGTTTCTTCTCTTAATCTCTTGTCAAGATTTCTCAGAAGAGCACCACCACCTGAGAGAATGATACCTCTGTCAACAATATCAGCTGATAGTTCAGGAGGTGTCTTTTCAAGAGTGTTTTTCGTAGCCTCTACTATTGCATGTACTACATTCTCAAGAGCTTCTCTTATTTCATTGTCATTGATAGTAATTGTTTTAGGAATGCCATGAGCAAGGTCCCTACCCTTAATTTCCATTTCAAGATTCTCTTCCAGAGGGTAAGCTGAACCTATCTCTATTTTAATCTGCTCCGCAGTTCTCTCACCAATAAGGAGGTTATACTTTTTCTTGATGTACTGAATAATTGCTTCATCCATCTCATTACTTGCGGTACGGATAGATTTTGAAATAACGATACCTGACAGAGATATAATCGCTACATCAGTAGTTCCACCACCGATATCAACAATCATATTACCTCCAGGTTCGGTAATAGGAAGATCTGCACCAATTGAAGCCGCCATAGCCTGCTCAATCAGAAATACCTCACTTGCTCTTGCTCTCAGGGCAGCGTCTTTAACAGCACGCCTTTCTACCTGTGTAATTTCAGATGGGATACCTATTACAATTCTGGGTTTAAGAAACTGGCTGCCTGACCTCGTTTTTCTTATAAAATATTCAAGCATCTTCTCGGTTATCTCAAAGTCAGCGATAACTCCATCCTTCATAGGCCTTATTGCCACTATATTTGCCGGTGTTTTACCGAGCATCTCTTTAGCTTCACTGCCTACCGCCTGAATTCGACCATTATGCCTGTCAACGGCTACCATTGAAGGTTCGCGGGAAACGATACCTTTACCTTTTGCATATACCAGAGTATTAGCTGTTCCAAGATCAATTGCCAGATCAGAACTGAAATAGTTGTACACTTTAGAAAAAAATCCCATCAAATATCTCCTCGAAAAACATTTATTCCATTTTTACCTTGTTTCTTCACTTCATACATTGCCAGATCAGATTTCCTTATCAGATCATCTACAGTATCCCCATGAACGGGAAACTGAGAAATACCAAAGCAGCCGGATATTTTCAAATCCAGCCCTTTATCATTTAGAAATGAGTGGCTGTTCAGTTTATTTTTAAGACGTTTACATACTTCGATTGCATTGTCAGCTTCTGCATTCAGCAGAATTATTACAAATTCGTCACCTCCAAATCTTGCTACCAGATCAATAAGACGAATACCTTCTGAAAGGAGTCTTGAGACCTCTTTCAAAATTTCCGTACCTACAAGATGTCCATGAATTTCGTTTATTTTTTTTAAATTATCAAGATCAAAAAATACTACGGAAAAAGAACCACCATACCTCTTGCAGCGGGCAATCTCTTTCTGTATAAAGTTTTTCAGATAGTTCTGATTGTAAAGAGCCGTAATGTCATCTCTGTTTTTTGCAGAAACCTCTTCCAGATTTCTTACACGACAAATGAAAGCGTTGTGGTTCAGAAAGATTGTTACAAGTCCATTCAACTGCTGTAATCTTTTTTTATCAACTTTTTCTGCAAAGTCCACTCTCAGCTGAAATCTGTAATCCGCAACAATACTCATAATTTCCAGAGATTTCTCTGTATAGACTTCAATCTCTTTTTCCATAAATGAGAATTCAGAAATCTTCTCTTTACGCACAACTCCATCTGAAAAGATTATTTTTTCGAATATTTTTTCTGCCTGGTAGATAATTTCTGCACTACTGACTCTTATTCCTGAGTTTAAAAACTCTGTAAATATCTCGAATAATTCTTCGCTGAATACAGCATTCTGTACAGCAAGGCAGAATTTTTCAATATCACCGGCTTTGTAGTTCTTCACTATTTATTCCTCAAATATCACAACTTTTCTCTCAAAAACAGTTTCCATCCCCGCTGGTGATACAAGCCGGAAGACAATAACCTTTGTCCCTATTGTTGTATACTTAAGAGTGTAAAAGAAGCTCTCATCAGAGTTAACAATTACCTCTTTATCATCTATAAAAAGCTGCGAATTTTTGTCAGCAGCTCCTTTTATCATTACGACATCACCACTTACGCTGAGGGATGTGATTGTCAATTCAGGTTTAGCAAATGTGCTGCTTCTATCAAGCAGCATGCCTCTAAAACGTATATGCCCGGTTTCTGAACCGTTCCCCACAACACCTTCAGCATCAACAGGGAAAATTTTCCAGAAATAGCTTCCATTATCTTTAAGTGAAACAAGATTCACTCCAAGACGATTAAGTCTCAGTCTTTTCTCATAAGCAACGTTTTCCATCAGTGGAGAAACATAGATTCGAAGAATATACTCTTTTGCTCCTTTAACACTTTTCCAGTTAAACTGTACAATTGAATCTTCTGGTTTTTTAAGATCCCGGGATAGTGAAACCGGAGCTATCTGGGAAGGCCCTTCCAGAACATTCTGTTTTATCGGATTATTTTTCCTGTCCAGAGTCAGCATTTCGCCTTTTTTAAGAGCGACTCTGCCTTTAGGCAGTTCTACAACCAGTTCCCCTTCAAGTGAGCGATATTCCCGATCTGCAGCATTTAGCTTTACATTTCCTGCTGCTGAAGGAATCAGTTTATCTCTACGTTCTCCGGCAAAAACTTCAACTGTTGCCTTTTTGCCGGAAATCTTCTTCCAACTGAAAGCACCTTTAATCAGGTGAAGTTCTCCTATGCCGTGACGATAACTTACAACAGCTCCCGGCATACACTGGAAAAAGCAGTTCCCACAAACAAACTCGAAAGCCGTAAGTCCATCCCCTGCCAGTACAATTTCATTTCTGAAATCAAATTCTGAACCTGCATTAAGTTTACCTGTGAGCTCCCTGTTACTGAACAGCCCCCCTTTCTGTGAAACAGATGTCACCATAAGTGGTGCAGATTTGAGCTCTTTTTCAGGAGCTGCATCTGTTTTGAGGTCAAGTTTGTAAATCCCTGCCACAACAACCGCAACCATAACAAAAATAAACACCCATCTCACTTTTTTCATAGGCAAATAGTAGCAAAAAGAAACCTTAAATGCAAACAAATCTAAGGGTATAATATTATATATATACAACGGGTCAAAGCTCAACAATTTTCATTCATAATCACAGGGTATGATATAATTCAAATATGTCCTGGCAATTCATAGACGCAAACTCCTCTTTTCCCGACATTAACACTGCAACACCTGAGGGAATAGTAGCTATAGGAGGGGATCTTTCAGTTAACAGACTACTTGAAGCCTACTCAGGAGGAATCTTTCCATGGTTCACCTCCTCCGAACCAATAATATGGTGGTCACCAAACCCAAGATTTGTAATTATGAAAAGCGACTTTCATATTTCAAAATCACTAAAAAAAATTCTGAAGCGCAATCAATATCGAATAACCATTAATAAAGCATTCAGGGAAGTTATAAAAGCCTGTAGCAGAGAAGATGAACCAAGAGAAGAACAGTGGCTTCATGACGAAATGATTGAAGCATATTGCAGAATGTTTGACCTGGGCAAAGCTGTGTCAGTAGAAGCATGGGACAACGAAGGCCTTGCAGGAGGTCTGTATGGAGTAATTACAGGTTCAGTTTTTTCAGGAGAATCAATGTTTTCGAGAAAAAAGAATGCCTCCAAAGCAGCTCTTGCCACTTTTGGAACTAATCTTTTTGCAAATGGCTTCACAATGATAGATTGCCAGATATACTCTGAACATCTTGAAACTTTCGGAGGGACTGATATTCAAAGAAGTGAGTTTATAAAGCATCTGTCACCACCCTATCTTCAGGTGCCGGAATTACAGATTACTAAATAACTCCCGCTTCAGAAGCTGTAATATTCCCTGTACCAGGATGCAAAACTTTTTATACCATCTTTCAGAGGAGTTGAAGGCTTATAGCCAAACTCTTTTTCAAGATCAGAACAATCCGCCCATGTTACCTCGACATCCCCAGGCTGAATCGGCATCATATTCTTCTCTGCAGTTTTACCAAACTCACTCTCAAGTGTAGTAATGAAGTCCATGAGATTAACAGGATTACTATTTCCTATATTACAGAGTCTGTACCCGGGAGTACCCTCAGCGGTCGAAGGAGGAGAATCAAGCACTTTTGTAACTCCGGTTACAATATCATCAATATAGGTAAAATCCCTCTCCATCCGGCCATAATTAAAAACTTTCAGCTCACTATCTTCATTTATGGCTTTTGCAAAAATAACAGGAGCCATGTCCGGTCTTCCCCATGGTCCGTAAACAGTAAAAAATCTTAAACCGGAAACAGGTATATTATAGAGATGTGAGTAGGTGTAAGCCATTAATTCATTGGATTTTTTAGTAGCAGCATAGAGGGACACCGGACTATCTACACTATCATGTACGCTGAACGGGACTTTTTTATTGGCTCCATATACTGAAGAGGAGCTTGCATAAACCAGATGTTTAACCGGATAGTGACGACAGGATTCCAGAATGTTGAGATATCCGACAATATTACTCTGAATATAGGCATGGGGATTCTCAATAGAGTATCTCACTCCTGCCTGAGCTGCGAGATGGCATACTGAGTCAAAGTTCTCTTTTTTAAACAGCTCCTCAAGATTCTCTCTGTCTTCCAGATTCATCATAACAAACCTGTACTTCTGGAAACAGGAACTGTTAACTTCTTTACCATAGGAAATATCTTCACGGTTAACTCCACACTGCTGAAGACGCCCATATTTGAGTCCTACATCATAGTAGTCGTTTATACTATCAAGCCCTACGACCTCATCTCCTCTGCTTATAAGGTATTTAACCATATGATAACCAATAAAGCCTGCTGTGCCGGTAACCAGAACCTTCATATTTCCTCCAGAAGCGTCTTCCCTGAGAACATAAGGGAATTTATCCAATTATAGCCTATAAGGCAGCTTTTGAAAATATTATTTTTTTGTATATAATTTGAATTATACAAGGAGGTGGAATTTGAAATATGCAGCGCTAATTATTACAGCTATACTGCTACTCATATCCTGTTCTCCAAACAAATTCAGATCTGAACTGGACTTCGGCAACAAGCTATCTTCTGAAGGTCTATGGAATGAAGCAGAATACTGGTGGAAAAGATCTGTAAAGAAAAATGGAGAAACTGCAGCAACCCTGAACAACATGGGAGTATTTTACGAACAGAAGAGCCAATTGGAAAAAGCTCTTGAGCACTACAAGAGGGCTCAGAAACTCTCACCGGGGAACCGTTATATCAAACTTAACATTGAGAGGGTAACAAGAAGGCTTGGCAAAAAGCCGGAAGCTCCAGACAAAAAGAAAGGAGCTGAAAATGAGAAATAGCCTGATAGTTTTAACAGTAGTTGTATCTATGCTTCTGGCTGTATCATGTGCCCGCCCCAATCATAAGGCAGTGAAGATAACTGTTGAGCCTCAGTCAGGTATAGATTTTGAGAAATACAAAAATGTATACTACGCCGGGTTCTACATTAAAAGAGAAGGTAAGAAAACTGACAGTAAAGATGTAACTGACAATTTTTTCCTTAAAGAACTGCCAAAAGCTCTGGCTCTTGAGATTAAAAGGCTTCCTTCAGCTCCTGAATGGCAGAATGGCAAAAAGGAATTCCGGGATTTGCGGGAACAATACCCCGATAGTCTTATAATTTCAGGCATGGCTACAATTAAAGAGTCCAGCAAAAGTGTTATCCGCAAAATAAAGGACAAAGATGGCAACAAAAAGAAACAGTTTGTAGAGACTAAAGCAGAAACAATCAAATCAACAGTTGTTATTTTTGATACCAGAACCGGTAGAAAGATCTTTAGCAGAAAATTCACCAATAAATTATCAGGTAAAGAGCTTGGAGAGAAGGATTTTAACCTGAAAGCACTTTTTGAGAACAATATGGATAAATTTATAAGAAACCTTCTCAAGCGTCCCGGTAGGGAAACCCGTTACATAATTTATAAATGAAAGGGAGCTTAATTATGAAAAAAGTAATCATTTCAGCAATTCTGCTGATAGCATCAGCCCTTTCACTAAATGCCCAGCTCGGATATTACTATTACGGTAAAAATAAAGTTATGAAAAAGAAGTTTCACTGGAAATATGCGGAAACAGAAAATTTCAAAATACACTACTATACGGACAATACCGATCTGATAAGGCGGATAGGGCTGAGTGCGGAGAAATCATACAGAGCACTTTCTGACTATCTTAATATTAAAGTTAAGCAGAAAATCCCTCTGATTTTCTATAAAAACCACATAGATTTTGAACAGACCAACATTACAAGCTATGTACCCATGGGAGCTCTGGCCTTTGCCGAACCTATGGCTTACAGAGTTGTAATTCAGGGTGATTCGTCATTCAAGGATCTTGCTGAAACAATACAGCATGAACTGGGACATATTTTTGAATACACTCTTATGGGTAACAGAGTATTCAGAATGAGGCCGCCTCTGTGGCTGATGGAAGGTTTTTCTGACTTCATCACCTTTGACTGGGATGAGTTCTCTCTTCTCACTGTAAGAGATGCTGTTATAAACAACCAGATACCCAAATTTAACAAATACGGGCAGTTTGGCATAGGTGGAGGAAGAGCTCCTTACGATTTTGGTCATCTTATATTTGAGTTTGTAGCAGAAAGACATGGAGCCACAGGAGTAAGGAAACTTATCAGATCAATAAAAGGTTCCACCTTTTTCCGCAGATCAGGTAATGCCCTTAAAATACTTGGCTATACTCACAAGACGTTTAATTATGAATTTGGTAAATATCTGAGAAAAAGGTTTAAAAAATACAGAGATCTTGAGAATCCTGAAGATTACAGTTTCTCTATTGGTCCTGAATTCCCCTTTATCTACTCTTTCTACCATAAGCTCTCTCCTTCAGGGGAATTAATGGCTGTGCTCACTGTTAACAGAAAGAGCAGGGATCTGGATATCATTCTGTTGTCTGTAAAAGATGGCAAAGTTATAAAAAACATTACCCCGGGATACACTTCAAAATATGATGGAATAAATCTTAAATTCAATCCGAAAGATGGTTCATCATTTGCGTGGAACCGTGACAGCGACAGGCTGGCCTTCTTTGCCAGAAAAGAGCTTGACTATTTCCTTATAACAGTAGATGTTCTTAATGGGAAAATTCTCCAGAGAATTAAAATGCCGGAAATCCATGACCCCTCTTCACCGGTATTTCATCCAACAAAAGACGAAATATACTTTACTGCACTAAAAGGGACAAACTCTCCAATATACAAGATTAATCTGAAAACTGAAAAAGCAGAGATACTTACCCACAGTAAGAAATTTATAAAGGCTCTGGACATCTCAAATGATGGAAAAAGGATTGTCTATTCAGCAAAAGAGACAAGTGAAACTGACTGGTTCAAACTTTATGCGGCTCCATTAACACATCCTGACTCAGCAGTAAAAATTACTGACGGTGAGTTTAACGACATAACCCCATCTTTTTCAGAAGACGCAAAGAAGATCTACTATAGTTCAAACGATACTTCATCCTATAATGTCTGCACCATAAACAGTGACGGAAGCAACAGACAGAGATTTACCAATGTCAGTACAGGTAACTTCTTCCCTTCAGAAATTCCCGGCAAAAAGAATCAGGTAATTATCTCCTCTTATTTCAACGGAATCTTCCAGTTATTCAAACTTAAACTGGAAAAACCTGTTAAAGAAGTAAGCAAACTTGACCCCTGGGTTCTGGATAAGCCGGTTCAGAAAGCTGTAAAAGATTTCAGACTCAGTCCTGAAAAGAAGTACAGCCCACTGAGCAAACTTCACGTAAAGAGCCTCTCTCCTGTTGCAGTCAGTATCGGTACAGACGGACGTTTTCTTGGCTACTCTTACCTGACAATGAGTGATCTTATGGGAGATCACAACTTCTCTCTGATGCTCATAAACTATTATGGATACCAGTCTTACCACTTCTACTATGTTGATCAGAGCAGAAGGCTACAGCCGGTAGTACATCTGTTCCTCAACAAATCTGTATACTACAGGGGCTATAACTACAACGACTACCTTACTGTAAGGGAAACATATGGTGGTGAAATTGGCTTCTACTATCCATTTAACAGATCATACAGAGCAGAAGCCACTGTCTCTTTCTACAATCAGAAAGAGAGATCAGATCTCTTTTACGGAGGAGTCAATCTCCCTTATGGTCAGTATTTTGATGGTAAAGCCATGCCTGTAAAACTATCTCTTGTAGGAGAAACTACAGGTTTTATGCATTATGGCCCAAACAGAGGACACACATTCAAACTCAGTTACAGCAAATACCTCCCTCTGTCAGATTCAATGCTTGATGCATACTCCATTACTGCAGATGTCAGAAAGTATGTACATATAGACAACCATACTCTTTTGGCATTCAGAGCTATGGGCTTCTATTCCGGCGGTAAAAACCCGATACTTTTCTGGACTGGAGGGGATAACACTATAAGAGCTAAAGGATACTCTTCAATGGTTGGTAGCAGAGGTTTTGTGTTTAATGCTGAATTCAGATTTACTCTTGTTCACGCCCTTGCAACCCCTATCGGAATAATGGGGCCTATCAGAGGAACTTTCTTCTTCGATTTAGGAGCTGCATGGTTCAAAGATCAGGACTTTGACTTCTTTGTTGATGGTGATGGTCTGAGACTGAAAGATCCGATCTCTTCATACGGATTTGGTCTTCAGTTCTTCTTCTTCGGTTACCCAATGCACTTTGACTGGATATTTACAACAGACTGGAAAAACGATCGCTATCACGGATTTAAATTCTGGATCGGTTTCGATTTCTAAAGAAAAGAATAAAAAACGGGCTGCCCACCAGCCCGTTTCACCTTAACAGCAGTTCTCTTAACTGTTTTTTATTTTGAATTTCACCTTGTTATCTTTTATTGAAAGAGAGACTTCCCCACCTTTTTTGAGGCCTCCAAAAAGCACCTCTTCCACGAAATAGTCCCTCACCTCTTCGGTAACAACCCTGGCAATTTCCCTTGCTCCATATAGTTTGGAAAAGCCTTTTTCAGCAAGCCATTCTATACATGACCGGGGAACCTTAAGAACAACATCCTTTTCCTTCAGACTCATTTCAAACAGAGCTAGTTCTTTCTTAACAATATTACAGGCAATCTTAAGATCAAGTTCATTAAACACCACCACTCTGTCAAGTCTGTTTCTGAACTCCGGGGTAAACACTTTCTCTACAGCACTGTTTACAGCTCCTTTATTAAGTTCCTGCATCTCAAAACCGATACTCTTCTTACTCATCTCTCTGGCACCGGCGTTGGAGGTCATAATTATTATAACATTCCGAAAATCTGCTTTAACTCCTGTATTATCTGTTAAAGTAGCATAATCCATTATCTGCAGAAGAGTATTGAAAATATCCTCATGAGCCTTTTCTATTTCATCCAGTAGTAATACTGAGTGAGGCGTTTTCCTTATTGTTTCGGTAAGAAGTCCCCCCTGTTCAAAACCAACATACCCCGGAGGAGCTCCAATAAGCCTTGCAACAGCATGTTTCTCCTGGTATTCACTCATATCGAAACGGTTCAGAGGGATACTTAATTCAGAAGCCAGAGTTTTGGCCAACTCAGTTTTACCTACTCCAGTTGGCCCTACAAAAAGCATTGAAGCGACAGGTTTGTCCTGATTACCAAAACCAGCCCGTGCTCTTTTTATTGCAGCCACAACGCCCTCAATTGCCTCTTCCTGACCATAAACATGCGTTTTCAAAGCCTTTTCCATACCCATAAGTTTCTTTACTTCAGATCTGGAAACTGTTTTAACAGGAATACCAGCCATACTGGCAACAATCTTTTCGACTTCACTTTTACCTATTCTGGTTCTCTTACCGCTCTCTGTTTCTGATTTCAGCCTTACAACAGCACCAGCTTCATCAATTACATCTATAGCCTTATCAGGCAGGAATCTGTCATTAATGTATTTAGAAGCCAGCTGTACTGCACTCTCCAGAGCACATTCAGTGTATGTAACATTGTGATAATCTTCAAATCTCTCTTTAAGCCCCTTCAGTATATTTATTGTACCGTCATCATCAGGCTCATTAATATCTATCTTCTGAAAACGACGGGACAGAGCTCTGTCTTTTTCAAAATATTTTCTGTACTCTTCGAAAGTAGTAGTTCCGACACATCTGAGTTTACCAGTGGAAAGAGCAGGCTTAATAAGATTGGATGCGTCCATAGAACCACCCGATACTGCACCGGCTCCTACTATATTGTGAATTTCATCAATAAACAGAATTGCATCTTCTATTTCAGAAAGTTCATTCAGAACCTTTTTCATTCTCTCTTCAAAATCACCTCTGTATTTAGTTCCTGCAAGGAGCGCACCAATATCAAGAGAAAAAATCTTTACATCCTTCACTGGAGCCGGGCAGTTACCAGAAGCAATTATCTGAGCAATTCCTTCAGTAATAGCTGTTTTACCAACTCCGGGATTTCCAACATGAACCGGGTTGTTTTTTCTTCTGCGACAAAGTACCTGGAGAGTTCGCTCAATTTCAGCTTCTCTTCCTATAACAGGATCCAGCTCATCTGCTTTTGCTTTAGCTACAAGCTCCACAGTGTACTTCTCAAGAAAAGAAGATTTCTTCTTTTTTTCTCCCGCCTCTTTGTATTCCAGTTCCTCTTCCGGCACATCGTAACCGGACTCTTCAGAAAAAGATACTCCATGAGATATATAATTCAGTACATCAAGACGACTTACACCTTCCTGTTCAAGAAAATAGACCGCAAAAGACTCCTGTTCATAAAAGATAGCTGCCAGAACATCCCCTATCTCCATTTCACTCTTACTTGCGGAACTTACATGGAGAGCCGCATTTTCAATAACATTTCTGAAAGATTCAGACTGTACCGGCTCTTTATCTTCTACTGAAGGAATCCCATCATCTTCAAAAAAGGCTTCGAAATTCTCTTTCAGAATTTCCGGATCACCTCCGGCACTCTCAACTATTTCCATTCCCACTTCAAAAAAGAGAGAGGCATACACGAGGTGCTCCGGTGTTATATATTCATGTTTACGTTTCTTAGCCTCACTAAGGGCATTGGCAATCATATGTTGCAGATCTCTATTTATTTTCATCATATAAACTTTCCCTATTACTCCTCTTCATAAGAACATCGCAGAGGAAATCCGCTGTTTCTCGCAGTTTCAGTAACCTGCTTGACTTTTGTACGGGCTACATCGTAAATATAGACCCCACAAACGCCATATCCTTTTTTATGTACATCCAGCATTATTGCTGTTGCTTCATTTTCATTTTTATCAAAGAAACTTACCAGAATCTCTACAACAAACTCCATGGTCGTATAGTCATCATTGTGCAGAAGTACTTTGTACATTCTCGGCTTTTTTACCCGTGACTCAGTGGCAATACCACTTTCGGGAGTAGCAGCAAAATTACTCATACATACCTCATCAGAATATAAAATATGCCAGATTATAACATTTTCAACAGGAGGGTAAAACTACTAACAAAGAAGGTTGATAGTTAATAAGGGCATAAAAAATTTCTATGCATCCTCTCCCAGAAGGTTTTTTACACATTTAAGGAATTCATCATTTTTGAAAGGCTTACCAAGAGTAGCATCGGCTCCCAGCATCTTAGCAAGAGGCAGATAGGAATCAGGCCCCATTCTGCCACCACCGGAAATAGCTATCACAGGCATATTACATCCCCCCCGCCTTATTTCCTGGATAGTTTCAATCCCCTCTTTTCCGGGCATGATTATATCGGTAACGATAAGATCATAACTATTGCTGCCTACCATATTAAGACCAGCAGCACCATCTTCTGTACTATCAACACTATACCCCGACTTCCTTAAAAAACGGGTTAACATAGCTCTTAAAATATCGTCATCTTCAATTATCAATATCTTTTTCACTATTAATAACCTCCCAAATTTTACGTCCCATCTCCTGTCTGGTGAAAGGTTTATTTAACACTCCCCTTATTCCTGACCCTGCAATTTTCCCGCCAACAATATCACTGCTGAACCCTGTACTCAATATAACAGGAAGATCTGATCTGATTTTCAAAGCCGCTACTGCCAGTTCAGGTCCGGTCATATCAGGCATTGTATGATCAGTAATAAGAAGAACAAATTCATCAGCTCTCTCCTTAAGTATATCAAGAGCTTCCAGACTGCTGCCTGTACCCACAGCATCGTATCCAAGCATTTCCAGAATACCACTACCAGTTTTTACAATCAACTCGTCATCATCAACAAGTAAAACAGTACCCTCTCCGGTAAATTCAACCTCCTTCTGAAGAGTCACAGGAACTTCAGCCCGTTTACGGCCTGCTTCCGGCAGGAGAATTCTGAAAGTAGATCCCTGTCCATCAGCACTACTCACCTGAATGTTTCCTCCACATTTCTCAACAATCCCGTATACCACTGACAAACCCATTCCTACTCCCTGCCCAACCTCTTTGGTAGTAAAGAATGGCTCGAAAATTTTCTCCTCCAGATCTTCAGATATTCCTGTTCCACTATCTGCCACTTCAATAACTATATAAGAACCCGGCTCAACTACTCCTCCTACCTGCCCTGACTCTTCTGACACAAGTCTCTTTCTGAACACCTTTACAGTCAGCTCACCACCACCATCCATTGCTGACACACCATTTGCAATCAGGTTCATCAGAACTTCATGTACATAAGCTGAATTAAAAAGTACCGGACACTTCTCACCAGCAATATCCAGCCGACTCTTTATATCAGAAGGAAGAGATAAGCTGATGAGTTCAAACGCCTCTTTAACTACCGGAACAATATCAAGTACCTCTGGTTCTATATTTTCACCTCTGCTGAAAGTCAGAATCTGCTTAATCAGCAACCTGGCACGTTCTCCCGCCCGCATAACCATTCTGAGATTCTCTGCAACCTCACTATCCTGTTCAACCTCATCAAGGGACATCTCTATAAATCCTGACATTCCACCAAGTACATTGTTAAAATCGTGGGCAATTCCTCCTGCCAGTACCCCTACAGCCTGCATTTTCTGTGCCTGGCGTGCCTGCTTCTCCATAACTCTGGATTCTGTGAGATCAATAGCAACACCTCCAACAAACGACTTCCATCAGGCATTATCAGAGGAAATTTAATATCCCGCAGAACAATTACTCTATCTCCATCATCTACTTCATATTCTACTTCTTCATAATCAGATCCATTGATAATCCGCTGTTCGGCTTCCAAAGGACTTCCTGCCAGCTCATTATTCAGAAGATCTGCCTCTTCCACTTTACGGAATTTATCAAACCCCGGAAACTGAAGGGCCCTCTTGTTTCTGAACAGATATTCCAGCTTTTCATCTTTTATATAGGCAAAAACAGGAATATTGCCCATAAATGCAGCAAACTGTGTTTTACTCTTCTCAAGAGCCTCCTCCACTAACTTCTGATCGGTTACATCAACTGCCATACAATCAACACCCCGGAGTTCATCTCCATCATCAAATACAGGAAGGTGATAATGCTCTACCCATATCTGTTTCCCATCTTTCCGAATCCACCTTACCCTTATGGGCTTCCGGGTCTCTATTTCACCACTTAGTATCCGCCCCATTAATTTCCGGTTTTCAGGTAGAGTGATTCTTATGCCGAGAGCCGATCACTATAGAACTCTTCCGCTCCATATCCGGTGATATCCATCACTGTAGAGTTAATAAAAACATATGTACTCTTTTCAGGATCATATTTGTATATCATAGCAGGTGAGTTTTCTGTCAATCTCTTATACTTCCGTTCGCTCTCCTCAAGCGCGAGAGCAGCCCTCTTCTTCTCTGTAATATCAAGAGATGTCCCCTGTACAGAATATAGACAACCATCTACAATCGTTGCTGTTGAGTTGTAATCACCCAGACTCTATCTCCTTTTCTGTTAACCCTTTCTGTTTCCATGTTCTCTATGGCAAATCCGGCTTCGTACTGCATTTTCATTATTTGCCCGAAAGTTTCACTGTTTTCCTGCATCAACTCAAAAAGATATTGTCCCACAACCTCGTTAGCACGATCATACCCAAGGATGAGAGCATAGGAGTCATTGCACTCCTCAAGATACAGATTCTCTTTAACCCATATAGTAGTATCTTCAAGGGAAAGCCCCAGAGGCATAGGCTTTCTCATCTTAAAAAAGAACAGCATTACCAGGCTGTCTTTTATAAACCTGTAATATCGTCTGTCACTTACTTCTGCTTTATGACTGGCATCTTCCCGACGACGGATCTGGGTGCCCAGCAGCTTATAAAAAACAAAAAAGCCTATATATCCTATAAACAGAATTGCTATGTAAGATAGAATAAATGAGCTGACTCTGTCACTGTGAATTCTGAAATATCTGCCCATTGGAACAGATACACTGATCCCCCTCTGATATCCCCAACTTTATATCCCTGCATAGAATGGCACTTAAGGCACCCCTCTTCTACAAACATAGGCTCCATAAATCTTAAGTAGATCTTACTCCCGATCTTCTCAACTACACTACTTTCAGCCTTACCTTCCCGGAACTCCATAAGACTCTTTTTCTCCCAGGTATCAGGTATATTTACAGGATTTATCGGGTTAAGACTTGTAACATGGCCTTTGACACCAAGGGTTTTAAACCGATCTCATGAACCTGCCGTGTCATATATGCCGGATTAATTAAAGTATATTTTCTGCCTTTTACAGAGATAATATCTCTCTCTTCTACTTTGAGATAGGGATTAGGGATACCTTTATCTGAAACAGGAACATATAAACCCCCATGCATTGAGGCCCACCTTCTGTACTGAAGGTCTTTATTGTAACCTGCTCTGGCCTGCTCAAGTGCAAGCATCCTGACATCTTCCTCATCTGCTTAACATTGATCAGAAATGCTCCAATCAGAATAAGTGTAAAGAAGCTTATCAGCCAGATAAAAATTTGCCTTACTTTTTTAATATCACTGCTCATTACTTCAGCCTGCCAAAGCTATAGCTATACTATATAATAGATAACGAATTTAATCTCATTTCATCATAAATTTATCAGACTCCGGCATTCCGGGCTGATTTTATATCAGCCAATTCATTTCAAAGTGCTGCAATCCATCAGAAACCTGAATATTGACGGCTCTGAAAAAAAATGTATCCTGAAAATATGCTTAGAATACATGGTGGAATATATAAAGGAAGAAAGCTGAAAACCGTCAACGACCCTGGAGTCAGACCTACAACGGCTAAACTCAAACTTGCATTTTTTGATATTTTACAAACGATATAAGAGAAACTGTGTTTCTTGATGGCTTTGGTGGTAGTGGTAACGTAGGACTGGAAGCAATATCACGTGGAGCAGATTATGTTGTATTTATAGATCAGCTTCAGGAGAATCTGAAAGTACTGAAACACAATATTGATAAAATTGGTATCCCTTCTGACTACTACAGATTAATAAAGGGGGACTACAACAGATCAGTAATCCAGCTACACAAAGAGGGGATGAAATTTGACATCGTTTTTCTTGACCCTCCATACAAACTTCTTGAATACGCCAATCCTCTCAAAATACTTTACAAGAGAAACATCATGGCTGAAAATGGAATTGTAGTTCTGGAAAGACCCAAAGCTCTCAAATTTGACGCCAAATATTTTGAATTGTATAAAACTCACACTCTGGGGCAGAAGTGTCTCGATTTTTACAGGCTTCCCAAAGAAGAAAAAGATCTGAGTAGAATATATTTCAGGGCAGGAAATTATCAGATTTTCCTGCCAGTCAGTTTTTCCAGATAATCAACCATAATTGAACCGGTACGGTTCTGGGAATACTTCTCAAGAGCCTTCTGCTGAGTATCCAGTACCTTCTGGCGGAACACAGAATCCGCAACAAGTCTGTCAATTACCCTGCTATATTTACATACTCTTTTCTGTTAACAAGAATACCACCACGGTTCATAGTCTCCTTAACAGCTCCTGCATTAAATGCAACCACAGGTATATTAAGATAGAAACCTTCAGGTACAGGAGCACAGAACCCCTCATGTTCACTCATATGCAGATAGATATCTGCAAGTTTAAAGTAGGTCAGCAGTTCATCTTCCGGCACATGCCCGGTGAAGTGAATGTTTTCAACTTCCAGATCAGCTACCATCTTCATAAGAGCAGAGTGATAACGTTCAAAACCTCGATATTCTCCTACAATAATAAGTCTTGAATCTTTATTGAAAAGTTTCTGATACATTGCAAAGGATTTTACAACGTCTTCTATTTTCTTATTGGGAATAATTCTTCCTACATAGATAATATTTGTTTTATCGTCTCTGAAAATATCATCAACCACCGGAACCGGAGGTTTATCAAATTTATGAAAATTCATAACCAGAGGCAGGACTCCGGTATTATCAAACCCCGCTTCATCGAGCTCATCCACATTGTACTGTGAATCTCCGAGAGCCAGATCAACTTTACCTACAAATTTTTTTAGTTCAAGACGACCTTTAAAGCAATCTTTAGCAAGAATCCTGTGGTAGTCCAGTAATGTCAGATACAATCATATATATATGATTATATGTGTGTATATATATATACATATATATATAATATAAATCTGTAATATATATATAAATGTATATATATATGTATATACACATATACGTACGTATATGTGTATTCCGTTATATTTATATACAATCAGAGCATGCCTGAACTCCTGTCATGGTGATCGCTCAGTGTGCCAGGCACATGACTTATGTACGTGGAAGACCACTGGGGATGCCACACATTGAAAACCCAAGCGCAGCAACTCGACAAAATCGGCGTATCCCATGAAGTCTTGTAGCAGAAAGACGACGTGAGGGCCGTTGTATATGCCTACATTTTAGAACTCTAGAACATACACATTTATTGTATACATGCTAGATATTAGAATGTCCAGTGATGTTGCAGCTGCAAAAGAAATGCAGCCACAGAAGCTGTGACGTGGGTGGTGCTAACCCTTGAGACTTGATCGCCACAATCTTCATTGTCGCAGTACACAGCCTAAGACTCAATGTAAGTTTCAGGTTTTTTCAAGATCTGAAGTTCCCAAATCCATGCATCATGCTAATATGCTGAATCTTGTGTGGATCTAAGGAGGATGTCGAGAAGTGGCATGCCGTCTATTGCCAGAAACTGACAGAGCTTTTTGACAACTACAAGGGCCGAAACCCGGATTACAAACACAAGAAACTCATCATCAAGTGATGGCAGAAACCGATTGCCGGATTGCCGGATTGCCAGCAGTCCGGCAGGTGACGTACTGTCCCTTGCATCGATTGGTTGGATCGATTGAATCGAGAACTGGAAAATGCCGGCTGCGGCTGCTGCGGCTGCGGCTGCTGTGCTTGAACGATAAATCACCAGTGACCAGCAGTTTAGTGAAGGCAGCCACACCACATGCTGGCGATGTTTGCTTTTGACTTCTTGCCAAAGTAGAAATCTTAGCCTCTCTATGCCTTTCTGATCCTGAAATAGTGGAAAATGGTGGGTTGAAAATCAAGACTCCCCCAGTCAGATTCATCCCGCGGCCCCAAACCTCCGAGCAAAATGGAGCTGACAATCACCCCCCATTAATGGCCATGAAGTCTTGCAAGCACTTGAAACCTTCATTTTCCCACATTTCCCCCCAGGTTTCAACGCCCTTCAAATTGGTGGTACACCTGCCGTTTTTAGTAAAAACCCAGCAGCTTTTCTACAGGCTCTGGTGAGGAAGAGCTTCGTAGCCCTGCTGCAGCAAAGGCAAAAGGCTCGCGCACGTCAGATGGCCCTGATGCAGGCGCAACTGGATACAGGTTGAATGGTTTCTGGTATGGCAGTAATTTGTATCGAACTGTTTAGATATATGCTGTGTATGATTTGCATATATAATATATTTTAATACAACTAGACATACATAGACATAGATACAGACACAGACATTGACATAGACGTAGACATAGACGTACACACACTCACACATTATATCCACAAGTACACACACACACACACATATATTTATACGCATAAAAACATCCAGTTGGCTGTATGTATATATATATATACATAGTGTTATATGTATATCGATCCTATATATCAAAGTACATTTGAGTCTCCAGAACATGTCCTGACTGTACACTATGTCTATCCCTGTCGTTGTTTCCGTTGGATTTTCCCAAGGATCACCTGCCAGGTGGTGAATCAATTGCTGGAAGAGAAATTGCTACAGCACGTGGTGAAATGCCTTCGTCTCTGGAGGTGCCATGATACTCTGCTGGTATTTTTTCAAGTCGTGTCCCAGTGCTTCACTCACTAAGCTATTCCCAATATTGCCGTAAATGGGTTGTAAATATTATCCCCAAATGGCAGGTTCAATATTAGGTTACCACATTTTTTTGAACATATCACCAACTGAACACAATAAAACTATAGCTGGCAATGGATACTTGAGATTAGAAAACCTAGCAGCATATGGCTTTGACCCTCCTTGAAAGTGCTGGGTCATCGCCCAGGTTGTCGCATCCACCCAGCATCAGCCAGGTCTAAAGCCGCCAAAGGTTCCATTCTGCGACGTGGTGGCCTGGTCCTGAAGCGCTTCCTTGATGCAAGCTGCGGGAGCCTCAGGGCGTCCTTGGCTTGATGTTCACCAAAGAATTGATGACCATCATGATGACCAAACTGCAAGTCCCAAAAGTGATGGACAACTAAAGCCAGAAGAGTCGATCTACACAAAGCGCAAATCCCAAAGATCAGCTGGTCCATGCGAAGGACCAGCTGAAGTCTATCTTTCTGAACGTGATACACCACAGGCATGTTGACGTAGGCTTTTATATTAACAATTAATGCAAAAACATCAAAAACACTATGCATATGTATTCGTTCAGTGCCTTGAGGACCAAATTCAGCATCTCCCTTCATATCTGTGCCAAACACAAGCATTTGCAGCATTCACCGGAAGGTCTACGAAGATGGCTAAGCACTTGGATGGCCAATGTGGTCCGAGCAAAGAGGTGCATACCGCGACAGCCTGTTGTTCCAAGGCCATGTTCCTTGACCCCAAATGTCACTACCTGCGCCATCCTGCCCAGCTCTGGCTCACAGATCCACCATGCCATGGACCTTTGCAGATCCCAGCGAGCTAAGCGGCTCAGTGCTTCTTGAGGTCTGTTTGACAAGCTTGATGAACCCAGAGATACAGCAGATAAAGCACGTGCTTTACAAGATTGGTTTGCCCAAGAAATGGAGGATACACAATGTATGCTCCGGGATGAACAGAGTCCCTATTTGCGGTCTACCACCCCAAACCACCAGCAACCTGTTGTTTGAAAAGTTGAATACGTATCATTTTCCATCAATCCCTATCATTTTCCATACTTATCGTTGACTTTACCACTTTACCCATTGAAATCTCTTTCCTACCAAAATTGGCACCCCTGCGACTAATGGGTCGCTTCAGTTTCAGTTGCCATGGCCTTGGGGCTGTCGCCCGTGTACCACTGGGAAACCAGCGATGATGCAGTCGTCACCTTTGACGCTGTCCATCGGAGGCTGGGTGAGTTTTTTTTTCTGCCCCCATGATTTTGAATGCCCAGTGGCCATAAATATCTCTCATTTGCTTTCCACATATTGTCTTAACGGTGAAGAGTTTCATAGTGTTTCATGTGTACGTTTGGGTGTTCCAAAAGCCTCGCTACAAGACATTATGGACAGGGTTCTATTTTTTTTGGTAGTATGTGGGTATTTCTCAAAGCAATAACACCCAATTTAGCTGCCATGTGAATGACGTTAAAATGGGTTCAGGTGCCTGTGTGTGTGTGCGCGCGCGCGTACATCCATCCATACATACATACATACATACGTACGTACATACATACATACATACATACATACATACAGACATACAGACATACAGACATACAGACATACAGACATACAGACATACAGACATACAGACAGACATACAGACATACAGACATACAGACATACAGACATACAGACATACAGACATACAGACATACAGACAGACATACAGACATACAGACATACAGACAGACATACAGACATACAGACATAAAGACATACAGACAGACATACAGACATACAGACATACAGACATACAGACATACAGACATACAGACATACAGACATACAGACATACATACATACATACATACATACATACATACATACATACATACATACATACATACATACATACATACAGACATACAGACATACAGACATACAGACATACAGACATACAGACATACAGACATACAGACAGACAGACAGACAGACAGACAGACAGACAGACAGACAGACAGACAGACAGACAGACAGACAGACAGACATACATACATACATACATACATACATACACACACACACATCTATATAATATGACCTCCCAAAAATCGGAACGTGTATCATTGACCCCGTTGGTAGAATCGCATGACTGCAACAATTCTCTGATATTCTCAGTTCCTAAATTCCTAGACTCCCCATTTTGCCCAGAATTCCTAGACCCTCCGCCTTTAGGGGGTGCCAGGATCATCCACATCCGATCTGGTGGCTTTGACACGGTGAACGTCATCGATGGTGCCATCGATGGGGAACCCCCTCCGGATGGCCTCTCCGTGCAGCTGGAGCAGGACCTCCATGGGATACCCATCAAAACCATTGATGAATGGTTTTTCCCATCAAAACGTCCATTTATGGGGGATGATCAATGGGAAATCCATGGGAAAATCCATGGGAAAATCATCATCTATGGGGGATTTCCCAGCTAGCCATGTGTGAAAATCCCGGAGGATATCCCCTTTGGAGTTGGACAGCAACTTGAAGTGGACCACATTAATGTTCGCTGTGGACCGCCTGCAGATAACTGATAGCTTCAACTAGAGCTTCTGAAGAAAGTTACCCAGATTCCCCTGGAGAGCAAATACTGACACGTGGGAAGCAGTAGCAACAATGTGTGCAATTCTGTTCTGTCACATGGCGACTTCCAAAAGCCTGGTACATTCAGATTCTGGTGTCATCCAGACCGCCAGGAAGGCATTCATTCTTTGAGATTTTCACCTGATGGGCTCTACTTCGCATTTCTGGCCAAGTCCAGACGAGTGGGAACAGTCCAGACGATGCAGCATCAACCTCAGAAGGGCAGAGAAAAGGGCGGGTTCGTCCAAAGATGATCTCAAAATCCAGTCGGTTAGAAAATCACCTGGGATACTGGCCCCTATTTTCTGGACAAAGCTCTTTACAAAGCTCTTTGGTATGGTGGCATCACGTCCCTCCCCAAGGCCTAAGCAAGTTCTTTGGCCAAGCTGCAAATGGAGCAGCAAGGCCTGGTCCCCATTGGATTGGACATCATGAAAACGCGTTCAGGTTATAGGATGTTATAGGTCATTGCATGCCCACCTAATTTTTTGTTTACTTCTGGTAAAATCTTGTTGTTTTTTTCCAGGACCCCAAAGAATCCTTGCTAGTTACTGAAGAGTCTCATCCACACCACGAAAAATCATGGCCGTGCGCACAGGCTGACTTTGAGATTCTGGGTTACTTTTGGCTGCCTGGAGGGCCGCAACTTGGTGTACCATGGTACTCGTAGGAAGATGACCTTTTGGTACTCAACAGAATGGCCAACTTCGGTTCAACTCCAGTATTCTTGTGGATGATCCGACCCATTGTGTCACGAATTTTGCTCGGTAGTTGGGAAGGTTGAGTTCATGCCTGGTTGGCCATTTTATATATCTTTACACCGCTTTTAAACATATTTGTCCATACCGGGCTGGTGGACAATTGGCAATTGATCCAGTCATTTTTGTGACATGTGACCCAAACACCAAGAAACACCACCTACTTTTATGCAATGGTGGTTCATTCTTCAGTCCACTAAATATATTTGTTTCAACGCTGCTTTTGAGATTTTGTTTCGGCCTGCACAATTCCATGAACAATCAGTCCAACCATCAACCCAGCAGACATTTGACCAGCATCTAGTCCAAGCATGTCAGTGGAAACAACATATTCACAACTCATACCCAACACAACAACTTACACCAACTAACCATCTACCTCGTGATTTCACGGTAACCAACATCCAACCCATCCAGTTGCAACGTCTGCAGGCAGGACTGCAACTCTGGCCATGGTCAGTTCTCACGGAATCGAGATCTTTCGCCTGAGCTTCGAGCAGCAGCTTGGAAAAAAATTGGGCGTTGTACCTATTTTATCCTATTTTATCCTATTTTCATATATTCAACATGATTCAACCATCCATTTTTGCGGGATCATTTTGAGCCATTCCGAAATGAACGGTAGGTCTTGCCGAGTCCAAACATATAGATGTTTGAGTCCCCCAAAAATTGAAGATGCACATCTAAACACTCTTTTTTTCCGACCAAGGAAGACCTGGAAATCGTTGAAGACCTTCCCCTCTTCTGTGCGAATTTGTTGGTTGGATCCTGCGGCCAGCACCGTATTGCTTTGCACTGGGACGCGGACTCTTCAACCCTTTGACTTCCGCAGGAGGAATCCTAAACTTCCAAGATTTGACCTTGTGTCTTGGCTGGTCTTGGCTATCACATGAGGAATTTGTGGGTTTAGTGAAAAATCTCCCAAGGATGATATCAATGATATCACTTTCGATTTCCAGTAAACTACAGTATGTACTTCCTTTGTTCTTCCCTTCTACGGCATGGATCTCCTTTTGATAGTTGTCTCCAGTCACTGAGGTACTGACTCGCGGCCATTCCATTGAACCAGCCGATGTTGCACTGGTCACAATTTACGACTGCAGCTACTGCATACATGCAGATGGCCTGACTGGCCGCTGGGATGTTAGTGTGTATGAATGCTTATATAATATGTCAGTTATATATGTTATCCTTTTTTTTTCGTTGGAAACTCACATTTATTTGCACCCACAAGCAGGTCTCTAAGCCATTTGGCGAAAGATTAAGTAATCAAGGCCGGAAAGTGACGCTTTTGTGCGAAGACAACCAACCAATCCTCTTCACTGGTACTTTCAAGCTTGGCTTGTACAGACCCAAGATGATAAAAAGTCCACGTCACAAGATCGCAAGTGGCCCACAATACATTTTTTTCATTAATTGTGCATCGTTCCTTTTTCATCGTTCTGAAATACATCATACGAGATCTCAACCTCTAAGACTCTAAAAGATAAGATAATCATATAGATAAAATGATAAAACCACGATTTTTCTGCATATCTGAGAGCCGCCAATGGTTGCCCTGGAGATCCTCACGGCCGGCGAGGAAAAGTGTCCCTGCGCAACGTCACGAATTTGGAGCAAGGCACCCCGGAGCATGACATCGTCATCGACATCTCGGAGAGTGACACGCCAGTGGGTCCGCTACGTTTGTCGGTGGTGGACAACCTGCTGATTGTACACTGCTTGGAAAGGAGCCCACAGAATCCACAAAATCCACAGATCAAACTGAATCAAAGTCATGAACAGGATTCCTCCGGAAGTGGAATCGACTGGATTTATCTGGATTTCATCTCAGTGACTTGTGAGGGATGGATGGGATTAGGTTAAACAGTTAAAATGGCTTTTGTTTTCTTGCCAGGATGGTGGCTTTGATCTTCGATATTCGACACAAAGAACGTGACATCGTTCCAAGCCTCATCTCGCCATGTCTCTTGACAAAGCTCCAAGAATTTCTTTGATTTTGCAGATCAGATCTTTTTTTGTTGATAGCATCATATTTCTATGTAGATTAAACCCCTATCAGATACCCAAGTTCATCCAAGTTCTAGAGTTGGCTTCAAGGGCAAATGTCAAAATTCAATAGACAGGCGCAGCCAACGTTCAGCCAAGCGTCAGGTACTGTGACCTCTCACGAGGGCCCGTTGGTGATCTGGGATTACTTGGATGGTGGCATCGTATTGGATGCCAGCAAGGGTGTGGTGTATCAGTTGCGCCTTGACTGTGGCATCATTTTAGAGGATTTCTTATCGCGGCCACCGCATGAACTGGCCACTGTCCTGAAATTGCTGCTGCGGAGAACGGGATGCAGAGATCACATCGTGCAACTGCTGCGGAAGGGCTTGGTGTCCAAGACCAACTCCTCGGAAATGGCACAGGGATTTCAAGTTCTGAACTCGGCCTATCGACAGGTCATTGAAGCCTTATCTCAAAAATCGGGTACGCGGCAAACGACGGTTTCGCTTCAGGAGCTTGAGGCACAAATCGCATATCAGTCAGTGCTGTCTGAAAAAGATATGGTGACATTGGTCTTCCATCCCCACTTCGTCATGAGTGAGGGTCTGGAAGAGAGCATTCCAACTGGAAACAACGATAGCTTTGCATTGGAGAATTGGACCATTCCGGAAAGCCTTCGAGTGACAAATCCGGGCAAAGGAGGCAAGACCCCATATGTCTTGTCAGTGGTCATCAGCTATTTGCGAAGTCTGCTGGGACTTCAAATCTTGCCACACAAAATTCTGCAGTGCTTTGTCTTCGACATTTGCGTCTACTTCAGGCTGGATCACAGGGGAATCAGTGATGGTTTGAAACGACCATAACATGACATGCTCATGGTACCTCATGAAGGGATTCTAGATGCAGGGTGAAGTAGACTCAGTAAACATCTAAAGGATCTAAAGGTCCAAACATGATAAACATGGGGTTTTGCATCGTTTTCTGAGATTCTGTTTGAGTCAGACGTTGGAAGCTTGCATGCATGAAAACAGGCAAGAGCATCTGTTGCAACAGCTGCTGCACTATCATGCGGCGCACTCAGAAGTGGATTTCGCAAAACCTTCTGTGCTCTTCCAAAATTCCAAACCCTTCCTCAAATTCATCCAAAATCGGCATCGGCATGGATGGCAGTTGCAATCCATCTTTGCCAATTCTTCTTTCTTCCGAACATCCACAGTTGACCCCACAATTGCGCCAAGAATCAATCCCAGAATTGCAGGGGCAACACAAATCACAGCAGCCCCCCCAAAATCAAATTGAGGTCCAAAGTCCCATCGCTTTCTTTATATATTCTATACAATATATATATATATATTCTATACAATATATATATATATTCTATACAATGTATATATATATATAATATATATTCTATACAATATATATATATATATATATATTCTATACAATATATATATATATTCTATACAATGTATATATATATATTCTATACAATATATATATATATATATATTCTATACAATATATATATATATTCTATACAATGTATATATATATATTCTATACAATATATATATATTCTATACAATGTATATATATATATATATATTCTATACAATATATATATATTCTATACATTTCTATACATGTATATCTTGCCCATACCCTCTATTTTTATCCATTTCCCAGTCCCCTCCGCCCCACGGTGCTTCGCTGCGAGGTCCTGTTGGACTCCCCGGAGCTGGCGCTGCGGCTGCAGATCTTGGCGAAGGACAGTCGGAGCTGGGCCACCCAGGCGAGCCTGGCACCTTGGCGCTGCTGGTGGAAATTGGAGACATATGTTGAGGCAAAATTGGTTATATATACTGTATATATACTGTATATATATACTATATATATATATATATTGATGATATAAATTTATATATACATATATATATACACTATATATATACACACTGTATATATACTATATATATATGTATACATAATTATATGTTGTTTGTTTTGAAACAACACATTGAGAATGACGGGTTGAATGGCTTAAAGTCTATAGACGTCATATTTTTGGAACATATTGGGAGGACATATCGGGAAAAACATGGGATTATCATAGAATGACTTGGCCAAATCTTGAGAAAAACATGTTTATCGTTCTGGAGATTTAGCTCAGATGAAGGGACAAGCAGGGTGGTAATAGGATGCCGGGATGCCTGAATGATGTAGAGATGGCTCCACTTGAGCAAAATCAACATGGATGGTTTACTACTGATGGGATATCGGAGATGATCTCCATGTTGCGGATGTCAGTTTTTCCCACGATTTTTTGAGGGATACAGGATACACCACATGGCCAGGGTTGCCGGTTGCCCCCGAGGACATGGCGTTGCGTGTGCGGGAGTTCTCTGTGGTGGCTGAGATGCTACTCTTTTCCGGGCAGTACCTGGACATTGTGCCAGGAACTCAGAGTTGAAGGATGCTCTGGAAATCTTTGGAAATGCTGAGCTTGGAGGATTTGGTTTGGCTGTCTCATGCTGTCTCAATTGGTCATCAACAAGCTGACTTAAGTTGAGTTATGACTTGACTATACTGTCTGAAAGATCAGCAACTTCCACCCCAGATGGTTGGATTGAACCTTTAGTCAAGACTAGTTCCTCCAGTCACCATGGCCACATGGCCGAGGCCGTTCATCGTGACTCAGAAGGATGTGAATTTCAAGGTGAAGACTCTGCTTGAGGAGTTGGAGAGCGACATTAAGGCCAATTCCGAAGATCCGGAGCTGATGCAGCATGCCGCTTGGATCCGCTTGGCAAAATGACACAAAATGGGAAGGAGGTATCTAGACTATTCTAGACTTAGTAGACATCATTTTGGTGGCATTTCATTTGCATTTCATGTATTTCATCCTCCATTTTGAGTCACTTTGCCCTCAAAAAAAGTGCCTCGATGTGCCCCGTATGGTGGCAGAGCTCCGTGCTTTTCGCACAGCGCATCAGCCCAGGTCTTAACTGAAATCCGACTCTGGAAACAGGAAGCCGATCTTTCTCCTCGATCCGCAGAGGGTGGAGGTTCTTGGGGCTGAAAACTACATGGCTCAAGCGGATGTTCTTGGTGAATTGATGTTACTCTCTGGCAATTTCAACATAGCTATGGAACATCACCATTTTTAGTAGGTAACATCTATAAATGGGCCATGCATGGCCATGCACGACACCACGCAATCCTCCCTGCAGTGCCTCAACCTGACCTCGACGGATGCGAGAAATGGCTACCAGAGCTGGTTGGGACGCCAGCAATGCAAAACACAGCAGGATGAAACCGGATGAAACACCCCAATAGTTCCTGTTGGTAGGTGTGAATTTTATTTTTTCATGGATTTGAAGTTGGCTACCTCGTCGCTTTGAGGTACTAACCAGACCAGGAGCTGTGGATTCTCACATTGCCCCAGCACCCAGCCACTCCCAGGTCAACACCTTGACGTCCTGAGGGAAAAAGGGCGGCAGCGCAAATGTCTTTGGAAACGAAATGCCAGGAGATATGAAGGCATATCTTGAAAGGCTGCAGATTGGCAGTTTCGAAGCTGCGGATTCTGGCCGTTTCTCTTTTGAACAAGTCCTAAACAAATCTTTTTGGGGTACAAAACTTCTGGTGGGATTTGGATATACAATTTTTGGCACCCAGTTTTGTTGATATATTTTCATTGGTCATATCTGGGGCCCAGTCTGGGGTTTCAACTTGTCAGGATCTCCGAACGCATGGCCATCCTGGAGGACAAACTGCACTCCGTGCAGAGGTGCCGATGAAAGACTAATTGGGGGGTGCCAAAAGTTCCATCTAGATGCATCTACAATACATAATCATATATATATACATATACATATGTACATGCATATTGTATATATATATATATATCTAGATGATGATGATGATGACGATGATGACGATGATGACGATGATGACGATGACGATGACGATGACGATGACGATGATGATGATGATGATGATGATGCTGATGATGTAATATATACTGTATATATATATATACACATGATACATGACACACACACACATAACCTCAGAGAAATGCTTATTTAAATAATACAACATCTCATGGCTTGGTTCCTATGCATTCCTTTGGCCTGCATCTCTTTTTGTTAGCTCAAAGATTCAAAGACCTGATGTGGACTCTGATGTGGATTGGAGTCTTTAGGTCAAAATGGCATGTTTGCGTTCCCACTTTGATGCATGCTCACTTCCAAACTCCACTCTCTACCCTCTGGTGGTAATTTAACATAGCTATTGAAAATGACCATTTATAGTGGATTTTCCCATTAAAAATGGTGATTTTCCATAGCTTCCAAAAAAAGTTGCAAGAAAACCCAAGGGTCAAGCCTTGAAGTTGCGGATGTCGCCACAGGGCCAAAGTGCTCAAAGCATGGCAGCGAGTGTCCAGAAGTGCCCGAGCAGCCCATCAGGTGCTACACATGTGACAATTCTTTTTGAGCCAGGAAAGTGGGTGGTGTTTCTTCTTTCCTTTTAACAATCATAAGATAATGATGTATATCTATATAATCATATCTTTGTATACCCATGTATATATATACATACACGTGTATGTACATATGTGTATATATACACTTGTATGTATGTGCATATATATATATGTATATATATATATATGTATATATAGATATATACACATTTGTACATACACGTGTATGTATATATATATACATATATTATACCTAACATGACATAGATGTATATCATCATGCCTTTTTGTTTTTTGCGGATCCGGAAGTTGGCCTGTGAGACGCCACGGTTTTTGCATATCGTGCCAGGTGTTAGAGCTGAAGCAACTTCGGCTGGTGCAGATCCTGGTGAAGCGATGGGTGAGCTGCCCAGTTGGCGACCGATTTTGGGTAACCAATGGCCACCAACATATGGACCTGTGAATGGGATAATTAGCCCCAAAATATGCAAAGTAATTGGACTTCAAGAAAAAACATTATCTAGAAGTTTGTTGGTAGAGTAGGATCCACCATCCCCAAATTTACCATAGATGGGTGGTATAAACCATCAAGATATAGCTGGTTTATTATTGCTGTACCAACTCTAATCCCTAACAGGAGCATACCCAAGAATAAACCACCATTTTGGATGGTTTATGATTGGGCTTACAACTTTTTACTATATAACCTTTCGTAATATGGTAAACCCAACAAGCGACCATCCCACTATTGAGTTTATTATTGGCATGTTCAAAAAATATTTAAGGCACCACGAAATACATATTTGAGGCATCAATAAAAACAAAAAAGAGGGATACACAACTTCATGTTTCCTGCGTTGGTACAGTATTCTTTATTTGGCTTTGATAGGATGGTTTACCACCATACTAACCCTTCTTTCTTTCGTTTTTTTTTCAGGACCTCAAGTTTGACCCAGACCCATTTGGTAGCACCACGTGGAGTTGAAAGGATCAATGGCTGGATTCCGACAATCTGCCGGAAACCATAGTTTTTACCAGGAAAAATAGAGGTTTCTGATGGGTTTC
>CBDDBX010000044.1:0-187854 GCA_965225955.1 Candidatus Aminicenantia bacterium
CTACGATAAAAAAAAGCAGGAATTCCTGCGATAGAAAACTCATAAAACTTACCTTCCTTGCTGCCTTGTTTTAAGATCAACTATTCATTGATTCCTTTTGAAACAAATTTGTTTCAAATAAATTACTTTTACAAATTCTGCACTATACCCTATGCCCATAGGTTATAACATCTGAATGGTAGAAATCAACCCTATTACCACCACAGATTTTACAGGAGATTCTGTCTGTAGTGGTTTAAAAGCAACAAATAGGTCAAATAAATGGTAAATACACCGGATAATCTGCCTGATAATCCGGTGTTATTAATCAGTTTCCTTTAAGAATTGTGGAAGGATCAGTCATAGTTGCACGCCAGACCTGAACTCCTGCAGTTACAACTGCTGATAAAATCGGTATACAGACTGCTATTAAATAAGGAGATATTCCCGGCTCTGCTCTATAGGCAAAATTTTCCAGCCAGCGACTGGTCAGAAGCCACCCGGTAATAAGAGCTGGAACAAGAGCAATAAGAGCCCATTTTATAAGCTCTGCAGTCATATCCACAATCAGCTCACCCTTTTGGGCCCCCAGAACCTTCCTTATTCCTATCTCTCTTTTTCTTTTTTCCATTGCTACAATAGCAAGGCCAGTAAGGCCGAACATAGCTATAATCATTGCAATTACTACTGATGTATTAATAGCTCTGGTCCACTTCTCATCTGATCTGTAGGCAGCATTGAACAGTTCTCTGGTTCCTCTCAGATCAGGCTTATAGTGTGGAGCTACCTCTTTCAGAACAGAGCTGATATCTTTACGGACATCCTGTGCCCCGGGACTGATCTTTATAATCATATGTTCCGGCCTGAAACTGTCAGACACCCTGAGAACAACAGGTGGAATATGTTCATATAGAGAGTCTATATGAAAATTACTAACTACAGATACCACTCTTCCAGCAGCTTTCTTATTAAACGAAACCTCAGAACCTATAACAGTTTTAAGACCACTCACAGCTGAAGCTTTACTGTTAAGTATAAAATCTCCTTTCTTCAGTCTTCCGCCACCTTCTGTTATTGCAAATCCTGCAGTTTCAAGAATCCATGGATCAACCAGCCCTATCTTCGCATGCATTTTACTGCCACCGATAAATATACGGGTTTCATTGAACCCCAGCCCCGGAAATGTTTCAACTCCTGACACTGAAATTATAGAGTTGTATCCTGCTATTCTGCTTCTGAATCTCTCAACAATTTTACGGGTATCTTCTCCATTGAGATTCATAGCAACCAGTGTTGTTTCATCAAAACCTGTTTTATGCTCTTTTGCATAATCCAGCTGATTCTTCATAACAATACCGGAGAATACCAGAATAGTTATCATACCAAACTGCAGACCGACCCCCATACGATTCAGAAATTTGCTACCCTTAACAGTGAATCCTGTAATCCGGCCTGAAGGCTTTCTGCAGGCAAGCATCCAGGCTGGCAGAGCACCTGCTGCAAGTCCCGGAAATATTGCACATCCTGTAAAATAGAGAATATAAGTAGTTACATCCAAAGTAAGTTTTATCGAAAACTGCTCTTTTAAAACCACAGTAACAATAACCCCCAGAAGAGAGGCTACTGTTGTAAGCAGCATATATTCTCTTATAACAATGCCAAAAATATCTCCTCTACCTGCTCCCATAACTTTGCGTATATCAGTTGAGATCAGCTGATTACCTATTCTGGCATAAGATATATTCATCAGATTAACAATTCCCATAAACAAAATTATTGCGCCTATAGAAAAAGCCACCCACAAATATACTGGGTTAACAGGTTCAACATCCCCTGCATGAATATTGTTTGAGAAGTGAATATCTTCAATATTTACAGCTATATGTGAATACTCTATTCCAGCTTCCTTCTCTGCTGCTCTGTTAAATTCATCCAGAATAGATTCAGCTCCTCCTTTTACTCTTATGAAGCTTTTCAGGCAGAACCCGGTCCAGCGATTAAAAAATCCAGCTCCCAGAACATTCTTAAGACTACTGAAAGGCAGAAATATGTCACCGATTATACTGGAGTTTTCCGGTATATTCTTAATAACAGCAGAAACTCTGTAGTTCTGCATCATACCTTTATAATTTTTTATAACAATCTCTTTTCCCACTGCAGCAGCAGTTCCAAAAAACTTAGATGCATACTCTTCGGTTATAACAGCATTTACGGGATTATTGAAACTACTTTCAGTGACATCTCCGAAAGCGAATATTCTGAAAAAACCGGAGTCCACAAAACTCACATACTCTCTGAAAGTTTTCTCTCCAATTCTGATAGTAGTATGCTGATCAAGCATTCTGGCTGATTCTGTAACAGCGGGAAATCTCTCTTTAAGAAAAGTTGCTCCTCTGGGAGCAGTTACCCACTGTTTAACATATCCTTTAGGTGTTTTAACTCTGGAGCCCAGCTGATAAATCTCTTCACTGTTTTTATGGAACTTATCATAACTCATCTCTTTCTGAATCATCAGAAACATCAGAGCAAAAACTCCGATTCCGATAGATAACCCTGCAACATTAAGAATAGTGTAAACTCTGTTCTTTTTGAGATTTCTCGAAGCCAGAATAAAATATCTTATATTTAAAGCAAACCAGTTACCAAGTCTCTGAATCATAATCCGGGGAGCAGTTCTGAACACCTCCTTCCAGTACCAGAAGGCTCCTGATAATCTTCCATCCCGACTACATATATTTTCATAAATCTCCTCAATATCACCGATAACAGCATCTCTTCTATCTCTGTCCACTATAAGCTTAAGAATAGAACGTGCTATAAAAGCTCCTGCACTTTTACCCATTTTCCCTTACCTCATTACTATCCAGACCATTCCAGAAAGCTTCGGATAAACGTCTCATTTCTGAAAGAGCTTCAATTCCTTCCGGCAGTATCTGATAGAATTTTTTACTCTTTCCACCTCTTTTCTTTGTTGCCTCTCCCTGCCGGGGCTGTACATATCCTCTCTCTGTAAGCTTATCCAGAGGAACATATATTGATCCTACTGACCAGTACTTACCTGTTATTTCAGATATAAGTTCCCTTATAGTTACACCATACGCATTATCCTTAAGTCGCCATATTGCCAGTAGAACTATCTCCTCCTGCCTGGTTAAAAGTTTCATTATGCCTCCCGCTTTTTTCTATAATCTAGAATAAATCAAAAACAGAGTCAAGTGTTTTTTCTATTTTTTAGAAATTTAATTCCATATTTACTTTTTACCCTCTTGTAACTTAAAATATATAATGGAGCCTCAAAAACAGGGTACACCTTATTTCAGATTACTGGCTAAAGAACAGGACTTTATTGTTATCGATAAAGCTGCAGGAGTAAATTTTCACAGAGTTGATAATATACCCGGCATAACAGAGATAATTAAAACAGAACTGAATCTGGATACACTCCTTCCTGTCCATCGTCTTGATAAAGTAACATCCGGTCTTATGGTTTTTGCCAGAAACAGAGAGGCTGCATCTGATATTGCTGAACAGTTCAGAAACAGAACCGTAAAAAAGTTCTATCTTGCAGTTTCAGATAGAAAACCAGTAAAGAAACAGGGAACCATAAAAGGCGATATGAAAAGGGGCAGAAGAGGTTCATGGATGCTTACAAGAGAACAGAACTCTCCTGCAGTTACCAGATTCATCAGCCGGGGTACAGATTCCGGTTACAGACTCTTTCTTGTTAAGCCGGTTACAGGAAAAACCCATCAGATAAGAGTAGCCTTAAAAAGTATTGGAGCTCCCATCTGCGGAGATACACTATACTATCCTGCACCAGTTTCCCGCTCTGTCTGTATGCTCCACTCTTTTGCGCTGGGTTTCACTTATAAAGATATAGAGTTCTTTTTTAATTCACTTCCCCAATGGGATATTATGGATACTCCTTCTGTTTCTGCCGCTGTCGACGAATTCTCCTCCCCTTTAAACCTCTTCTGATAGCTCTGCAGATAACTGAATTTTTTTTACAAACCAAAAGAAAAAAGATTAAACAGAAATATAATAGATTTACAGGAGGAGTTATGAAGGGTTTTTTTATGGGTATCTTACTTATTACAGTTCTATACGGAGCTGCTATTGCAGAAACCGACAAAGATATAAAGGGTAGCAGAGATCAGGAAGTAGTATCAAAAGTACCTGATTCAAAAATTAAAGTATGGACACACAGAGAGATGAGTTCCTATCTGCTGCCTCTTGGTAAAATCATTAAAGACAGAGCTGTTAACAAAAAACTCCCTATGTCTAAAAGAGTTATAGAGGGTAGTGTTACCCGTATAACCTACTTCTGCCCTCCATCAACTACACCGGAAAAAATATACAGAAGATATCAGCAGGAACTTAAAGAGAGAAGTTTTACAAGAATTTTCTACGGTCATGGACTGGAACTGGAAGAGAAGAACAACTACTGGAATTCAGTTGTCTACAAAAACTATCAGGGACTGCACCATCTTAAAGGCACCCCTTCAAATCACTGGTATATATCGGGGTACAGAAAGAGCGGAGATATTTATACTGTAGTTACAATTAATATAAGCAAAGGGAAATATAAGTGGCCTGTTACTCATATAGATGTTATTGTCTGCAGACCTGAACCGGATAAAGTAAAGCTTGATTCAGATATTATAAGAATTGAGTTGAAAGAACACGGTCATTTAGCAATAGAAGGTTATATATTCAACTATAACAGTGCAGATATAAAACCAGAACATGAGATACTTTTCAGCAAAGTTGCAGGGTTTATGAAGAAAAATCCTTCAATGAAATTCTATATAGTAGGCCATGCCAATGTTGGGCCTCTGCATTACAATCTTGAACTATCAGGGAAAATGGCAGAATCTGTGGTAAAGATTCTTACTGATAAATACTCCATAGATAAATCAAGACTCTCAGCCCATGGAGTGGGAAATCTTGCACCAGTTACAAGTAACAGCACAAAAGAGGGAAAAGAGGAAAACAGAAGAGTTGAGATTGTTCTAAGATAAGAGCAGGTAGTTAAAAACCACCTGCTCCGAAACTTTTTGACCAGATTCTTTAAATTAATATGTCTTAAGGGTCTGGCCCCACTGGTGATTACTGGAATTTACAGTATAACTGTAAGTTGACCATGTATATCCTTCACCAGGCCATGGGTCCATATAACCAACATAATTTGTACCATTAGATACCCAGTAACCATACCCAACAAGAGCGTGACCGCCACCACCTGTCCAGTAGAAGCCCATAGCAAAAGGACGGTTATTATCGATCTGATACTTAACACTGCTCCATGAGAGTGCTCCGCCATAACCTGAACTTGATACGCCCCAGTTATTCAGCACATCCTGCATATCGCCGTTATAACCATATAAATAGTTACCTCTGTTGCAGATGTGATTCCAGTTGAATACTGTAGAACTGCAACAGTCGCTTCTGTTCCATGCAAAATTGGCTATAGCGCACTGAGTGGGATATGTGCCTTTGAAATAGAGAATACACTGACTGCTTGCATCCCAGCACCAGTTACTGTGTTCCTGTTCACGGTTCTGCACATTCAGATACTTACCCTGAGCGCTGAGGTTAAATAGAGCTACAGTTGAAAGAAGAATTACAAATACGATTAACTTATTTCTCATTATTTTTCCTCCACACCTACAGGTTTAATCTGTTCGCTTTTGTTGATAAGTTTCTTTAAAGGCATTACTACATCGTAATCCTGCAGAAGAGTTGTTGAATCGAATTTCACTGATTCAAATTCAAAAGTTCTCTTTGCAGATTCAAGAGGAGTATAGCCCAGTACATCTTTAGCTCTTCTTACCTGAACCACATCAGCTTTTGCCTGATGAATTCTTACGAATCTCATCTCATAGCCAGCCTCTTCAGACCAGGTTTTTTTAAGCTGTTCCATTTCACCGGCGATTCCTTCTCCGCCGAATGATACTGCCTGCCATTTGCCTTCAACTTTTGCTACTGTAACCAGAGATACGGCTTTACCCTCTGATTTAACAATAAATCTCCAGATATTCATTGGAGTTACAGCACCAGCAAGAGTATTAACATCACTTCCCATAAGCTTTGCAGGTTCAACGGTATAGACTCTGAAGCCAAAGTCTACAGCTGCAGTGGAGATACTTTTTTCCATCTTTGCAACTGCCGGTGCAGGACTTTTTACAGCACGGTCCTTAATAAGCATTGAGAAGTTAACAAGACCTGCTTCTGCAGCTTTTACTACTTCAGCAGGAGGTCTTTCAATAGCACTTACACTCATGGTAGCGCAAAAGACCAGAATAAGGGATACAACAGTAATGTTCATGAATTTCCTCATAAACGCCTCCTAACAATTTGTTTTTCATTAACCCGAAAAAAAATCCAACTATTAATTTTACCAACTACCAGCCCAGTATATATTCATATTTTTGAATAGTCAAGAGTATTTAATTTTTTTTTGCGATTTACTGAATTATCACAGACTTTTAATATGAATTATCGTATAAAATTAACAATAAACAGTATTTCTCATAAGCCATACCCCACTATGTTTTAAAATAAATGAGCAGACCAATAGTATATTTATAGTAAAAAAAGAGATCCAGGTAGTATTCAGAAGGGAAATAACGGTTACGAATTCACCAGGAAAAATCCCTGTTTCATAGTGTATCTTTTATAATCGCTGACAACCTGTTTTTTAGCTCTTTCCCAAAAGTTTTATCTGCACCAATCAGGACAGATACTATAACTCAACTTCACTTTGTACGGTAAGATACTCTCCCGGTTGTTCTGAAGATATAATAAAGCTATAATCTGACCTCAGAACGAGGTGTCTCTATGATTAATTCGAAAATGTGCCCCTGTGGTTCAGATAATATTTACAAAAAATGCTGCAGACCTTTTCATAAGGAGCAGAAACTCCCTTCAACAGCAGAACAGCTGATGAGGTCCAGATACTCTGCTTTCGTCAAAAGACTTGAAAAATATCTGCAGAAAACCTGGCATCCGGACTATCTTCCTCCCGATATGAGTCTCTCTTCCATTAACTGGACAGAACTGGAAATAGTATCCACTGAACAGGGAACTCCCGGAGATTATGAAGGCAAGGTGCATTTCAAAGCCTGGTATACTACTTCTGAAGGTTCTGAGTGCCACGAAGAGATAAGTAGTTTCGTTTTTGAAAACAATATGTGGCTCTACACAAAAGGCGATTAAATCTTATTCTTCAGAGAAGTTGCTACTCCTGTGAGAGGTCTCTGATTAGTTTCATTATATCTTCATAATCTTCATCCAGAAGCTTTCCGAATTTAACCATTTTTACGATTCCATTATCCACTACCAGAGTCTGGGAGAGATTGTACTTAATTCTGAAACAGTCAGTAAACCTGCTACGGTGAACAGGGGCAAACACCTTGAACCACTGATCTTTATCCATCTTTTCCAGAGCGTAGTAGAATCTGTCAAAACCTTCATTAAGAATAAGACCATAGGACTTTACTTCAAGATCTGAAGCCAGTTCAGCTATTGATGACCAGATCAGCCAGTTATCCGTAGTTCTGTCAGAATCCCTGTATATAAAAAGCAGCACTGTCTTTTTTTTAAAAATCTCTCCTTTAAATCTGTATCCTGCTGAATCCACAAGTTCAAAATTAAACTCCGGTTCATCTCCGGGCAAAAGATAAGGCAGAGAATTTTCAAGTCTCCTGTATTCAAGAACAGATAGCACAAGAGCCCCTGTAAGAAGCACAAACAGTACAACAATCAGCACATTAATATGTTTTCTATTCACTCTGTAACCTCTACGACACTGTTTCTGATAGATTTCAACCTTAATTCTGCATCAAATATTTCAGGAAAAAGATCCCGGTCCCCAAGTTCCCATAATTCAAGAAACTTTTTATAATTATCCGCCGCATCTCTATAATTTCTTAAAGAGTGCATTGTGCATCCTGCATAGTAGTAACTGAGAGCATAGAGATTTCCATGATTCACCCTTCCAAAGGTAAGCTGTTTCAATCTCTCCAGAACATACTTTTCTTTCTGAAATGCATTTACCCTTTCTCTGTATATTTCTGCAATTGTATTAAGAAGAATAGCTCTGCACCCTGAATAGTCGCTATCAGGTAACTCACCTGGAAGTTTACCCAGCACAGTTTTTAAATCCAGAATCCTGCTTCCAAAATAGTACTGATCAGCCAGGTATCTGTTTTTAAGAACCGAATAATATACACCGGACCTTATTCGTCCGGTTTTCCTGCTATCTTCTCCAAGCCATATGGTAGCTTCCTCCAGCAGATCCACTCTTCCTGAGCCTGCTGCTGCAATTCCTCTTATGAACCATATATCGGGGATATGGTATTTCCCGTTAACCCCAGATTCCATCAACATTTCTGAACAGATCAGCTCTGCCTCACTATATCTTTCTGTAAGAGCATACAGTTCAGCAACTCTGCATCTGTAAAAACTCCTGATCTCTTCCTGCCCTCTCTCTCCAGCCATATCAACACCATCTTCCAGTGTCCTGACTGCACTCCTGACTTTACCTTTATAAAGATAGATTGAAGCCAGATCTCCAAAGGCTTTTGAACCTTCTTCATTTCCCCGGTTCAGAGCAGTCATAAATGAACTTTCAGCTCTGTTAAAATCTCCACTCAGAAGAAGCAGATGACCTCTCAATCTATAGAAACCGCATATATTTTCATACTGTTCAGCCATTACAGTATCTATATAGTTCAGGCCTTCCCGGTATTTACCTTCCAGAATAGCTATTATTGCCAGTTTTTCAGCCCACTCAACAGACTGTTTTTTCCTCCATTCTGTCAAAGCAACTTTTTTAGCCATTTTTATACGATGAGTAGCAATATAACAGTCAACAAGTTTGAGGTTTATCAGTTTCCCTGCCTGCTTTCTTATCTCTTTAAGAACCTTTACGGCTTCTCCGTATAATCCCAGTTTCATACAGCTATAAGCATATTTCAAACCAGCTTCACTGTCTCTGAAGGCTCTTCTCCATAATTTTCGTGCCAGTTTATAGCTTTTGAGAGGATCGTTATCTATTACCTCCGCTATTTCAATAGCAACAAGGAGTTTCTCTTTCTCACTGAACTTTCCACCATTAATCAGCACTTCCGCTCTTTTCAGGTACTCTACTGCCAGCCTGATTTTACCCAGCTTTCTGAAACAGGATGCCACCTTTATATAACCTCTTATAAAAGCTGTATCTGTTTCCAGAGTTTTCTGATAGCTGGCAAGAGCTCTTTGCCAGTCTTTCCTGTAAAAATAGCGATCACCTCTTACAAGGTATTCCAGAAGTGCCGGAGTATGACGACTGTCAGGTTTCCACAGGATTGGTAAAAAATCTCCCTCTTCACCGCTATCCTCTGCAATTCTTCGTCGCACTTCCCCTACCATTCTGTCAGAGATTGAGAATAGAGGGGCTCTCGTTGCTCCTTCAAAGCTATAAGATTTTATGCTGCCGGTGCTGATATTTTCAATAAGAAGCTCCACACCAATTCTATTATCTTTAAGTCTTATAAATCCCCACACCATATAGCCAGTATCTGTACTGGTTCTGAAATAACTTCGGAGAGCATCCACCCCCACACTGCCTGTTTTCTTAATTATCCGGTTACCTCCAATAGCAATTCCTGCATCAATACCAGGTAAACGATTCAGATCATTTACAAGGAGTTCCTGGAAAGCCTGGGGCCAGTACTTTGTTAAAGGAGCTCCGGTTCTGTTATAAAAAGGCAGAACTTTAATAATTACAGACTCCTTCTGCTCCTTTGAAGGGAAGGTGGATAAATAGAGGGCTCCTGCAAGTAGAATGAAAAGCGGTACAGCTGTTTTAATCCAGGTCCACAGTTCAGGTTTTGCTGATAATTTAAACCCTCTGCCTTCAGCTTTTCTCCTTATAAGGTCTACAAAAATTTCATCTACACTTTCATAACGATCTGCAGGACTCTTCTCAAGGCATCTCATTATTATTCTCTTCAGAAACTCCGGTATTTTAGTGCCTTCAGGAAATTCCGGTATCTCATGAAGATGCTTACTCATATACTCATAATCAGTTACTGAGCTGAAAGGAAGAGTACCGCAGAGCATTTCATAAAGAAGCAGGCCGAAACTGTATATATCTGTATGATTTGTCGACTCTTTTCCTTTCCACTGTTCAGGAGCAATATATTCAGGAGTTCCAAGTAGTGTGCCTGTGCGGCTTATTCTTGTCATATCCATAGATCTGGCAATGCCAAAATCCCCAAGTACTGCATCTGTTTCCCCGCGCAGAAGGATATTAGCGGGTTTTATATCCCGATGCACAACATTATGTTTGTGTACTTCACTGAGACCTTTCAGAATGCCTTTACCTATTTCAATAGCCAGTGCTGGTGACAGGCTCCCTTTTTCATTAAGAAGTTCCTGAAGAGTTCCTCCTTTTACATACTCCATTCTGATATAGGAGTAGCCTTCACCACTACTGTGCTCAAAAATTTTTACAACATTGGGATGATTGATTCGTCCTGCAGCTTCCACTTCTCTAAGAAAGCGTTTATCCAGCCGGCTCTTTTCTGAACTACCGGATTTAAGAAACTTAAGAGCGTAGAGATTCCCTTCTTTATCAGAAGCTTTAAAAACTGTACCAGCTCCTCCCTGTCCTATCATCTCCAGAACATTATATTTACCATCCAGAAGAGCAGAAGTATCTTGTCCTGAAATATCAACCATCAAATTCACTCACTATGTTCACTAAATGTCATTCAGTTTCTATTGTAAAAAATCCCGCAGTTTTTTTAAAGTACTCTTAATTATCTTCTGCTATAGCTCAATAGCGTTTCCATTTCCCAATATATTTTAGAAAAATTTAGTTTTCACCTGAAAACATAGGTTCACTATAGTATAAAAACAGAGTAAAATCAAAAATAGTTATTGGGAGATCCCGGGGAGGACAAATGTTAATGTGGATTATTTCAGGAGCAACGCTCCTGCTCATAGCATCTAAAGAGACAAACTCACTAAACCGATTAAGACAGCAGATCAGAACTGTACAGAGAGATCTTGACATACAATTCAGAAAGAACAGTGATCTTATTTACCAGCAGACTACATTTCTCAAAAGTCAGTTCAGAGATACAGAAGTAATCAGTGAGTTTGAAAACCTTAATAAAAGACTTGCTACAGAGAGGGCTTTTGATAAGAAGTTTGAAACCAACAGAACTCTATCTTCAAGAATAAGCAAAATAACCCTGCGTCTCATATCAAATCCCGGCTTTGCCCAAAGCCAGGAGTTCAATCATCTTACAGAGCAATTTAATAAAAACATTGATGTTACAAATAAACTGGTAAGCAATCATAACGATGTTGTGAGAAAATATCTTGAAAAGAGGAGTAATCTCTTTACCGGATTACTATCACATATTCTGGCATTCCCAAAATACAAAACTCTTAACTGAGCACAAAGACAGAAGTATAATCAGGAGACTATTGTTCCGGTTTCCCCGATTCTGGTCATAAGATCGTTATAGTCTCCAATTACTTCTATACCTTTACCACTCATCAGGATGATCTTATTACAGTACTTAACACTCTCATATTTATGAGCAACGATAAATACGATTCTGCTTTCTGAGAGACCATTTACAACATCTATGATTCTACTGCTTGTCTCTTTGTCTACATTGGCGGTAGGTTCATCAAAAATAAGTATATCTGACTCTTTTGCAAGGGCTCTTGCAATAGCAATACGCTGCTTCTGCCCTACAGATAACCTGTTACCATTTTCACCAACACTGGTTTGCTCTTTCATATCCAGCTCCCTGACAAAATCACTGGCACAGGCCATAGCCAGTGCCTCATCAACACTACTATTATTCGAAGAAAGAGTAATATTTGCTGCAACAGTATCATTAAAAAGGAAAGGTTCCTGATTAACAACAGACACTTTATGTCTCAATGGTTTGAGGGTATTCAGAACTGCTACCTTATTATTGATCAGTACATCACCCTTAAAATCGTACAAGCCTGCAATAATATTCATCAGAGTTGTTTTACCGGCTCCTGAAGACCCCAGAATACCTATTCTGTCACCTGACTCTGCTCTGAAACTGATGTCTTTCATTACCTCTTCACCTTCATCATATCCAAAAGAGATTGATCTGAAATCCACAGATTCAATTTTCCCCGGATACTCAGAACTCTCATCCTCTTCAGGAAGTTCAAGAATCTCATCAATTCTCTGTAATGCAACTTTTATCTCCTGAAGCTGAATATTGAACCCAAGAATAGAGGATGCCGGTCCCATAAGATCCCCCAGAAACATCATAAATGCCATCAGACTCCCTATTGTCAGCATACCGGTCATTATTTCATAGCCCCCGTATCCAAGAATAACCACAGGTATAAGAGCCCCTATTAAACCTATTACCACATCATTTTCAACATGGAGTTTTTCAAGTCTGATCATAGATCTGAAGGTTTTAAACATCTCCCGGGAGTATCTTATAAGGTTGAAATCATTGCTACTGAAGATTTTGCAGGTTTCTATAAGATTAAGGTTCTCCTCAAGGGATTTGGTATTAACCGCCATTCTTTCAAAGGTTTCTTCAGACTGGATTTTAATTTTTTTCCCATATATAACCACTGTCATAAGTATCATTCCAACAACAATGAATAGAAGTACGGAGAGTTTCCAGTTAAGATACAGCAGAGCTGATGCAGCAACAATAAAGGTTACACCGTCTTTAATAAGGTTAATAACCTTTTCACCAAAAAGATGTTCAAGATGCCTGGGATCTTTCTCAACTCTGGATATAAGATAACCGGTACTGAACTTTTTCAGATCCAGAATATCTGATAGATTAAGTTTCCTGAACAGCTTTCTTCTTAACTCAATTATTATTCTGTTATTTACTTTAAAGAAGAGCATTCTTGTGAAATAGTTCTGAAAACTCTTCAGAAGGTGAATTACTGTCATTCCTCCGATTGCAATAATAAGAAGAGAAATATCTCCTGCAGGTATTATTTTATCTATTATAAACTTCATCAGAAAAGGTATTGGCAGAACCATAACTGCCCCTGCAATAATAAGAACCCCTCCTCCAAAAATCTGTTTTCTGTACTTACTAATCTCTTTATAGAGAAGTTCAAAAGCCTTTTTACTGTTGGTATTTCCTATAAGTTTTCTCAAAGTATACAGTATCAAAATGTCCCCCCGGATACTAAAATTCCCGTACTACCTTTAAAGAGTACGGCATTTAATCTTTTATTACCAGAACATTATTGTTAAAAAGTTTTTAAAGAAGTACACTATGATTCTACAAGGAGATTCGGTGAGAATTAAAGCGGGAAAGTTTCAGAAACTATATGTCCATTTTACTAAAAATTTTTTCTATTCCAGTACCTTAAATATGCAGGACAGTTTTCAGAGCAGATTGATTTCACTTTTAACAATTCTGGCATTTACCGGGGGAATAATATCCTACAATAAGATGTTTCCCTTTATCCTCTGGAGACTGACAGGACTGACTTTTAATGATTTCTGGTATGTGAAAATAACTTTAACGGGATACTCAATGATTGTTGCAGGAATAATTGCAACAGTTAAGTGGGAACAGAGCTACCTTTCTGAATCTGACAGAAAGGTTCTTGATCCACTGCCAGTTAAAAAAAGCACAATACTCAGCACAAAGTTTCTGAGTCTTATGGGATATGTTGCCCTTATTACAGTAACCTTCAACATACTCTCTCTTACGATATTCTGGGTAGCAATGGCAGATATGGTTGATAAGAGCCATATTCCTGCGGGAACCTTTCTATGTGGAATCTTCCATCTGCTTACATCTCTGGCAGCCAGTCTGGCAGTTTTTATGTTTATAGCTTTTATCTACAGAGTTATTCAGATTATTATGCCAAATACCGGCAGAAAAATAATCACCCTTCTACAGGGCCTCTTCACAGCCTTTTTTGCTTCAGGTCTCTTCTGGACAGGGTATGTGGAGAAAGAGTTCTACAGGTTCCGGGGTACTGAATCACTTATGCAGAACCTCTATCCTCCTGCATGGTTTTCCGGCACATATATGAAATTATGCGGACTGGAAAACAGCGTATACAGTTCTCATTCTGACAGAGCACTATTATGCCTTCAGATTGTAGCTCTGATGTATGTTCTGTTACTTATATCTTCAGCTTTCATAAATACAGTTGAAACATTCAAAGCCCCGACCTTCACAAACAGATTCAGGTTCTTCAGAAAGATTATAAACAGAACTATACTCAGATCCAGGGAGGAAACAGGACTTTTCTGGTTTATTCACGCCTCTTTCTTCAGACTTCCCGGAGTAAAACCTGTAATGGGCTCCATTGCAGCTCTTCCACTGGGCTATATACTTTCCAGAATTGTTCAGCAGAAAGATTCTTCGGAGTTCAGCCTACTCTTTGCATCACTTCCGCTTATATTTTCTGCTTCAATGGCTATCGGTTTTAAGGCCTCCCTGTCAAAACAGGTAAACGGTGATGCCAGATGGATATTTAAAATACTCCCGGCTTTCACCAGTTTGACAATTAACAGAACTTTAAGAAAATTCTTCTATATATATCTGCTGTTTCCTTCACTTCTACCTACCTTCTTCATACTTAACAACTTCTTTGCAACCACATCGGTACTACTTCATCTTCTCTATGCTCTGATTATCTCAGCAATTATCTACGAAACTATCTTCATAAACTACTCATTTCACCCTTATGTAACCGAGCCATCCCCCGGGAAGTATGATCTTAAGCTGACTATGCCTTTATGGATAACCGGAGGTGTCCTGTACTACAACATATTCTCATGGGGAGGAGTTCTGTTGTACAACAACTCAGAGTACTATCCGGTTTTCTTTATCTGGTCAGGCCTGATATACCTCAGCCTTCGCTTCATAAACTATAAAAGAGCCTCAGAGAGAACTCCTCTTTTTGAACAGCAGGAGGAGTTTGTAATGGTTTCACTTTTTGATAATCAGGGAGGATAAGATGATAGAGCTTAAAAATATAACAAAAATTTACAATGGCATAGCTGTGGTAAACAGCGTCAGTTTCAATCTGGCTCCTGGTCAGATAACAGGCTATCTGGGCCCCAATGGTGCCGGTAAATCCACTACAGTTAAAATGATGACTGGGCTGATAAAACCTGATAAAGGAACGATCCTATATAATGGCAGGGACATCTCAGACAATATAACAGAATTCAAAAAACTTGTAGGTTATATACCAGAACAGAGTGAGCTGTACAACTATCTCACAGGAAGAGAATTTCTGGAGTTTACAGGTCGATTGAGAGGTATTGAAGAGGAGGTACTGAACAGGAGAACAGATACTCTTATGGAAGAGTTTGGAATGTCTATAGATTCCCATCTCCCTATAGCAAACTATTCGAAAGGAATGAGACAAAAAATTCTAATAGCTTCAGCACTTCTGCACAATCCGGAAATACTTATATTTGACGAGCCTCTATCCGGTCTGGATATAACAACAACGATGGTTGTAAAAGATATTCTTAAAGGTCTTGCTGAGAAGGGACGTATAATAATCTACTCGTCTCATATTCTTGAAGTTGTAGAGAGAATCTGCAGCAGAGTAATTATTCTGAACAGAGGTGAAATTGCTGCGGATGATTCAGTTGCCAATCTTAAACAGCTCAGAAACACCAGCTCTCTGGAACATATATTCAGAAATCTTGTAGAGGTTGCTGATACATCTGCTAAAAGCAGAACAATACTATCTGCAATAGGAAGTTAAAAAGCAGAAGAGCAGAAAATAAGCTTCTGCTCCTCTATATTCAGTTAATTACTATCTATTAATCGTTTTCCACAGATCTGCAAAGTGGATCAGCACCAATTGTTCCCCATAGGGACTTCAGGTACTCTTCGCTTCCAAGCATCTCCAGATGTTTACCTGCTCTGCTAAACTTATCCTTAAGCCCCAGCTCTTCTATAAGAACAGCATTACGACTGTCAGAGAGGAACTCTTTAAGATATGCTACATGCTTTTTCCACAGAGCTACTTCTCTTTCCTGTCTGAACAAGAGCCTCTCTTTATACCAGTCACTGTTGAGCACATAGTCTCTTGTAAAGAGTCTTCTCACTTCAGGATCAGAAACATCTTTTCCTTCCCATGAACCCTCAGCCATAATATAGATCAGAGCCTTTAGAGGAGGAATAGCAGATTCAACACTACCATCTTCCAGATATGCCCTGGCTGATTTCTGCTGGGCTTCTGTGATATTTTTGATACCATCAATATAATCATCCATATTCTGAAGTTCCGGTTTCAACATTCTGTCATTGAAAATTGTCATTGGCTCTTCAAAGATTCTGCCAAAAAACTTAAAAACAAATTTTTCTGTTATTCTGTATCCAAGGCGGGATGCTTTTATAACTTCCCCTTCATGTTCAAAGTCTTCAAGTTTCTCCAGACTTCCGTCTTCAATCAATTTATCCGCATCAATCTCATCTGTTGACAGTCTGCACCATATTTCCGGTATAAGAATACTGATATCGTGATCTACTCTTCCTTCAGGTCCTACATAACCTGCAGCAGTTGAGAAGCCCTGATAACCAGTCAGAATATATGATAGAAGAGCATTATTCAGATCTGTTGTGGCAACAAGCATATTGAAAGGAGCTTTTGTGAGAGCTCCTTCAGAACCAGCTCCTGTAGTTGAAGGAGATTTACCTGTAAGACTACAGATGAAATCCATAAAGAGCTCAGGAAGCTGCTGGTAATGTACGGGACTATATACACTTAGAGCCCTTATTCCTTTCTTCCTGTCTGCAGGATTGTTACGTCTTCCCGGAAGCACACTGTTAACAGGGAAATATACAGGATGATCAATACCTATATTATCTGAGAGTCTGGTTCCAACTTCTGCAAGATACTTGTCCTGAGGATTAAAGAAGGCGGGATTCTTCTGAAGATATCTTGGATTCTTACTTCTCTCATTATCTTCAAGTATTCTTGGATGACTTGGAGAAATGAAGTATGTATCCTCCTCTGCTCCTGCTCCCTGGGAGATAATATCTTTAATAGGAGCAGTATACTCATCAAAAGATATTGCATCATCCACAAGATCCCTTCCATCTGCAGGTGTAAGGGGTTCATAATTGGTTGTAAAGGTATTCTGCCCCGCAAGATCCTCTTCTGCCTCTTTATCATAACCTCTGTGTACCGCTTCATCAGGTCTCTGGAAAAAGAGATACTCGCAGTTCTGTATCAGCTTCAGACTTCTGTCTTTAAACTCACCTTCATTCATATCGAGAGCTTCTGAAGGAAGTGTTATTGTTGCTGAAATATCATCTTCCATCTGAATTTTGGATGCAGCTATAAAATCCGGGCGCAGTGAGAATAGTCTCCAGGACTCATCCATATTATAACCAACCCGTAAATAACTGGAAATAATCTTTCTACCGTTGAAAATCAGATTTGTGCCTTTTCTTCCGTTAATACTGTCTACACTGAAGAGCTCTTTGTAATTACCGGAAAAACCTGACAGATGAAGCTTTTTAATAAGCAGAATGAGACCTTTAATATAATCAGGCATATTCCCAATAAACTTATTATACTCATCAGTATACTCTTCAAAAGGAGTCAGCATTCTGATAACATTACCAAGCCGATACTCTGATTTAAGCATATTACCGGACTCTCCGGTTTTACTCTTTTTATTCCATCTTTTCCTGAAATCGTAAGTCAGGATCTCATCTACTCTCTTAAAATCTTCCTCAATATTACCAACGAAGAAGAAGCCGTACATAATTGCATTAAGCAGAGATTTTGATATTTCAGATTTACCACCACCTGAAACTGTACTGGGCTTATGGCAGAATACACCTCTGGAATTTGTAAGTACAAGCCTCCATGAAGGATCAAATGGGTGTTTCTCTATATGAATTTTATGTCCTGAAGGCAGAACATAGCAGCTTTCAGGCCTGAGTTTGACCTCTCTGCGTTCACCATCATAATTCCAGCTTACCAGGCTTTCATATAGTGAAAACTCTGCATTCTCAGGTACATAAAAGATGTTGCTGTTTAGTTTATCGATACCATAATTCTCCGGCTGCAGATCCATCAGGCCGGCAAAATTCTTCTTTATATCTTCAAACAGAGGCTTTTTATCCTCTTTTTTATAGAACTCCTCTGCACTAAAGTAGTCCCCCGGGCTTTTTCTACCAAAAGCAAGAGCACCACCTGCATGTTCTTCTTCGCAGAGACCTGTCAGATTTGCAGAGTAACTTATCATGGTTTTTATCTCTTTTTTTGAGTAACCAAAATAGTTATCACCAATTATTGTTATTACAACACCACTCTCGTCACGGCATGTTAGTTTAAATGGCACCCCATCATTATAGAGTTCATTCTCTTCCTTCCAGCACATACCATCCCGTCTCATTCTTTCTGAAGCATCTTCCCAGTGCGGCAGTCCCAGATCTTTTTTCCTGAGTTTAGTAAGGTGAGGAGCAAGAATTATGCAGCCTGTATGTCCTGTCCAGTGTTCAACATCAAGAGCAGCATCGTTCTTATGAAGATAAGGATCACCGGCATTACCGAATATTGACTCTACAAAATCGAGATTTGAAACAAGTCCCCCGGGAGCAAAGAATCTGACTTCCATGGACTTTCCTTTAACAACCTGTTCGACTTCAGGACTTACAGTTGGTCTCAGAAGCAGAGAAACAAAAAGTTTTGCTCTCTTCTCCTGACTACTGGTATATGGTAATTCCAGCAGATCCTCAGGAGGATTAAAAGCAGCTCTGAAAAGGTGGGCAAAAGCTATCTTTGGAACAGCTTTCTTTTCACCTGGTACAGGAAGTCCACCTTTAACTATATGAAAAGTTCCGCTTGTAGTTCTTCTGTCTCTTACGGGGTTATGAAGGATACCCTGTTTTATTCTGTATGTATCTATATATTCATTACTGAAATCATTTCTGTCCGGCGGAAGACTGACTTCCCTTCCAAGTCCGGGTTTATCCAGAACAAAAGAGTCAAAAGGGAGACGCATATCGTTAACAAAACTGATATCCTGAAAATATCTTCCAATGAAGTTCTGAATACGATGATCTGCAGGGTTAATAATAGTATCAGATAAGAGGCGCATCTTCTCTTTATAGTTATTGAGAAGACTCTCTGCCATATCTACAACCTCCTTTTCACTCATACCCTCAGATTTTTCTCCAACATAGCCTTCAAAGAATGGCTGTCCCATAGATGCCAGTTTCAGGTTGATATAACGGAGAATCTCCTTACGGTCTTTTCCGATACCTGAGATTTCTTCAGTTAAATGATAATTTGAAGCCATTTTACACCTTCCGATTTAAATTTCCTGTTAAAAGTTCATTTAAGATATTTTTTTATCTATTAATTGTGACTCAAAGAGAAGTTTTTTTTACAAAAACCGCCCTATATTCTCTATCAACAGAAACATCATAATACCATAAAAGCTTTGATTTCAAAGCATTTTGCAATAAAAAAAAGTTTATGAAACAGGGTTTTTATCAGCAAAAGATTTATCGATCTTTTTTTACCTATAAAAAAATCCCTTTTTTTTATCAATTTTGAAGGTTTTCTATTTTTTTTTGCAGGAAATGACATATTCTGCTGTTTCAGTTAATATTAAAATTACGAGGTGATAAATGAACAGAATAATTAAAATCGCAGCGCTTTTTTTACTGATTTGTACAACAATTACATACAGCCAGACAATAAACAGTCTCAGAAAACTGGAAAGAAATCTCAATCTATCGAAAGGCCAGACAGTAAAAGTTGCTGAAGTTCTGAGAATTCAGAAAAAACAGGCTAAAAGAGATAGAAAACTATATAAAGATGAACCTATAGCACTTATCGAAGCAGCCAAAAGAAGAAGAGCAACCACACTGGAAGGTATATCCCGTATTCTTCATCCCGATCAGAGCAGAAGACTCAGAAAAATTGAAAGAATGTCTCCATCAGAAAGAGAACTTTTTCAGATAAAAGAAGGACTTGTTCTTAACAGAGAACAGACCAAACATGTTGGGAAAATTATAAGATATTACAACAATCTTATAAGAGTAAAGATGGAAGAGATGAGGGAAATCAGGGAAGAATTCCGTCACTATGCAGAAGGAAATCCCGGCAGAATGGCTAATCGGGGTAAAAACAGAATCCGGAAATATACCAGCAAAAGGTTCAGAGAGCTAAACAAAAGAAAACAGAAAGATATAAAAACACATCTCACAAAAAAGCAGAAGAAGCAGTATAAGAAAATAGTTAAGATGCAGAAAGAGATGTTTAAGCAGAGGTCACAAATAAGAAAGGTTAACAGAGTAAGATAGATTTTATCGTTGCTTTTTAACAAAACCAACATATTATAATATTAGAACTTTTTAATATGGAGGTTAAAATGAGCAACGAAAATATAATAAGAGCTATAGCAGGGACTTTTATAATAGTCTCACTTATAATGAGCAGAGTGCATACTGAATACTGGCTGTTTTTTACTGCCTTTGTAGGTTTCAATCTGCTCCAGTCCTCATTTACCCGATTCTGCCCTATGGAGAAATTTCTGATAAAAATGAGAGGTCAGTAACTGAATTGTTTTAAGACGATATAGTTCACTATTGCCTAATGAGATGCTTCCTGAGATAATGGAAGATGAATTTTATAGAGTGGAATATAGACCCTGTTATTTTCACAATTGGTCCGATACCAATTAAATACTACTCCCTTCTTTTTATCAGCGGAATAGTTCTTGCATACTACTTCTCAGGCAGACTTTTCAGACAGGAAGGTGTAAAGTCAGAAACAGTTGACCTTCTGGCTTTCTACATCGTACTGGGAACCCTGGGGGGTGCCAGAATAGGCCACTGCCTTTTTTATGAAGCCTCCTACTACCTCTCCCACCCTCTTGAAATAATATTACCATTCCGGGATATTCCGGGTCAGGGTCTGAGTTACGTAGGCTTTCAGGGACTAGCCAGTCATGGAGGAAGTCTGGGAATTGTGCTGGCAATACTGATATTTTCCAGAAAATACAAGATTACTTTTATCTCAATTATCGATAAACTTGCAGTAGGTGTTCCCCTTACAGCTGCAGCAATAAGATTTGCCAATCTGATGAATTCAGAGATTATTGGAAAACCCGCAGAACTACCCTGGAGTTTTATCTTCACAAGAGTTGATTTTGTTCCAAGACATCCGGCTCAACTGTATGAAGCTCTGGCATATCTCGCAACCTTTTTTATCATAAAAACTCTCTATTCAAAGGATTTTTTCCAGCAGGTAAAAGGCAGACTCTTTGGTCTTATGATCACTCTCATATTTACTACAAGGTTCTTTGTTGAGTTCATTAAGGAGAATCAGGAAGCTTTTGAGAACCAGATGTCACTCAATATGGGACAGATTCTCAGCATCCCCTTCATAATTGCAGGATTGATTCTTATTTCCGGTAAATTCAGTAAATCTGAAAATAAAAAAGATATAAAAAGAGGATAGATAATGTTCAGATATGAAACTAAAATAAGACTTTACGATACAGATGCTGCGGGGATTCTCTTCTTTGCAGCTCAATTCAGGCTTGTTCAGGAGGCATTTGAAGAGTTTCTTGAAAAATACCATATGCCTCTTAATAAAATACTGACTAAAAAAGATTATCTTCTTCCTTTTGTGCATGCAGAGTCAGATTTTCTTCAGCCTCTCTATGCTGGTGATAATATTGAGATTACGCTTAAATGTATCAGAACAGGCACCACCTCTTTTACTATAGGTCATCAGATTCTTAAAAATGGTACTCCTGCAGGTTCAGGCAATACTGTTCATGTAACTATGGATCGTAAAACAAAAGAGAAGATAGAACTACCGGCAGAGATAAAAAAACTCATAAGCAATCTTTAATTGCGGTTTCATAAGAAATACTACATCTTTCACTTTATTTTTCAGAACCCCTTCTCTTAAAAAAAGCTTTTGGATCTATTTCAGATGTAGATGTCTCTTCCACGATATTTGCATTTAACTAATTTCAGAGGTATAAGTCCGTCCCCTTAACTTAGCGTGTATTTAAAAAAGCCCGTTAAAAAAAGAGTAAAAACAATATCAAAAAAAGTTTTTGCGATTTTTTTAACATTTTCCTGTTCTTTATTTGCGTGTATTCGTGGTTCAAAAAAATTATAAGAGTTTTGATCAACCAGATTCACAAACTCCCTGTAACCAGATCTTTAAAGTATTTTCTGTTGATTTTCAGACCTTCCTGCCTGTAATCATCGGGCCAGGAAAAAACTTTAACAGGTCTTTTTATACCGGAAATATTCTCTTTCATCCATACTTCAAGCTCTTCGGGTTTGCTCTTTTCAGCCCATTTTATAAAAGCCGCAGGTCTCATACCATATTCAGCATCATTAACCGGCACAACTACTACATTTACAACTCCCTCAAATTCCGAAATAGTCTTTTCAATCTCTTCAGGCTGAATATTCTCACCACCTGAGATGAACATATTATCTACTCTTCCATAAATTTCAAGACAGCCATTCCCATCAATCTTCCCTGTATCTCCTGTAAAAAACCAGCCTTCACTGTTTTTCCAGGAACTCTTCTCTCCTATATATTTCTCAAAAAGCCAGTTACACCTTATTGCAACCTCACCACTCTCCAGAATCTTTACTTCCATTCCCTTAAGAGGAGAGCCGGAATTCAGAGAAGACAGTTCATCTACAGGTGCAGATGATGTTGTAACCTGGGAAGCTGCTTCACTCATTCCATAAGTCCTGTATAAAGGGATATGATGAGCTATAGCTTTAAGTATAAGGCTTCTTTCTGCAGGAGCTCCCCCAAGAAGCAGAGCCTTAAGATTTTTATAAACCTCATTATCACACAAACTACTCTCAAGCAGCCTGTACAGCTGAGTCGGCACCAGAGAAAGATGAGTGATTTTTTTCTGAGCAATCACCTCTTCCAGCTCTCTGTCACCCTGCACAACGACCTCCCCTCCTCCCAGAATCGTTCTGAAAAGAATTGCCAGACCTCCTACATGAAAAAGAGGTAGAGATAATAACCAGGAATCCCCCTGACCAACACATATATTACGGTTAGATGCAGTTGCACTCTTTACAAAATTATCAAAACTGTGAACAACTCCCCTTCCTTCTGTTGTTGTACCGGAAGTAAGTATTACAATTCTGCTTCTCCCGGTATAATCTTCAGGAGGCATCATAACCCTGTTACTACCCATCATCAGCATTTCCGCAGTAACTACAGTGCACAATATATCCACCGGCCTGCTCCATACAAGAAGCTCCAGTTCATAAGATTCCACGATCTCTCTTATCCGGGATGCCCTGAAATTGCTGTTTATCATAACCACCTTAAGACCCGCAGATACTGCTCCAAAAAAAGTAACAACAGTATCTATAGTTGACACCCCTTCTATACCTACAGATTCAACAGAGTAGTTTCTCAACCTGTTACTGCAGAGCTCAATTCTACGACATAACTCAGAATAAGAGAGGGACTCCTTCTCATCTGAAATCGCAATTCTCTCTGAATCACTGAAAAACTCTACCATCCTGTTTCCTCCAGTCTGCTATAGAGAACTCTTCCTGTAGGATTTAAAACAAGAGTTGCTCCGGAAACACTAAAGTCATCCACCACAACTCTCTCTTTAATATATCTGAAAGTAGAGAGTCCATGATAAATATCTGCTCCTGCTCTGTGTGCTATCTTAAGAAGTGTTGAAAAACCAGGCCCCGTTTCATAAACACTACTTACAACAGGAGTAACTCCATGCTCTCTGCACTTTCTGATAAGTTCAAGACTACGGATAACACCCCCGGTAATTACAGGCTTAATAACAACAGCTCCGGTAGAAGGAACAAATAATCTGTTGCTGGCTTCAAGCTGAACTACAGATTCATCTACTCCGATTTTCACACCGGTTTTTTTATAGAACTTATCGAAATTTTCGCTGTTTTCAAAGGGCTCTTCAATAAACTCAATCTTCTCTATGTTAACAGAAGAGATAAACTGAAGAGCATCTTCAAAACTCCACAACCGGTTAGGATCAATTCTGACAGCCTTAACTCTTTCATCAGAATCAAGCTGCCTGAACAGTTCAATATCTTTAAGAACCCCTCCTCTTCCAGCCTTCATCTTGACTACCGGAGTGATTCCATCATAATCATCCATTGAAGATATAAGAGTTGCACAATGAACTCTCCCTTCCCGATATTTAAGGCTGTTCTCCTCATCTCTTTCCATAAGAAGTGATTCAAGTCCAAAAACAAGAGAAGAATAGATCGGGAGCCCCATTTCCCGAAGCTTTTCTGTTACAGTTCTGTAATCTGCACCTTCAATAAGAGCAGCAGTATCGATCTTTTTAAGTAAACTCTCTACATCTGAAAAAGACTCTTCTGAGAATCCCGGTAAAGGTGCAATTTCACCTCTGCAATTCCCGGATTCAAGAATAAAGCCTTCTCTGTAATCCAGTACTCCTCGACCTGTATTTACAGGTTTAACAAAAGGTACTTTATATCTGTAGATTGCCATAATCTATCTAAATTCTTACCAACCATCCTGCAGACAGAAGAATTCCATAAAGAAGAAGCATCTTTCCTGTATTTTCAAGAGCCCTGTTAAGAACATCTCCATCTCTGGATACAGATATATCTTTTAAGGTGTCTTTAAAAAACAGAGGGGCAAATGAAGCAAGAATCCCCCAGTTTGCACCAGAAATGCAGATCAGAATAACAGGTACCAGCGCTGCTGCTGAGATTACACCATAATATTCAGCAATACCGAAATTCCTGCCAAATCTTACCACCAGGCTTCTTTTTCCACTCTTTCTGTCTTCATCTACATCCCTTATATTATTAACTGCCAGTATTGCCACAGAAATGAACCCTGCCCCAAGACCTGCAATTACAGCTTCAACTGAATGGGAAAGAGTCTGTACATACCAGGTTCCCCATACTGCAACAGGACCAAAAAAAATAAGAACAAAAATATCTCCCAGCCCCATATAACCAAGAGGCTTCGGTCCGGCGGTATAAAAAATACCGGAAAGAATTGAGGTAACCCCTATAATAACAACAGGCCATCCCCCCCTTACTATGAGGTATGATGCAACAACTACAGCCAGCCCGAAAACAACAACACTGGCTTTAACAAGAGTTGCAGGCTTAATAAGCCCTCCCTGTGAAACTCTGAGAGGACCTTTACGGGCTTCATTATCAGCACCCTTTTTAAAATCCGCATAGTCGTTCACAAAATTTGTGCCAATCTGAATAAGTAGTGAACATAAAAGAGCAGCTAAAGCAGCACCACTATGAAATAATCCCTTCTGAAAAGCCAGAGAACTACCAATAAGAACAGGTACTACTGCAGCAGGAAGGGTTTTAGGTCTGGCAGCCAGAATCCAGGGATTCACGGACGCCTCGGAAATTTTGCAAAATCAGGTTTTCTCTTCTCATTAAAGGCGTTACGTCCCTCCTGACCCTCTTCAGTCATATAGAAGAGCATAGTTGCATTTCCTGCCAGTTCCTGAAGACCTGCCTGGCCATCACAATCTGCATTAAGAGCTGCTTTAAGGCATCTGATTGCTATAGGGGAATTTTCAAGGATTTCCATGCACCACTTTACAGTTTCACTTTCAAGTTCTTCATAAGGAACAACTCTGTTAACCAGTCCCATATCCAGAGCTTCAGCAGCAGAGTACTGTCTGCAGAGAAACCATATCTCCCTGGCCTTCTTCTGTCCAACAATTCTTGCCATATATGAAGCACCGTATCCTCCATCGAAAGATCCTACTTTGGGCCCGGTCTGACCGAAAACCGCATTTTCTGCACAGATAGTAAGATCACACATAAGATGCAGTACGTGGCCCCCACCAATTGCATATCCAGCAACCATTGCAATTACCGGTTTAGGACAGGTTCTTATCTGTCTCTGGAAGTCCAGAACATTTAATCTGTGAACACCTTCTCCGTCAACATAACCGGCTTCCCCACGAATCTTCTGATCTCCACCTGAACAGAAAGCCTTTTCCCCTTCTCCGGTAAGAATAATTACTCCCACATCCCCGTCCTGACGGGCCTCTTCAAAGGCTGTTGACATCTCCTGAACTGTAAGAGGTCTGAAAGCATTCCTCACCTCGGGTCTGTTAATAGTTATTTTGGCTATACCTTCATATTTTTCATATCTTATATCTTTAAATTCACCCGATTTTTTCCACTCAATAGTCACAATTTCCTCCCTTCATACTATTTAAAAAGTCTGATACTACAGATCTGCAGGCTTCCGCCATGTTCCTGTGTATCCTCAGATTATCATCTCTACTACTCAGAACCTCAATAAGTATTGGTTTATCACTACTCAAAGATTCTCTGTATATTTTACAAAACTCCTCATATGTTCCTGCCTTACTGTACTCAATACCAAACATTTCAGCTGCACCACTGAACTCCATTGAATGGGGAGCAGCACAGAAGCGGTCATAATCGGCACCACCAGTTGTATTAGCCGGAAGAAATGAGAATATCCCTCCACCACCGTTATTATTAACCACTATGGTAACTGGTTTATCCTTTATAAGTGCAAGAGAGTTCAGATCGTGCAGCATTGCCAGATCCCCTATAACAAGAGTCGTTCTGCCATCTCTTACTGAAGAAAAACCTGCAGCTGAGGCAACTACCCCATCTATACCGTTTAATCCGCGATTTGAAACAACAGTAATGTCTCTGCCTCTGTTAACACCATACATATCCATATCTCTCACAGGCATACTACTTGAAAGATATAGAGTATCGCCATTAGTTGCCAGTTCAGATACAGCTACTGCAACGCCTATATCATTAAGTTCCCCACTGATACCGGAACTCACCATACACTTTCTTACTCTCTTATCAAGTTCTATTAACACCCGGGTAAATTCGGGTCTCTTTTCAGATCTATCCACCATATCAGCAAACTTCTTTGTAAAAGATCCTGCAGGAGACTCTATTCTGTGAGTTACACTATGCAGAGGATCATTTCTCAGAGGATGCCCAAGTACCATTACATAGTGATCCGGCCTGGAGTGTTCAACATACTGCAGCCACCTTTTGGCAGTTATGCGACCACCGATCTGAATAACGAAATCTGCAGGATACTCTTCCATGAACTCTCTGTTCAGAAGAATATGGTCATAAGACTCTATAATATTTTCAGATTTCCCACTAAGTTTGAGACCTGAGGTAACATCGGCAAAAACAGGCCAGTTGAGCTTTTCTGCAAGTTTCTCAACAGCTCTCTGTTCTTCGGGACCTTTTAATTTCCCCACTCCGATAACCCCACGTCGTGCTTTCATGGCAGCTTCCGGCAAATCTTCAGGAATCACTGCCTCAATACATGGAGCAGAATATTCTGTATATACATTACTCCTGCTCAACCATCTTTCAGCACCCTTCATATAAGCAGTCAGATCTCCGGTTTTAGCAGCAGGGTCGAGAGGTTCCCTGAACATACAGTTTATATGAACCGGACTTCCAACAGGTCTCTTTGACCTGAACACTGCATAGTCCACTGTTGTTAATACTACTTCCGGCTTTACCTCTTCAGTTGGAGAGGGAAGAGAGGTTTCCCATGAGACGAAATCCCCGAATATTCCTTCCTGCTTCATAGTTTGAGGTGCTCCGGCATCTTTTGCTTCATAAGGCCTGTCTGCTGTGAGAACAATCATTGGGAGCTTCTTTTTGGAACACTCCGCTACTGCAGGCAGAAAGTTGGCCACAGCACTTCCTGAAGTACATATCAGAACTGGAGGCTTATTTGTTGCAGCTGTAGTTCCAAGAGCGTAAAAACCAAGGCCTCTTTCATCAAAATGTGATACAGCTACGGCTTTAGATGCTGCTGTTAAAGCAAGAGGTGTATTTCTTGACCCCGGTGCTATACAGAATACACCGGCTCCACATCTTATAAGCTCTTCTATTATAAGCTCAGCCCAGCAGTAATTTATATTTGAATAGTTCATATTTCCTTATTAAGAATCTTCAGGAGATTTGAGAGTTTAAGGTTGCTCTCTTCCCATTCTGCTTCTGCTGAAGATCCTTCTACTACTCCAACACCACCATAGAGATGGATATCTTTACCCAGAGCCATGAAAGATCTTATTCCTACAGCAAAATCTGAATCTTCAAATCCACGATAACCTACAGCACCGGCGTACCATCCACGTTCAAATCCTTCTATTCTTCCGATATCATCCAGAAATTCTGTTCCCGGATAACCTCCAACAGCAGGAGTAGGATGAAGAGCTCTAATAATCACCTCTTCAGAAAAATCTTCCCGGAGAGTTGCTCTGAGAGTCTTTTTCAGATGCTGCCCTTCAGTAAGTTTCAGAAGATTATTGTCAGCGGATACAGTAACATCTTCCCCTATAAACTCAAGTTTCTCTTTTACTGCTTTAACAACATAATCGTGCTCTCTGAGATCCTTATCCGAAGACATCAGACTGAATCCCAGCACACTGTCTTCATCAGGGTTATCACCTCTGGAAACTGTCCCCGCAACAGCTTCACTTACTATATTATTACCGCTTCTCTTATAAAGCCGCTCCGGTGAAGAACCTGCAAAAACAGCTCCTTCAAAATCAAACAGAAAGTTATACCTTGAGTTTGGCAGATTCAGCAGTTCTCTTAGAATATAATACGGGTCGGGAGATTCTTTAAAGGTCAGGGTTCTTCTGGCTGCCAGAACAATTTTCTCATAATCTCCGAGTCTGATACTTCTCAGAGCTGACTCAATGCCTCTCTCCCACTCACTATATTCAGGTTCAGAAACAGTTTTGATTTTTTCAGGTACCGAAGCATGAAACTTCCCCATTCCCTCAAGTTGATCCAGCTCTTTGAGAATCGCCTCTTTTTTGCTGTTTTTATATATGTTACAGGCAAGATACGCCCTTCCATCCCTTATTGAAATTTCGAAAACCGGTACAATATACCTTTTTGTACCAAAGTTCTGCCATTCAGGACTATTACGGTAAACAGGAAAAGCTTCTCCACCGTAGAATTTCACATCTGAAGAGCTGTTTGCAAGAATCTCATCTATTCTTCTGTGAATATCTGTATGAGGTTCCCTGAAATCCACAGCTACCCCTATACCAGCTGTAATAAGATCTCTGTCTCTGTCTGTAAAAAACAGTTTTATACTATGGGATCGGCCTTTCAGCCATAAGAGAGGATCTGTATATGGGATTTCCTCTTCAATCCGGTAAACCCCTTCTCTGTTAAAACTACCTCTATCTATTGCATCTGCAACAGCTGACTTAAGAAGTTCAATACAATCTGTCCACTCCCTGTTACAACTGCTGCCCGGAATGTTATCTGTCAATGTTCTCTCCATTTAGTTAAGGAGATATTATAACACTTTGCAGTTTAAATTTTCAGTGGCAGGAGACTTACTCTTCAGACTCCTCGTCTTCCATCTCAAATGAACTATGGGATACTGCATACCATATCTCAGCCCAGGACTCTGCCAGAGTCTCATCTGAGATCACCTCTGCAGCAGTAACATCCAGAAACTCATCAAAGAGCTCATCCATGATTTCACCGATTTTTTCTCTGGCTTCATCAATGCTGTCACTACACTCTCTTGTGAAAATATCGATAATTTTGTCTTTCATTTCATTACTCATGATCTACCTCTTCATTAATATAAGACTATTTCGAAACCTCTTCACCAGACAGTGCTCTTTCAGCCTCTTTCTTGACCCATAAGTTTCTGTCTTCAGTGAATTTTCTCAGATACTGCTCCGTCTGGCTTACAGGAAAAACACTCAGAGCCTTTATTGTAGATAATTTAACTTCAACATTTTTATCTTCTGAAAGTTTCTCACAGATATCAAAAAGATGTGAACTCTTTCTACGACCTAAAATTTCTGCTACTGCTGATCTTACAAACCATACAACTGAACCTGAGAGCACAGCATGTACAAGAATATTCTCATTCAGGTTCTGCTCATCATCCATATTATCAAGAACAGCCGCTCTTACTCTGACATCTTCTGCTCCTAAAAGTCCCAGCAGAATACCTTCTCTGAAATCTTCAGGTGTCCTCATAAAATTCTTTATTCTGTCAATCAGATATCTTGAATAACCTTCCCCGGTTAATTCAATCAGCTCTGACTCAATAACAAGGCCTCTCTCTTCAGATACAGTGAGTCCTTTATTAACAATATCTCTTACACCATCTTCCTCTGAATTGATGAAAGAGGAGTAGAGATACTTATCACAGTAGTTCAATTCCACAAGTTTGGAAAGAGCTGCAGAAAGAAGCCCTGCTGCAATATCTCTTCTTAAAAAATCCACAAGAAAACTGATTATCTCATCTCTCTCATACTCTTCTGAAGAGATTGCTTTTATGTACTCAATTTGCGCTTCAGTATCCTGAAGCGCATCAAAATGTTCTTTTATATCTTTCATAGCTGTTTTAAATGATGTCCCATTCTGTCTTTTTTTGTCTGCATATAGTCGTGATTTTCACTGCAGTGTCCGACTTCAATTGAGACTCTTTCTGAAATTTCCAGACCATATCCTGACAAAGCTATATATTTTGCAGGATTATTGGTAAGTAATCTCAGTTTGCTTATTCCCAGATCCCTCAGCATCTGTGCTCCTATGCCATAATCTCTCTGATCTGCCTTGAAACCAAGTTCAAGATTGGCATCTACTGTATCGTAACCTTTTTCCTGAAGGCAGTAAGCTTTTATTTTATTGGCAATTCCGATTCCACGGCCTTCCTGATTTGTAAGGTAGAGTACAACTCCTCTGCCTTCTTCAGCTACCATGGACATAGCCTTATGCAACTGGTTTCCGCAATCACACTTTAAAGATCCGAGAGTATCGCCGGTAATGCACTGGGAGTGTACACGCACCAGTGTTGGTTCGTCAGTAGCCACATCGCCATAAACCATTGCAATATGTGACTCTTTATTAATATCGTCTTCATAGACTTTGATTCTGAACTCTCCCCACTTTGTAGGAAGGTTTGCAGATGCGACTTCTCTTATAAGGTTCTCTTTTCTGACTCTGTACTTAATAATCTCTTCAACAGTAATTATCGGAATATCAAACTTCTCTGAATACTCCACCAGATCCGGCATTCTTGCCATAGTGCCATCATCTTTCAGGATTTCACATATAACTCCTGACGGATACAGTCCGGCAATTCTTGAAAGATCAAGAGAAGCTTCTGTCTGACCTGCTCTCATCAGTACACCGCCATCTTTTGCTCTCAGAGGAAAAATATGGCCCGGTTTACCAAGATCTTCAGGTTTTGTATCAGGTGCAATCAGTTTCTCAATTGTTACAGCCCTGTCCTGAGCTGAGATCCCTGTAGTTGTATTTTCCACAGCATCTACAGAAACTGTAAAAGGAGTCTCATAATTTGACGTATTATCATTCACCATAAGAGGTAGTTCAAGTTCTTCGCTTCTCTCTCCTGTAAGAGATACACAAATCAAACCTCTTCCGTGAGTTGCCATGAAATTAACTGCTTCCGGTGTTATCTTTTCGGAAGCAATCATCAGATCCCCTTCATTTTCTCTATCTTCATCATCAACAATGATTACCATTCTGCCTTTTCGCAGGTAATCTGCTGCAGTTTCAACACTAATTAATTTGTCTTTATACATATTCATCCCTTCTTACATCTCCCTATTTAAGGGTAAAATTATATAGATATTTCCCCACTAAATCAAGTTCAATATTAACCCGCTCCCCAGGCTTCAGAAGATGCAAATTTGTAGATTTCAGAGTGTGGGGAATAATATCAACTCTGAAAGATGTTTCACTCTTTTCAGCAACAGTCAGGCTTACACCATTTATAGTAATGGAGCCCTTATGTATCAGAAACTTACGCCACTCTCTGTTCTGAAAGGTAAATCTCAAAGCTGTGCTGTCTCCTCCGGGAGTTATTGAACGAACCCTTGCTGTTCCATCCAGATGCCCGCTTACCAGATGCCCTCCAAGAAAATCGTTCATTCTCAATGCAGGCTCCAGATTCAGAACTGAACCTTTAACAAGATCATTAAAAGTAGCAATTCCCAAAGTCTCTTTACTGAGATTAAAAACATAACTACTACCCTTCATCTCAACAATTGTAAGGCAGGCTCCGTTTACAGCAACAGAATCTCCCAGTTTCAGTTCAGAAGGCAACTCTGCTTCAAGAGTAAGTATTGGTTCCCTCTTTTTCTCCAGCGCCACCAGCTTCCCTGTAGTTAATACTATTCCAGTAAACATTATCTGTATCCTCTGAAAATATATCCGCTTTCAAGAGAGGTTACATCCCACTCCTTAAGCTCTTCTGCATATTTAATAAGAGTGCCTGACCTGTGAAGCTCAACCGCATCTTTCCCTCCAAGCAGTCTTGGAGAGGTAAACACAGCAACCTCATCATAAATACCTCTCTTTAAAAAGGAGTCAATAACAGAACCTCCTCCTTCCACCATCAGAGAAGCAACTCCAAGTTTATGCAGCTCCTTTAATACACACTCTAAATTTAACCCTTCACTATCAGAATCAACAAAATAGTGATGGTTACACTTTTTCCCCGCAGACTCAGTTCCTTTTCTGCTGAATACAATTGAAGGAAACCTATCCTGCTCTTCAAAAAATCTGTAGTTCCCATCCAGTGAGTTCCCGGAATCCAGAACAATGCGCCACATACGCTTGTTCTTCCATAAAGGATCTCTCACAGTAAGTCTGGGATTATCTGTCTTAAGAGTTCTGCTTCCAACCAGTATAGCTGAATACTCTCCTCTCATGCTCCCGGAAATATCTCTCAGCTCTTCTGAGGTAATCCAGCCGGGGTTACCGGTTAAATCGGTGAGTTTTCCATCAACAGAAACTCCTGCTTTAAGCAGAACATAAGGTCTCTTCTTACTAATCCATGTCATATAGTGTCTGTTCAGCTCCAGAGCTTCAGCTTCCAGACATCCGGTTTCCACTTTTATACCGGCATCTCTGAGCTTATCGATACCTTTACCTGCCATAATCGGATTAGGATCCAGAGAAGCCACAACTACCCTTGAGATCTTTTTCTCAATTATCAGATCTGCACAGGGTGGAGTTTTTCCAAAATGGATGCAGGGTTCAAGAGTTACATAAAGAGTAGCTTCCCCGCACTCTTTGTCAAGAAGAGCTGCTCTTTCAGCGTGAGCTTTTCCATAAGCTTCATGATAGCCGGTGGAGATGATTTCGCCATCTCTTACCACTACAGCTCCTACAAGAGGGTTTGGTTCTGTATATCCCCTTCCCTTCTCCGCAAGACTGATTGCGGTTTTCATGAACTTAATATCAGCAGTATTCATTATATCTATTCAAAAAGTGAATCCGTGAATTCTGATGGAGAAAACTCCAGAATATCATCAGCGGTTTCACCTACACCAACAAATTTCACCGGAACCTCAAGTTCCCCTACAATATCAAGTACTGTACCGCCTTTTGCAGTACCATCCACTTTTGAGAGTACAAGACCGCTTAAGCCGGAGAACTCATTGAAAATTCTTGCCTGTTCCAGTGTATTTCTTCCCTGAGTTCCGTCTACAACAAGCAGCACTTCTGTAGGCTCTTCAGGATAGAATTTCTTTATGATTTTCACCATCTTTTCCAGTTCTCTCATAAGGTTATCACGAGTCTGAACTCTGCCGGCAGTATCAACAATCAGAAGATCAGCATCTCTGCTCTGGAATGATGAGAGACTATTAAAAACCACCGATCCCGGATCAGCACCTTTATCTCCACCAACGACCGGAATATCAAGTCTTTCACCCCAGAGAGAAAGCTGGGAACTACCTGCTGCACGAAAAGTATCAGCTGCAGCCATCATCACTTTACGCCCCTTTTTACGATAGTAGTTTGCAAGTTTAGCTGAAGTTGTTGTTTTACCACTTCCGTTTATTCCCACCATCAGAATAATACTTTTATCATTCTTGAGTTTAACACCCATACGGCTCTCTTCAGGGGTAACCAGTTTCTCAATCTCATCTTTAAGAATATTCAGAAAATCGTCTTTATCAAAACGGATTTTCATTCTTACGTCAACTGCTTTAAGAAGCTTTTCAACAGTTCCTGTGGATATATCTGAAAGAATAAGGAGTTCTTCAAGTTCTTCAATTATTTCGTCTTTATCCTTACCGCCACCGAAAACTCTTGTTATCTTATCTTTTAATGATGCTTTAAAAAGGCCTTTTAATTTCATGGACAAATTATATCACCTAAGATTCAACAGAGGCAAGTATTAACAGAATTGCAGATAGTGGAGGTGTTTTCTATGCATAAATCTGAAAAATTACACTGACAGGGCCTTTCGTTTGCGAAAAGTAACAGGCTGAAACAAAACGCCTCAAATCATCGCAGATTCATAATAACTCCACACTTCACCACACAACTGTGTATTTTTTACCCACACATTAAATTTCATACTTCTGCTCCAGAACTTCTCTTTTATTACAGAACATTGAAACAGAAAGGGTTTATAAAAAAAACTCACTATGGCATGTAAAATGCTAATTAAGATAATAAGAGGTGCATATGAAGAAAAATAGAGGGTTCACAATAATCGAACTCCTGGTTGTTCTTGGGATACTGGGTACCATGGCAGCAATTGCTGCAAGTGTTGGTAACAGATGGACCAAAAGGTCATCATTTGACTCTTCAATCAACGAACTCCGGGAGAATATTTTTGAAGCCAAGATGAAGGCTGCCAGTGAAAACAGGTATATTAAATTCGAGTTTGAAGAAGACAGCAGTCTTGGATCAAAAGGCATAAAGTACACAGCATCAATTCAGACCTACTTTGTTAATCCATGGGATGACGATACTGCGTGGAAAAAGATTCCCGGAATAACAGATGTAATTATGGTCAACAAATACGATATGGTAGGACCAAGTGATTCATTACCTGAAGACTTCATCATAAGTCCAGGCAGTGAAGTTTATAAAGCTCCGATTGGAGTAACTTCATCTCCGGTATCAGTAGAATTTACTCTGAAACTTTATGAAGATCTTGCTACCGAAGAGACAGCTTACGAGACTCTCTTCACACTACATCCATGGGGAGGTACAAAAATTGAAAGTAAAAAACCTGACTATAAGAGATAACAGGAAAGGGATGTCCCTTCTGGAGAGTGTAGTGGCAATGACTATTCTTTCCATAGTTATGCTGTCCATCTTTGAAGCATTCAATTTCAAAATGAAAGCTGACGAGAGAAGCGGCATGAGAACCAATGCTCTGGCTTTTGCAGAAAACAGGATTGAAGAACTCTTTAAGTACCCTTCATCTTTTGACACTGTCCAGCTTAATGCTGCAATTCCTCCCAAAGACTTTATATCTACACAGCAGGGTATGGAATTTACATATCATGGAGCTACCCAGCCAACAGATTACAAATATATTTTCGAGAGAACTTATACAGTTGGAGTGGATCCTTCAGACAGCAGGCTGAGACGATATGTTGTTGAAGTAAAGTACGGTTCAACCAAAGATATGACAAAACTCCCGTTTAAGGTGGTTCTTACATCCTCCAAAGGAGTTACAGAATGAATAAATATAATAAAGGTATGTCTCTTATAGAGACTATGGTATCTCTGGTAGTTACCCTTGGCCTTATTGGCGGGGCAATGACAGTTCTGATGTATATGCAGAAATCAACAAGAAATCAGGAAAGTCGTATCTCTCTTACTCAGGAATCACGGTTTGTACTTAAACAGCTGGTTTCAGAAATCAGAAACTCAGGCTCAGTTATAACAATTATGGGAAGCAGTTCATATACAGGAAAAGAGAGACCCGGAGCACTTCCATTCTACGGCCTTGCACCTCTGAATAATACAGATGGCCCTGATGGAATAATTGTTGCATCTGCAACACCTTACTTTGCTTCTCCCCTCTCTTCATCATTCTCAGTGGGAAGCAGTGTTCTTAATCTGGAAAACACTATGCATTCTGATCCCAATATGGTATGGAGAAAAGATGACCTTCTAATGGTTATCTCCAAAGACGGATATGTTGTATTAAGAAATACAGCAGAACAGATATCTTCCGGTGCCACATCAATTCCGGTTGATGCCAAACCTGTCTACTATTCAGGGCTGCTTAATGCAGCAGGTTATGCAGACAGATCACCTAACGCTTCAACAATATCATTTCTCGCAAAAGAAGGTGCGTCAACAGTTCTGAAACTAAATCACTTCGGAGTATATCTTCTCAAAGACCTGGATCTTGTGAGAATAAGCGATTTCAAAGGTCTGCAGAATCCTTTTGTAACACCTGCAACACCGGAAGATGCTGCTGTTATAGGGGTTATTGGAAGCAACATTCTGGATCTTCAGATTGTTTACAGATCATTTGGTGATAAAAACACCTTTCCCAATACAGTTAACCTGACTGAATATTTTAAAAACGGCCCATCCGGCATACCTGGTACTAATGACGGTTCTGTTGAGAGAGATCTTACCAGAGCCTTTCTCAATAAAGAGATAAGAGAACTTCAGATAACAATGACATCTCTTACATCAGAGTTCAGAACCGGTTCAGGCAGAGACGTTGAAACAACACTAACGGTAAAAGGTGCCGGTGACAGAGACGATTACACAATAAAATCAAATACAAAGCCTCCCGGAAGTACAAGTAAGCTACTACCCAACTATTTCAGATACAGAACATACGAGATTGTTACGAGTCTCAGAAACTTCAGGCCACAATCTTAAAGGAGTAAAAATTATGAAGAAAACAGATATAAAAAGAGAAACCGGAAGCGCAATGCTTCTGGTGCTGATTGTTTCTCTGGTACTTTCACTCATAGTGGGCTCCTCTCTGAAAGTTACTTCAAAAGAGATGGAATCTGCCTCTCACAACCTTCTTCAGAAACAGGCATATCTGATTGCCCAGAAAGGGGTTGAAGAAGCAAGAAATATGATAGAAAAAACAGAGGATCAGGCTGCAATTGAGAGTTACAATAAATCCTACAGCGATACTGTCCAGAACTACGACAGTGTAATCGGCTTTCCCATTAAAGCTGGTTATGTAACAGGCTCTTTTGAAACCCTTCACAACAACCTCACCGGTGGAGGAGCTCCTGTTAATCTCAGCACTTTTCTTCTGAGAGATCACAACAGGCTGAAAGTACCTACCCCTAAAGGCTACTCCCAGAGCATGGGGGTTACACTCAATATCTGGGAAGTGAGAATTGCTGCCAAAGCTGAAATAGCCAATGGCAGGAAGAGTGGTTATGCAGAGATAACTGCAGGAATCGCTGACATCAACAACCAGGAATATTAGAGCAGGAGAATTAAGATGAAATTCAGTGCAAAATATTTACTAATAATATTGTTAAGCCTGTCTATACTTACAGGTTATATTAATGCTGATGATAAGGAACTCTTTATGGGAACCTCCAGTTCCTCAAAAGTAAAACCAAATGTTGTGGTTTTAATTGACAGTTCCGGTTCAATGCAGACAATTATTTTCTTTCCTGAGAATGGGGTTCCAGGGGTTTCTGCTTCAGGTTTTAACCCATCACAGGGATACAGCGGAAATATCAGTGCTTCAAATCTCTCGTATACAAAATGGCAGGGCTACTGGGTAAACGGTACCAGCGCAGAAAACTACCAGTACAAGATGTATGTTCAGTCAGTATCCGGGAACACAATGAGGTTTTACATCAGAACAAATTACAGCAGCAGACCATATACAGCCTCAGGTGACTGGTTCTACTCAAGATATGGTGTTGCAAAATTAAGCAGCCTTACATACAGATACAGAGGGTATGGTTCAGGTTACTACTACCACTACTATGAAGCTTCTCTTTCAGATGTTAAAGATGAGATAAAAACCGGAGATGCTTTTACAAGACACACATCAAGAAAGTTTGTCTATGCAAAACTTTACGGTACGAGTGCTGACGGTTCAGTCAGATACAATACAAACTACTGGAGATGGATTTTTCTCCATGCTACAGACAAACAGAGAGAATCTGTATCTCACTTCTCAACTTACGGAACCTTTGATCTTTCTGTAAATCCTCCACGCCTTGAAGACACAGGTAACCCTGCATGGGAAGACTGGTGGACTTCAGACTGCAGTAACTCAACAGATAACAGAATCAAGTACAGATTTACCAGAATCCAGGTTGCCCGGGAAGTTGTGTGTAAACTGACACAGATGTCAAATGAAAAAGTGTACATGGGGCTCTTCAGGTTTAACACAGGAGGAGATCCTGCCGGTGGATATAAGATGAAAAGTCTTACAGAACTTACAGATTCCACAACTGCAAACTTCAAAGATTCAATCTATGGCGTTCCCGCCAACTCATGGACACCACTTGCAGAAACTCTTGCAGATATCTGGAGCTACTATAAACCTGGTAGCGACTACGATGTATATTACGGAGCGAGTGAATCTTCAGATATTAAATGGTGGTGTCAGAGTAACTACGCCATTATTATGACTGATGGTGAACCCACAAAAGATGATCTGGGTAACTCAAAATATTCAGGTTCTATTTTCAGAAGTGCAGATCACCGGAGAATAAGAGCTTACAGCACATGGAAAGAGTGGAGAACTTCAGACGGATGGGGTGACCTTGATTCCAACGGTCATGCCTATCTTGATGACGTTGCCTACTTCCTGAGACATCAGGATATGTACCCTGATGTTGATAATGGCGGCCCTTTTGCAACAGATACAGCAACAGGATGGCCCAATGAGCAGAATATAATCACTTATACAATTGGTTTTACAATTGATAATCAGTTACTTAAAGACACAGCAAAAAACGGAGACGGTGAATATTATACAGCTTCTAACTATCAGACTCTTGTTGATGCTTTCCAGAGTGTTATTACCTCTATTCTTCTTAGAGAATTTGCATTCTCATCAATTACTGCTCCAAGAAGAACCACGACAACTTCAAGTGATGAAATAAATACATCCTATTTTGGATACTTCAAACCTGCTGCTTCAGCGGGGCTCTGGGAAGGTCACCTTATAGCTTTCCCGGTTACTGAGAAATGGGGTTACGATATTGACGGTAACGGTAAAGTGGATGGTACAGAGCTTCTTTACGATACAAAAGAGCAGTGCCTTGGATACAGCGGAACTAAAAAATGTGCTGTGAGCTACAACTACGGAGTTACACCATTATGGGATGCTGCAACCAAGATACCAGACTCCAGAAACCTCTACACCCAGAATTCATCAAATGGAGTTATCGGTTTCAACAGCGGTAATAAATCTTCAATTCTTCCTCAGATGAGTAGTAGCTTTGGTCCTAAACCTGCTGACCAGACTCAGAATGAATTTGAAACAGATATATATAATCAGATAGTAGGTAAGCTTCATGAGAAACATCTGGCTGACATCTTCCATTCCGATGTACAGTACGTAGGTGCTCCTCCTAAAGGGAAACTCTTTTCTAATGCAGTTCAGATTCTTGGAGCTACTGATCCCAGAGGTCAGTACCAGACTCACACAGAAACATCAAGAACCAGAATGGTTTATACAGGAACCAACGATGGTATTCTTCATGCTTTCTATGCTGATGGTTCAAGAGGTGGTGAAGAGGCCTGGGGATTTATTCCAAAAGAGATTCTCCCTTCTCTTCACAATATTGTTATTAACAACAAGCACACATACACTGTGGATGGTCGCATAACAGCTTCTGATATATATGATCATAGTGCCAACGGATGGCGGACTTATCTGTACTTCGGGCTCAGAGATGGTGGTAATGCCTACTATGCTATGAATATTACATCAGGTTCATCAACACCTGATCATAAATGGACATTTAAAGATAGTGCATACAGTGGAAAGAGCTGGGGCCGTCCAATTATAGGCCGTATGAAATATGATGGTTCATCCGGCCCTGAAGAGAGACACATCGTTGTTCTTACCGGAGGTATGGCTTTTAACAACAACTCCGATGATAAGAAAGGTAAAGCTGTCTTTATAGTTGATGCAATAACCGGAGAACTTATCTGGATGATTGGCTATAATAAGAGTGGTGGTGGTACAGGATATACTTCCAACGGAGAGATGATGAGAGTTACAGCTTCCGGAACCGGAGGAGTCAGGGTATACGTTGCGCAGGATGAGTTCAGTCACCCGGTACCATCATCTCTTGGTGCTCTTGATACAGATAATGATGGTTATCTTGATACCCTCTTCTTTGGAAACACAGGAGGACATGTATTTAAAATAGACATGAGTAATCTGGATCCAAGAGACTGGAAACCTTATATCTTCTATAAACACAATCCCGACACAATTGCCTCTACATCTGTATCAACAATTTCAGATACAATTCTGAATGTAGCTTCAGGAGGCTCCTTTAAAGTAGGTCATCTGATCCAGGGCTCTGACTCAAAAGCTATGGGATACATAACAGAAATCAACGGCAACAAAATTAATGTTAAAAACCTTGAAGGTACTTTTAATACAAGTGATGTAATAAGCTGTAAAGATAATCAGCCTCTGTTCATTGAACCTGCAATTGCCTATGATAACTGCGATAAGCTCTGGGTCACCTTCGGTACAGGTAACAGAAACCGTCCGAGAACAGATCCCACAAGTGGCAGATACTTCGCCATTATTGACCGTGGTGAAAACATGAACACCACTTCAACTCTCACAGAACTGACATGGAAACCCGGAACATATGAGTTTGATAACACTACAATTGATACTCTCAATACAAATGGCTGGTATTTCAGATTCCCCGATTCAGATAACAGGGAAAAACTACACGATCCTTCACCTGTAATTGTACCTGATTCAAAACTTACACCACACATTCTGTTCAACACATATCAGCCTCCTAAAGAGAGCGACTCTGTGGGTTCAGTTGACAACCCGTGTGCTGCTCCGGATGAAGGTTCTATGAAGATTTACGATATTCAGCTTGTATTCTGTGGTCTTGAAGAGGACGGCGTGGAAGTTAAAGTCACCAGTGGAAGAATCGCCGGTGGTGGTATGGTTGGCAGAAGATATCTCAACATGATGGGTGGTTCCAGTGTAGGTGGAACCAGTCTTGACGGAAATATAGGAACCTTTGAAGCCAACTTCCCTGGTAGCATAATCTTCTGGCAGGAAAGAAAACGATGAAATTCCTGACACCTATTTTAATAACAGCAATGCTTATTCTGCCCCTTTCAGGGCAGGATAAGCTTATAAAAGATATAAGATGCTCACCTAACAAGATAAAAACCGGAGTGTCTGCAACTTTTGAACCGGATATGGATTCCCGTTACTACAGAGAATTCACAGTAATGTACCATTTTTACAGAAATGGTACACATGTACAGGAATCAAGTGCCGGCACATTCTTTTCAAGTAACTATAAGAAAGGTGATCGTATTCATGCAGAGATCCACCTTCTTAATCCCAACAACGGTGTTCTTGTTGAAAAGGCTGTTTCAAAAAAGATGCTGGTTAACAATACTCCTCCTCATATAATAAGGCTCAACCTGCCGGAGATTCTTGCACCAGGCAAAGTTATATTCAAAATAGAGGCAACTGACCTTGATAAAGATCAGCTCACCTTCTCTATTGAAGGTAATAAAGCACCGGATTATATCACAATAAACAAAGACACCGGGGAAGTTACAATGAACATGCCGGATAAATTTCCTCCATCTATAGAATTCACAATAAAGGTTGAAGATACATCTTCCGGTTCAGTTACAAGAGATATTAAATTCACAAGACAGAAAAAGGAAATCAATAGTAATGAAAACAGTTAGTCTATTTATACTATTTCTTATACTGGTGATTATAACCGGCTGCTCAAAAGATAGTGATGACCAGAAAGGACATAAAGGAGTAAAAAAGGCTCCTGTTCCGGTAGCACCGGTAATTACAAAACTGACTTTTGAAAACAGTACACCTTCAGCAGGGGATTTTATAAGAGTTATTCCTGAAGTTGATAAACAGCGATATCCTAATGGTTATCAGTATATCTGCAGATGGTTTGTAAATGATAAGGCTGTTGGGCAGAAACCCTCAATTCAGCTGAAAAGAGGGACATATAAACGGGGAGACTCAGTTTTCTGTAAACTTAAAGTAGTTTCAGATAAGAGCAAACTGGAATCAGAAGAGTTTGAAAGCAAGTCAATTACAGTAAAAAACAGCTCACCGGAAACCATGACTCAGGAAGAGAACATCTCCTTCAGACCTCCCGGAGATTTCAGGTACAGAATTGTTGCAAAAGATCCGGATGGAGATAAACTCTCCTATCGTCTTATAGGCCCTCTGGATCGTAACATTAAAATTAATCAGGAATCAGGGGAACTATCATTCAGATTAAATTCTATTGATGACAAACCACTTAAAATAATAGTGGATATTTCAGATAATAATGGCGGCAGTGCTATTTTTACCCTGAATCTTCAGAAACAGACTGGTTCTCAGTCTTTTGGAGAAGATCCACAATAGAAACCTTATTCGGCTGAGAGTTTATGCAGCACCTCAATAAGCTCTTTACCTCTCAGCCCGAATGATCTCACATAACCTTCCTTACCTATAACCCATACAGAAGGTACAGATTTGACACCATACAGAAGAGCTACAGGATCTTTTGTCCCTTTCAGTGATACTGCCATAACCCAAGGACGTTTCTGATTTTTCACATATCTCATCTTAGTATCAAGATTGATTTCAATTACTTCCAGGCCTTTTGATTTTAATTCAAGGTAGTGCTTCTCAAGGTTCTTCACTTCATTCCAGGCGGATCTGCTCCATGAACCTGTAAACATAAGAACAACAACTTTACCTCTATAGTGATTCAACGAAATCGAGGTATTCTCATTCATATTGTTTATAGTAAAGGATTTTGCTCTATTACCTACACCAGCTGAAAGTTTCATTTTCCCAACCAGCTCAAGAAAATCGGCTCTTTTATGCAGACTGCTGAACTCATTGGACCTTAGCAGCATATAGTCAATGAATCCTCTTTCCAGTGATTCATTCAGCCACACCATAGCTTCATCCGGTGCTATCTGTTTGAGGTATATTCTGGCAATCATGAAACTACCTGCAGGATCTTTGGAAGGAGCACTATTATCAAAAGCAATAGCTGCTTCAAGGGCTCTGTTGTTCTTTTTTGAAATAAGAGATACCCGTATATTCTGGGACATCATGAATCTGTCACCGGAATTCTTTTTAAGACAGCTATCTATATAATTGAGAGCTTTTTCATTTTCCCCGGCTTCAAGATGTATATCAATTTTCAATCTTTTGAGAGTAGCATTACCCGGATTACCTGCAATAGCTTTGTCAATCACCTTCAAAGCTTTCTGATACTCTTTCTTCCCCATAAGATTTCTGATATTATCCATCAGATTGTCTGACTTCAGGTTCAGTGCACAAAAAGCAATAAAAACTGATAAGATTATTATTTTTCTAATCATGAAATTCTCCGGTCTGTCTATATAGGAAATTATATCAGAGAATGGGGAAAAAGGGGATATCCATTAAGGAAATCCCCTTTTAGCAATTATGAATTATGATGCTGCTATTAAACTGCAGCTACTTTTTCTATAACTTTTGCGAGGCGTTTGATACCCTCTTCAATCTGTTCTTTTGTTGCAAATGAGAAGTTAACTCTCATACTGTGGTTACCACCACCATTTGGATAGAAAGCTGAGCCCACTACATAAGCCACCTTCTCTTCAATGGCAGCTTCAAACATTTCAACAGTATCTACATTTTCAGGAGTATTGATCCACAGAAAGAGTCCTCCTGCAGGATGAGTCCAGTTAAGACCATCAAGTGCAGGCATATACTTTTCAAGCATCTCTATCATGAAGTCACGTTTATCGCGATAAACATCAACAATTTTACTTATCTGTTTCTGTAGAATTCCCTGTTTCATAAGTTCAACCATAATAGCCTGGTTGAAAGGAGGAGAACAGAGATCTACCGGCTGTTTTGCAACGGCCATTTTATTTACAAGTTCTTCAGGACCTGCAACCCATCCAAGGCGGAAGCCCGGAAGCAGAATTTTGCTGAATGAGTAGAGAGCTACTACTCTTTCAGGGCAGAGAGAAATAATAGGAGGAACAGCTTCACCTTCAAATCTCAGCTGTCTGTATGGTGAATCTTCAATAATAATAAGATCGTGTTTCTCTGCTACAGCTACAAGCTGCTTTCTTCTTTCCAGTCCCATTGTTAGACCTGATGGATTCTGAAAGTCAGGTACAACATAGACAAATTTTGGTTTATTACCACTCTCTGTCAGAGTAATAACCTCTTTTTCGAGAGCTTCAATATCCATTCCCTGATCATCCAGAGGAATACCTTTCATTATGGCGCCGTAAGTATTAAAAGCCTGAATACCACCAACATATGTTGGCTCACCTGTGAGTACATAATCTCCCGGAGAAACAAATACTCTTCCAACCAGATCAAGTCCCTGCTGAGATGAAGTTGTTACAACAATATTATCTACATCTACCTTGATACCATCCTCGCCCAGTAGTTTACACAACTCTTCCCTGAGCTGGGGGTCACCTTCTGTAGGGCCATACTGAAGAGCAAGCTGCCCGTTCTTTTCAAGAACTTCATCAGTAATTTTTCTTATCTCATCTACTGGAAACAGATCCGGTGCAGGTAGTCCTCCTGCAAAGGAGATAATTCCCGGTTTTCTTGTTAACTTAAGTAGTTCCCTGATAGCTGAGGTTTTCATTCTTTTTACGTTATCTGAATAAAAAGCTTCGTAACTTAACATTTAGCCTCCTGATAATAATATGTCACTATAATTGATAAAACGCAAAACTTCAAGATAATTAAGATAAAAACCGTTTTTTACATGTTTTACTAGTCAAAAGCCCTGAATTGTCCAATTTTTTTACGGAAATATTTCAATAATCAAAACTTTTCCAAAATCATAACTCATGCTGAAGACAACCCGGTTCAAATGATGAAACAAGAAAAATATCCGCAGAATTATCAGAGAAAAACAGAACGCCGCTGATTTTCAGGCCATTCTCTATACATAACTTTGAAAATATTGACCAACACGGACTTTAATTGTGGGAAATATAAGAGACTCTCACGGACGAACACTAATAGATGTTGTTTCAGAGCTTTGAAAATTCAAAATCAATTAACTACAAAATTATTCTGGTTTCCTGTTGACAGTGTCAGTCTGTGTAAATATCGAAGCTGATTCAGAAATTAAACTGTAAACTTCTCCTGAAGAGGAGTGAATTTTATGAAAACAGGGAATTGCTTCTAAATGAAACTCATGATCCAGCTACCTGCAATAACACCAAAAACCATCATGCAGAATAGCTTGACACCGTATCTGATTATCTCTTTTTTCTCATCAAACTTCAGAAAAGCAAGCATTACAGATACTATAGAAGCAAAGACTATCATTGAAATAAGGTGACTCTTAAACATTTCCCACTTCCCTTTTTTTTGCCAGATCAAAAGCGTTAAGTGCAACAAGGTAGTTAAGAAGCCCTGCACTTACCAGATAGGTTGTACCGTAATTGTAGGTAACTTCAGTTATAGCACCTTTTCCCAGCCCCACAAGGCTTACTATGAAATAGAAGATTCCACTTCCAAGATCCCCAAGGAAACCCAGAATAAGGAGTGGGTGATAACTTTCAGCTGCTACACCAAAACTATTTGTTATAACAGTGTAAGGAACGTAGAAACGGCCCTGCATAACTATTCCCAGAACCATTAAGAGAATTGTGCCTCCAAGAAAAACTGCTGCTTTGAGACGCTTTTTGAGATAAAAATGCCCCGCACCGGGAAACAACCAGGAAATCAAGAATATCAATAACGGCTTCATCGAAAAAATTATACTTCATATAACAACAGTTTACAAGTCTGCGAACGAAGTACGCAACGAAGTGAAGTACGAGTAATGTCGCAGATGGGAGCAAGCGAGGGACACAGCTTGTCACCATATCCTTACGCATGAGCAACGAGCTTGCGAGTAGCGATTAATGGCGGAGATGGGAGCAAGCGAGGAACGCAGCTTGTCACTTTATCAACTTTATAAATTAAGCAGTGAATACGAGCGAGGAACGCAATTTATCCTGAGTTTACCGAATAAACTGGTATAGAGTTGAAGAGGCAAAGAAACGCCTTGCAGATCCGGCTGAGCTTAATTTCGTAATTTTGAAAATTGCATTTGATTCCGGTTTCAACTCTAAATCTGTCTTTAATTCAGCTTTTAAAAAGAGTACAGGAATCAGCCCTTCTGAATACAGAAGGTTAAATATTAAGCTTAACAAGAAAGATTGAAGCTCTGTCCAGTAACCACTCCGCCCAGATCAGTATAAGTTTATATAGCTCATACATCTCTTTTGATTCTTCCAGATAGCTCTTCCTCTCAAGAACAACTCTTGTTTCTGTAACAGCTGATTTCCATCGGTTAATTGTGGAAGAGAGAGTTCCATCTCCAAAATCAACATCAGGAGTATCCCCTGCAGATTGTTTGGTAAACTCACCATCTGTTCCGGCTGCAGGTTCAGCTGTTTTTTTATCAGCTGCAGATTCAGTAACAACTATCTTTTTAATTTTCTTCTCTCTGGGAGGAGCAGGATCAAAAAGAGATGCAGCATCTGCTACAAGATATACCAGTACATGCAGAAATGCAGATACTATAAGAAAAAACACCATTCTGTAATTGTCTACAGAACTTCTCTGATTCAATATCATTAAAACTCCTGCCCCAATGATACTACCATAAAGAGAAAAAGAGTTGAAAAGAAGAGATCACCCGGGAAAATCAAACCCGCAGATAACCGGTTCATAGCTCCTGTTGAAGTTCCCGATGAGATCGAAGATGAAGAATTTTCTGACCTCATGGACATGCCTGAAGGTATAAAAGGAGGAATAGGATCTGATGAAAGTGGTTTTATGCCTGATGTTTCCGGCTCTGCACCTGGATGAACTGAATCGGAAGATTCTTCAGCAGCTTAAACAAGAGTTACAGAACCTGCTAAATTGATACGTAAAGTAAATCCCGTATCAGAGATGTCGTTGTAATTGAAGCAGTTACAGATATTTATGAAAGAGTCAGAAATGCAGGAGTAATCTCAGGTCACTCTCTCCTTAACAGTAGTGCTATTGCAGCTGTGAAACAGTGGATATATGAGCCTTACATTGTTAATGGAGCTCCAAAACCTGTCAGATTTACCGTCAGAATAATCTTTTCCACAAAAAATCGATATTTTTTTACCCATAAATCATTTATTTTGTAGAAACTTAGTTATATACTGTGTTATAATCTGCTATTGAAAGATAGAGAAGCAATGAATCTGAAGGATAAAAAAGTTCTGATAACAGGAGCCGATGGTTTCATCGGTTCACATCTGACTGAAGCTCTGGTTTCTGAATGCAGGTCAGTAAAGGCCCTTGCCTGCTATAACTCATTCAATTCCTGGGGCTGGCTTGAAAACCTGGAATCTCTTAGAGATATTGAAGTTGTTTCAGGAGACATAAGAGATTACCATTTTATGAAAGAGGTAAGCTCTGACACTGATATTGTCTTTCACCTGGCAGCTTTAATAGGCATTCCATACTCTTACACAGCTCCAGCAAGTTATGTAGATACCAACGTGAACGGAACTCTTAATACCTGTAAAGCAGCTCTGGAGAACGGCTGTGAAAAGATCATTCACACCTCAACTTCAGAAGTTTACGGCTCCGCACTCTACGTTCCAATTGATGAGAAACACCCAATACAGCCACAATCCCCTTACAGTGCGAGCAAAATTGCTGCAGATGCTATGGCTTACAGCTTCTTCAGTTCCTTTAATCTTCCTCTGGTTACTGCAAGGCCTTTTAACACATACGGTCCAAGGCAGTCAGCCAGAGCAATTATTCCCACAATAATTTCACAGATTCTGTCAGGCAGCAGATCTCTTAAACTGGGTAACCTTACTCCAACAAGAGACCTCAACTATGTAGAAGACACTGTAAAAGGCTTTATTGCCCTTGCAGCTACAGATAATATAAGCGGTGAAACAGTTAATATAGGAACCGGCACTGAACACTCCATGCAGAAAGTTGTTGATACAATTATAAAGCTCCTTGAAGCTGATGTGGAGATTGTATCGGATTCTGCAAGAGTAAGACCTGAAAAATCGGAAGTTAACAGACTTCTGTGCGATAACAGTAAACTTAAGTCCCTCACAGGGTTCACACCTGGAACCACTCTTGAAGAGGGCTTAAGTAACACAATAGACTGGATGAAAAAAAACATCGGAATATATAAACCCGAAATATATAATCTATAAACATAAGGAGACACTATGAGCTTTAAAAAGAACATACTCTGTATCGGAGCCGGATATGTTGGTGGCCCGACAATGTCAGTAATTGCAATGAAATGCCCTGAATACAGAATAGATGTTGTTGACATCAACCAGCAGAGAATTGATGAGTGGAATTCAGATAATCTACCAATATATGAACCAGGACTTTACGAAGTGGTAAAAGAGGTAAGAGATAAAAACCTCTTCTTCTCAACTGATGTTGCTGCAGGAATTAAAAGAGCTGATATTATATTTGTTTCCGTAAATACTCCAACCAAGACTTTTGGTGAAGGTGCCGGTATGGCTTCTGATCTGCAGTACTGGGAAAAAACTGCTCACGAAATAGTGAATAACTCAGACAGTGACAAGATCATTGTTGAAAAGAGTACTCTTCCTGTAAGAACAGCTGAAGCTATGGAAAGAATTCTTAAATCAAACAGTAAAGGGATACATTTTGAAGTTCTTTCAAATCCTGAGTTCCTTGCTGAAGGTACAGCTATTAAAGATCTTATTGAAGGAGATCGTGTACTGATTGGTTCACACAAAACACCTGAAGGTCTCAAAGCATGCAGAGAAGTTGCAGATATTTATGCACACTGGATGGAAGAAGATAGAATCATTACAACAAACTTATGGTCATCAGAGCTGTCAAAACTTGTTGCCAATGCATTCCTTGCACAGAGAATCTCTTCAATTAACTCAATTTCTGCACTATGCGAAGTTACTGACGCTGATGTTTCAGAAATTGCTTATGCTGTAGGAAGTGATTCAAGAATCGGTTCAAAATTCCTCAACGCCAGTGTTGGTTTTGGTGGTTCATGCTTCCAGAAAGATATTCTTAATCTGGTATATATTGCAAAAAGTTATGGTCTTCATGAAGTTGCTGACTACTGGGAAAGTGTTGTAAAGATGAACTTCTGGCAGGAAACCCGTTTTGTAAATAAAATGATAAAAGCCATGTTCAATACTCTTGCTTCAAAGAAAATTGCCCTCTTTGGTTTTGCATTTAAAGCAGATACAGGTGACACAAGAGAATCTCCTGCAATTCTTGTAACAAGAAAGCTCCTCAGTGAAAGAGCCAATGTGTCTATTACTGATCCTAAAGCTATTAAAAATGCAAAAATCGATCTGGAAGATGTTCTTGATGAAGTGGTTTTTGAAGAAGATCCATACAAAGCAGCAGAAGGTGCACACGCAATTGCTGTTGTTACTGAGTGGAAAGAATACAAAGAACTTGACTACAAAAAGATATATGACTCAATGGCGAAACCAGCTTTTATTTTCGATGGTCGTAACATTCTGAATCATCAGGAACTATTTGAAATTGGTTTCAACGTTTATCCACTGGGAAAAACTGCTCTGTCACACTTCTAGGTTGTAACTGTGTGCGGAATAATCTGTTACTGCGGTACAAAGAATGCTGTACCCATACTGATTGAAGGGCTTAAAAACCTCGAATACCGTGGCTACGACTCTGCCGGCTTTGCTGTACAGGCAGAGTCAGGCAACAGAATAGTTAAAGCCAGAGGTAAGGTTGAAGAGCTTGAGCGTAAAAACAGTGGTGAGGAGTTAAACTCCACATGCGGAATAGCCCACACAAGATGGGCTACCCATGGTGAGCCTTCTGAACAGAATGCCCATCCCCATATAGACTGCACAGGTAAGATAAGCCTTGTTCATAACGGAATAATTGAAAACTATCAGGAACTAAAAAAAGAGCTCATTGAGAAAGGCCATAAGTTCAGTTCTGAAACTGATACAGAAGTTATAGCGCACCTCATTGAGGATAATCTTGAAAGCAACCTTGAAGATGCGGTTCTGAAAAGTGTTGAAAGATTAACCGGAACCTTTGGCATTGCAGTAATGCACGCTGATTTTGAACATAAGATAATTATTGTCAAAAGAGGCAGTCCCATTATTCTGGGAATCGGAGACAATGAATTTTTTGCCGCTTCAGATGCCAACGCTCTCTCTGTACATACAAACAAACTTATCTATCTGAGAGATGATGAAATTGCTGTGCTGAACAGCTCATCTTATTATATAAAGAACTTTCATAACGAAATTCTTGAAAGAGAGACCCACATTCTGGAAGATAAGTTCCAGAATATTGATAAAAAAGGTTTTCCTCACTACATGCTTAAGGAGATCTTTGAACAGCCTGAATGTATCAAAAATGCATTCAGAGGCCGTCTTATAGAAGGTGAATCTGTTACAAAGCTTGGTGGCCTTGAGCCGGTTGTGGAGAGAATAAAGAACCTGAAAAAACTTATAATAGTCTCCTGTGGCACCAGTTATTATGCAGGACTTCTGGGAAGGTATATTTTTGAAAAGTTAACATCCCTTAACGTAGATGTGGAACTGGCTTCAGAGTTCAGATATCGCCATCTTAAAATTGATGCTGATACTGCTGTTCTGGCAATTTCCCAGTCCGGCGAAACCGCTGATACCATAGCTGCTATTAAAGAAGCAAAAAGAAAGGGAGCTCTTCTGCTTGGCATAGTCAACGTAGTAGGGTCATCCATTTCCCAGATAACAGATGCAGGAGTATACAATTTTGCAGGCCCTGAAATAGGTGTAGCATCTACAAAAATCTATACTTCACAACTTGTTATACTTACTCTGGTAGCTCTTATGATCGGCAGAAACGAGAATGTATCTTTCATGGAGGGAAGCGAGATAATATCTTCTCTGAAAAAACTTCCTGATCAGATACAGAGTATTCTTGATAATGCAGAAAAGATCAGGGAGATTGCCCTTAAATATGCAGAATTTGATAACTTCCTCTATATCGGCAGACTCTACAACTATCCTACAGCAATGGAGGGAGCTCTCAAACTCAAAGAGATCTCTTATATTCATGCTGAAGGTTATGCTGCCGGCGAGATGAAACACGGCCCTATTTCCCTGATAGATGAGAATTTTCCTACAATTGCTATTGCACCTTCAGATGTAACTCTTGATAAGATGGTCAGTAATATGCAGGAAATAAAAGCCAGAAACGGAAAGATTCTTTCTATAACAAATGAAGATGCTGAGTCGGTAAAAGAGATTTCTGATGACTCTATCTTTGTACCTAAAACTATAGATATTCTACAGCCGGTACTCAATGTAATACCTTTGCAGTTACTGGCGTACTACATTGCAGACCATAGAGGCTGCGATATAGATAAACCCAGAAATCTGGCTAAATCTGTAACAGTAGAGTAGTAATTCAGATAAGGAGAAGATTATGAGAGCTGTTATTCTGGCAGGTGGTAAAGGAACAAGATTAAAACCTTATACATGGGTATTTCCCAAACCTCTGGTACCTGTTGGAGAAAAGCCTATTCTTCTCCATCTGATTGAGAACCTGAAAAGCTACGGTATAGATAAATTTACCTTCTGTGTTAATCATATGGCTGAGCTTATTATCACCTACTTTGGTGATGGCAGTAAGTTTGGAGTCGAAATAGAGTATTCAAGAGAAGATACTCCTCTGGGAACAGTTGCTCCTCTTAAACTTATCGAAAATCTGCCGGAGAACTTCCTTGTTCTTAACGGCGATCTTCTTACAGACCTGGATTTCAACAGTCTGATTCAGTCACATAAACAGGCCGGCACAGAGCTTACGGTAAGTACTTTTAAAAGAGAAGTTAATGTGGATTTCGGAGTTATGGAGATCTCTGATAATGGAGAACTTAACAATTTCATCGAAAAACCCACATACAGTTTTGATGTAAGTATGGGTATATATGTTTTTAATAAGAGCATACTTGATATAATTCCCCCGGAAACAGCCTTTGGATTCGATAACCTTATGCATCTGATGCTCAGGGAGAAGAAGAGAGTCAACATATACAGGCATTCTGGTCACTGGCTGGATATAGGAAGACCTGAAGATTTTGAAAAAGCAAACCTTGATGCAGCAGGAGAGTAGTTGATGAGAAGAGTAATTGAAGATCTTATTGAGAAGAGAAAAAAGGCTCAGTCCAATCTAAAAAAAAGCCTTACAGAACTTGGGGCTTCCCTCGGGGAAAAATCAGGCTTCTTCAAAAAAAAAGATGAAGGTATAAAAGAGAAGTTTGAACAGCTCAGTGAAGACATTCATGAGCTCATTACTATACAGGACAGAGAATGGGATGCCTATTCAAATAATCATAAAACTCAGGTTTTTAAATCCCTTCAGTGGAAAATAGATAAGCTTCAGGCCGAGTACTCACAGGTAAAAAACCTTCTTACAAACTTCATCCATCTTGAAGACTCACTGAAGAGGTTAATTGATACAGCAGATAGTAAAAGTGCAGATAAACTCCAGGAGCTTAAAGCAGCTTCAGAAGCAGTGTCCCCTCACAGATATTCCGATTTTGAGCAGAGATACAGAGGAGCAGAAGAGTCAGTTACAGAGAAACTGGTTCAATACCTCCCCCACTTTGAATCCAGAGAGGATATTCTTGACATTGGTTGTGGCAGAGGAGAATTTCTTGAACTTCTGAAAGAGAAATCTATAAGATCCCGTGGTATAGATATGTCGGAATCGATGCTGGAGATTGCCAGAAGTAAAGATCTGGATTGCAGTTACGGAGATGCTCTGGGCTATCTGGAGACTCTTGAAGCAGGCAGTCTTGGCGGTATTTTCTCATCACAGGTTATTGAACACCTTACTCCCGATTATCTCAGAGATATGGTGCTTCAGTGCAGAAGAACCCTTAAGAAAGGAGCTCCGGTTATTCTGGAAACTGTTAATCCCCTTTCACTTTTTGCCCTTAGTAATATCTATTTTCTGGACATAACTCATCAGAAACCTCTTCACCCTGAATACATGAGATACCTTCTTGAAACCTCTGGTTTTGAAAATGTTGAAATACTCTATTCTGATGAACCTCTGGAAGAGAAACTGGAAGAAATTTCACCGGATATGGAATACGCGAAAGTATACAATTCAAATATTGACAAACTCAATAAAACACTCTATTCTTCACAGGTATATGCTGTAAAAGGAATAAAGGTATGAAACATATAAGAAATTTTTCCATAATCGCCCATATTGATCATGGCAAAACTACTATATCCGACCGGTTACTTGAAATTACCGGCGCAATAACGAAAAGAGAGAGCCAGGAGCAGCTTCTGGACTCCATGGAACTTGAAAGAGAGAGAGGCATAACAATAAAATCACATTTTGTATGTCTGAAGCATAAAGATGAAGAAGGTAACGAGTATATAATCAATCTTATTGATACTCCCGGACATATTGACTTCAATTATGAAGTATCCAGATCTCTTGCTGCCTGTGAAGGTGCTCTTCTGGTTATAGACTCAACACAGGGAGTTGAAGCTCAGACTGTAGCTAACACATATCTCGCTTTTGACAATGATCTTACAATTATTCCTGTTATGAATAAGATAGATCTGCCTAACAATGAACTCGATAAATCTCTTGAACAACTGGAAAATATAATCGGTATCGACAGAGAAGAAGCTCTACTGGTTAGTGCTAAAACCGGTTTGGGTATAGATGAACTTATTCCTTCAATCATAGATAGAGTTCCTCCACCGGAAGGTAATCCCGACGCTCCTCTTAAAGGTATGATTTTTGACTCATGGTTCGATTCATACAGAGGTGTAATTATTCTCGTGAGAATGATTGATGGTAAATTGAAAAAAGGCGATAAGTTCAAATTCCTATCAAATAATGTTGAATATGATGTAAATGAACTTGGTGTTTATACGCCTAAAATGACTCCTCTTAAAGAGATTTCAGCAGGGGAAGTTGGATATATAATAGGTAGTATTAAAAATATTTCTGAAGTTAAAATCGGTGACACTATAACCCATGCAGGTATTGATACTGTAGAACCCCTGCCAGGTTTTCAGGAACCTCAGCCCATGGTTTTCTCTGGTTTTTATCCCGGAGACGGTTCAACTCATGAAGAGTTGAGAGAAGCTATTGAGAAATTGTCTCTGAACGACTCATCCCTAACACATGAGCCTGAACATTCACCTGCTCTGGGTATTGGATTCAGATGTGGCTTCCTTGGTTTACTTCATAAAGAGATTATTCAGGAGAGACTTGAGAGAGAGTACAATATATCAATTGTATCAACCTCCCCTTCAGTTCGTTACAAAATAACAACAACTGCCGGAGAAGTACAGGAAATAGAGTCACCTGCTCAACTACCTAAACCCCAGAGCCTCAAACTAATCGAAGAGCCTTTTATTGAAGCAATAATATTGACTCCTGAAGCATATCTCGGTAACATTCTGAAACTTCTTCAAAACAGAAGAGGTATCCATAAAAAACTCGATTATATAAGCGAACAGAGAGTCTATCTTACATATGAACTTCCGCTTGCTGAAGTTCTGTACGACTTTTTCAATAAACTTAAATCCATATCCCAGGGATATGCCTCATTCGATTATGAGCTGAAAGATTACAGAGAATCACCACTTACTAAACTGGATATTCTCATTAACGGCGACCCTGTTGATGCTCTGGCTCTTATTGTTCACAGAGATAAAGCCTACAATATAGGTAACCTTCTTACATCAAAGATGAAAGGTTTAATCCCACGCCAGATGTTTGAAGTTGTTATTCAGGCAGCAATTAATAACAGGGTTATTGCAAAAACCGTTGTTAAAGCCCTGAGAAAGAACGTTCTTGCCAAATGTTATGGTGGTGACATCTCCAGAAAGATGAAACTACTGGATAAACAGAAGAAAGGTAAGAAACGAATGAAGAGAGTCGGTAAGGTTGATATTCCTCAGGAAGCATTCCTTGCAGCTCTTGAAGTAGAAGAATAGGGTATTAATTCAAAATAGAAGGCGGAGATCACCTCCGCCTGTAATATTAAAAAATCACACAGACTTACACGGACTGCCACATCCTCTTTCAAAAAACGATAATACAGAGGCATAATATTTTATTCCCTTTATCTGATTACTCCGCACACCTTTAAGACCTGTAAACACCTGTAAGGCAGGAGACACGGCTCCTGCCGTATTATTAAGATCTGCCTGAAATAAACAACGGAAGGGCCCATGGCGGCGATCTCAAACCTGTTTATTTTATTTGAATCACGAATTAGACCCATCTTCGGGAGACACAGGCATATACCGTTTAAATTCGGATTACTACCGCTCATCACTTTAACCGTAACTATTTACTTTCTCTGATGTTTAACTTAATTTTAAGGAGGAACATTATGAAAAAAACACTACTGATTTTCACAGTTTTAACTCTTATTATGAGTATCACAATCAGAACAGCTGAGCCGGAAAAACCGGATAAAGCTAAACTTATAAGTCTATATAAGACTTTATTGGAAAATACTATTAAAGAAGGGAAAATCGCAGGTATTGCAGGAGCTCTGATTATTAATGGCAAAATTGTCTGGAAAGCCGGAAATGGTTATGCCAGTAAAGAGAAGAAACTCCCATTTACTACTTCCACATCAATATGTATAGGATCTGTAAGTAAATTTTTTACTGCTCTGGGTATTCTTCAGCTTCATGAAAAGAGGCAACTGGATATCAACCAGCCACTGGTAAAATACCTGCCGGCATTCAGTATCAAAACAAGAAACTCTTCTGTTTCAGATATCTCTATATCAAATGTTCTTTACCATAACTCCGGAATACCCAACGATATTACAGCAGGTAATAATAGTGAGAAATATACAGATACTGTAAAGTACCTTAAAGATGAATACACTACCTTTCCACCTGGCACCATGTATCACTACTCCAATGTAGGGTATTGTCTGCTGGGGCACGCAATACATGAAGTTAGTGGCGAAAATTATCAGGACTATATGAAAAAAAACATTCTTGAGATATCCGGTATGAAAAGTTCCGGCTTCAGAAAGTATCATAAACTACAGAATGAATGCACCACTTACGATAAGGATGGCTCTCCCAGGAGCATCGATGCTGGCAGGAATATCCCAGCCGGAGGTATCTGCTCAAATATTGATGATATGGCTGCTTTTGCTCTGGAACTTATAAATATCTACCATGGGAAGCAGAACGGCTTTATCAAACCCGATACCCTGAAAAAAGCTTTTAAAACAGATGAGAATGTGCAATTGAAACTTCAGAAAGACTGTCCCGGAGGAACACTTTACAGTAAAGGATCTTCCTTTGGTGCTACCTATATTGGAAGCCACATAGTTTCCAACGCCGGTATGCTTATTGTACCTGAAAAAAAGGCAGCCCTTGTTCTGGTAAACAATAGTGCAGGAGGGCTGGATTTAATATGGCAGGCATTTATGAAGCTTCTAAAAACTTACGGTATTAATCCTTACAATAGATTTCACAGGCAGCTACCCTCTGAAAACCAGAAGACTGAAAGAAACTACTCACTGAACAGACTAACCGGTATGTATGTCAGTAATAGAAGCGTTTCCAGAGTTGAAAAATTTAAGAACGGCTTACTCTATAAAGCCAGAGAAAACTATCGCCTGATACCTCAGGGCAAGAATACTTTTTCTGTCGCAAAAGAGGTCTCTTCCGGCAAATTTGAAGTTCAGAAGAAACAGGAAATTTCTTTTGGAAAAATAAACGGAGAGATGATTATTTTCTGGAACAACAGTGGATATAAATATCCTCTTGCGCACAAACTGGATAAACAGATAATCACCAGTATCTGGAAAAAGCGTCTGGGAACTTATCTGGTTCAGAACCAGATGCTTGATGGATATGACATCTTTAATAAGGTAGAGCTGAGTATATCCCGGCACAATCTTTTGCAATTAAAAATCAAGTACAGAAGCGGTGAATATAAGTATCTTATGAGAATTGCAAACAGCAATGAACTTATATTTAACGGCCTTTTTAGTGAAACCAGTAACGAAACAGTACAGTTCGGATTCGGGAAGAACTGTAATGTCATGAGATTAAGTGGTCTGAAACTAAAACAGCTTAATAATCAATAGCTTAAATTCAGGTACCTGTTATCCACAGGTACCCTCCTGCTTCTTTTTAAATTAGTTCTGAAGCAGACTTTTGCGTTATAGATTTTTTGAGCTGAGCTGCATAACGCCGGCTTACACTTACCTCAGTATCTTCCCCCTGAAGCTTTATCAGCAATGTATAGTTGTGACGATGTTCAATTGATTCAATCAGAGATCTGTTAATCAGAGTAGACCTGTGAATTCGTATAAAACCTGATGGCACCAGCTCATCCTCCCAGCTCCTGAGAGATCTCTTTGCCTCGAACTCTCTCTCCTCAACATCCTTCACCAGAGTATAATTTCCTTTGACAGTTATTTTTCTTATCTTCTGCACAGGAATCAGTACTACCTGATTATTGTAATCAAGGGCCACCTTCTTCTGCTCCTGACTGGCACCATTTGTCCTGCCTGTATCTGACTCCTTATTACTGCTCCTTTGAAGAGGGTTGTAAAGATAAAGGAAACTGAAGAAACAGAGAATAAAAGTTAAGGAGAAAGTGTTTCTGGCATTTATATCAAAATCGTAGATAAACTCTTTTGCAGGATTTATCATCCAGGAAATAAGAGGCTCAAAACCACCCCATATATAGGCAGAAACAAGAGAAAGCCCAACTACATAAACAGGCAGAGCCTTATGTTTCATTTCCCTTCGGTTAACAATTTTAAGCAATCGGATCTGGATCATGAACAGGGATATTCCACTTAAAGTAAATAGAATAGTCCATAGAATCACAAGAGTTCCGGGGTAATTGTCATCTTTGAAATATAAGAGATTGATCAGAAGAAGAAAAATCCAGTAAAGAGACCAGGCAACTATCTGATGAACCGTTTTCTCACTGATTTTCACATAACAATTATATCATATACCCGGAATAGACTCACACAGACGGTTACACCCTCTTTCAAAAAACGATAATGCAGGGGCATAATATTTTATGCTCTTTATCTGATTACTCCGCACATCTTTAAAACCTGCACCTGCCCGAATATACATACAACAACAATCTATTCCAAATCTGTACAGAACTCTGACAAATATGCACAGTAGTTGTTATAAATAGTCCTTTGGCATTGCCATTAAATTACTGAAAGGTATTTTGGCGTCTTTGTTTCTGATAGCATTATAAAAAAGGCTTGTCAATCGTTTCTTTTCCGCCTTACGCACACTATTATCAGGGCATAATTGATATCTCATACAGAAAAGATAAAGAAAAGGATTCTCTATACCTCCTCCGATTCTTATCTCATGATCATCAATTGGTGATTCAATATGCTGATGAGGAGTTGGATGAGTTATTAATGAATTGACAACTGTTTCCACATCCATCTCTTCCATACTTTTTAAAGCAGTATTACAACTAGCCAGTTCTATTAACAACTGTTGTTTAGGAAAAAGAAAATAGTTAACTCCATCAAGATCATGAGTCCACATGACTCCTTTCATAATAGAAGAATCTGTATACATTATTCTTATACAAAATTTCTTAACAGCTTCAATAGAATATTCGAAACTTATATCTGCCACATCAATTGTTGCTGAAACATTAACTCCTCTGTACTTGGGTAATTCCAGCATAGAACTTAAATCCCAAAACGCCATCAAGCCTTTAGTAAATTGATACAACCATTTTTTCTGTTCCTTCTGACCGGAAGGAGAGAATCCCAATCTTATTATTTCATTCCAGATATAAGCTTTAACAATATCATTCCCCATTTTTTAACCCTTTAAGATAATCAAGAACAAATTGCAGATTTCTCACATATTCTGATGGAGCTCTATTTTCTTCATCAATCATATCTTCCATAAACTCAATATCACTAACTACATCTTCTATCGTTAAAGATGCCGATAAATCCTCTTCCAGAACAATAACCTGAAACAGTTGTCTTAACTGCGTCCATTCGCTTAGATAAGTATTTAACTTTTCAAGAGGTACCCACCAGATAATCTGCTTATCCATAAAAAAATCTCTTTTAACATTCAATTCATTAAGCTCTTCTGTAGAAAGGTTCTCTGGTAACTGAAAAGAGTAAACATCCGCTTCACTATTATTTAAAGCATCAACCATTGCTAAAAGTACAGAGTTTTCTCTATTTATTGTAATTTCATTATGTACCCATTTCTGAAACTCATAACTGTTGGATTTGGCCTGCATGTAGCTTCTTATAATATCTGCCGTATCTTTATCCTTATAAGTTACAATAATCCGATCTGCTCTATTTATAGATAGCAGGGAGCTCTTCAACACATCAATAACTTCCACAACATTCAATTCCAAATCAGTTTCCATCTCAGATCTTAACACCTGATTTACAACATCTCTGTCAACTCCTGAATCAAGTCCATAACTACTTATTTGATACCTATTTGCATACTCCTTTACAAAATTAGCCTCCGGTTCTGATATATAGTTTTCTGCATAACGATTTTTCACTATAGGATTTACTTCAGTTTTCCAGTTAGAGTCTTCTTCATATTCTCTTAATATAAGCCAGTTCCCAAAAACTGCTTTACGGGCAGTATCGATATCTCCAGGTAGGGTTAAAAGAGATATATTAAGCTTTTTATCTTTTCTAATAATTCTCAACAACTCATCTGACGGTCTGCCTGAATATGCAAAATAGTCCAGATTAAGTTTATCAACAGCTTCATAAATAGCTCTAAGGCGATTGTTACTCTTTTTCTCAAAAACCAGAAAATAATCCAACAACCTCACTGCCTGTCTTGGAATTCCACCTGAATATTTATTTATGATACCCACTTCATTTTCATAAACTTTAAAATATTTACCCAATCTTTTTGCCAGGATCTTACGGGTAGATTTATAGTCAGAGAGTATACTTAGTGAATCTACACCTCTATTCCACGATGCATCTTTAAACTTATGTATTGCATTTACTTCAAATAAAGTCTTATAATTTACAAGACATTCAAGAACTGAACTCAACGCAAAATAACCTGTGGAATCAACATCAAACTTATCTATTCCCGATGCAAAAAAGAGCAGCAGTTTTCCTGTTTTTTCTGTAATATCCTTAACAACACGGTTAAATATATCTGGTAAATACTCTTCAACACTGCCAAGATAATCAATAAATAATTTTCTGAACTTTATCGCTTCAATGTCTATTTTATTTAAATTTATCAGGCTAATTGAATTCTCTATATCAACCTTAGTCCTTCCCATCAGTTTTGTAAATTCATCCGGTATGATACCGGTTTGTTCTTCAGATAGCAGATACTCAAACAGAGCAATAAAAACTATACTCCAACAGTCTTTGCTGGAGATATTAATACTATCTCTATCAAAATGAAACGTAATCTCAGGCTTCTTATCGCATTTGGAGAAAACATAATCAATCAGTGTTGTTTTTCCGCAACCGATCTGTCCCCAGAGTAGAATAGATTGCTCACCATTCTCAAGCCACTCACTCAATTTATCTTCTGCTTCTGTATGCGTATCAACATATAGAAGCTTGAACTCCTCAGCTGTAGAAAGCGCAAGACCTTCGTCAACATTTATCCCAAAGCGATTACGTTTCATCTACCTCTTCCCTGTTTTCTCATATTTTCAACGGATCTAAGAAAATCCGGTTCCTTCACTTCTTTCATCCACTCAGACCAGAAATCAATAGTAGCACTAAGAGGTTTTTCTGATGGAGCGGTTATTTTTATTCTGCTGGGTAATAATACTGCATCCCCAACAACAAGAGCTTCACCAATATCCATTATTGGTAATATTTCCAGTAGACTCTCCAGACTCTCAGGCATAAGCTTTTTTACTGCAGACTGATCATCACCATTCGTTAATCTGAGAGCAATGACATTGTTACACTGACTTAAAACTGTAGTGCTTACATCAGAAGGCCTCTGGCTTACAATTAACAAAGCAACTCCATATTTACGTCCCTCTTTTGAAATCTTCTCGAAAGCCTCAATAGCTCTCTGTTCAACAGGGTTCTTTCCATCTTTTTTAGGTAGATAGAGATGGGCTTCATCGCATACCATTACTAAAGGCCTTCTTTCATCACTATTAGTCCAGAACTGCACCTGATAAATTATTCTTGCAACTAACCCAACAATAACCGGTAAAATATCCGAAGGCACTTCTGAAAAATCTATTACTTTAATAGAAGATGCATTCTTACCATGATTCATAAGTTTTTTAATAGTAAATACCATGGAAAGATAGTCATGCTCATGATCCGGTGCATTAAAAAGAAAGCCGTATCTCTTATCACTCAATCGACTTCTCAACCTTGTTAACAATCTGCTGAACTGTCCGTAAAAGTTGCCCTGTTTAAGCCCTCTGGCTCCCTGCACCATCTCATCATTCAGATCCGTCAGTTTCTTTATTACACTATCAATTGAGAAAGGGATGGGACTGTCCATAGTAAAAGCTTTTAGAACATCTGGTTTTTTTTCATTCTTAAGAGTTCTCTTCTTCTCTTCAATAACAGCATCCTGAAATACCATTACCTGATTGTGAGCACTAAATTCTGATCTGTCGATAAACATCGCCTGCAACTCTTCAGCATTAAGAAGCCAATAAGGAAGATATAGTAAATCATTATCTGTTTTACCCAGATCTTCCGGCCCCGGAATACGTAACTGGCTGGCATAACTCAAGCTTTTATACTCTCCATGAAGATCAAAAACGATAAGATTGGAAGATGGTAATTTTTCTGCTTTCTCTAGAATCGATGCTACAGTCCAGGATTTACCTGAACCAGTACTGCCCAATAGTGCAGCATGTCTCTGAAAAAACTTATCACCATCAAGATAGGCTGTTGCTGAGGTATCAAGGGCATATTTTCCAAGTTCCAGTGATTTATTCTTATCACCAGAAGCACTAAGGATATTCATAAAGTTTTCCAGCTGTTTGTCTTTTAAAGGATAACATCCAGCATCTATATCCGGCACCTGTCCTAAGGATCTTGAAAAAGCGAACTGTTCTTTGTCACTATTCCATTTTACTGTACCAACAAGAGTCAACTTAACAGTATTAATTACACTCTCATCAGCTCCTTCAAGCTCAATAGCTTCATTTTCATCCTCTACGGTTTCAGAAACAGCAACAGATTTAATAACTTTATCAATAATCCCTATAAGCCAACTACTAACAGCTGAGGAAACCCGCATCGCTACCAGTTGCCCAACTCTTGCTTTATGGAGGGCTTCTACTGTTTTTACATGTATAGCAACTTTTCTGGTATCTACCTCTCTTACAGTTCCCAACAACTCTTCACATTTGAAATCAAAGAACCTATTCTCTTCCATAACATTACTCTCCTAATATCGTAGACGCAAACGTTTCAAAGTTCCACAAACTTATACCATCCAAGATCAAACGATCTCTATATTTAGCATTATAGATTAATGTAGAATTATCATTATCCCCTTTACATACAAGCCACATATTCTCACTATGCTTAAGTTCTTCATCAATTCTATTATTCTTACTTCTCGTAATTATAAGCCCCTTGCATCCTTCGACTCTAAGCTTACTCCTAAAATGCTCATTATAGATCTGGTTATCATTAAATCCAAATCCAAGAAATAAGAAAGAGTTAGATTTTTTTATAACTTCATCACATTTACTTAAAAGTACACCTCTATAATTATGCAACTTTTCATGTTTGGAGATACCTGGAGTTATCATTATGCGCTCAACATCTTCAGGTTTACCATTTGTCCAGATATCAGTTTCAACCAATTCATCTTTAAACTTATAGGTGTTCAGAGAGCCATGCACCTTATATAACCGGACATGGTTCTTAAATCGGGCTAAACGTTTGGTTCTACCTCTCATAGAAATAGCTTCAACATAACTCATTTCTCTTAAAGATTGTTCCCAATCCAGTCTTCTTAACACTTTCCCGCAAAAACCTGTAGAGTAGGAGATACCTGCACTTGTAAAAGCATATTCAGCAATCATATCATAATTAGTAGTTGCTACATTCAGAGCCTTATTTGATTCAGGTAATCCTTCAAGTAGCTTCTTTAAAACAGCAATTGCAGGCCATGACATATTAGCATATAAAATGTTATCTCTGTATCTCAGGTCTTCATCAAGTACCTTTTCAGATGTTTTATCTACAATAATATTTATTAGGTCCGGCTCACGCACTTTATCAAGAGAAGATTCCAGATCCTTACCGTTATTAAGCTCATCCAGAACAGCCTGCCATTCCGTTTGTTGTTTTGAGTTCAACTCGTTTTTCACAATATTATCTTTAAGATATTGTTCCAGTGCCCCCATACCAAAACCTGAACTTATAGAACATGACGTACCGGTTCCGAAAAGTACAAAAGGAGTTTCGTTAAAAAAATTCTGCAAATTTTCATAAGCAAGCTCTTTGGTTAAATCAGGTTTACTCATTATTATACCCTTTTGTATTTATATTCAGATTCTCTTTCATTCTTAATAAATTCCTTAATGATTAAGTACTTTATAATCCTTATATTGAATAATTTATCACACCATAGTACCTGAAATAAAGCAAATTATGAAGGTTAATAAAATAACAATACTACTATAAAATTTTGATTGGAATACTTGTTAACTGATTGACACGGAATTATATTACTTTCTTTACTGACCAAACAGTTGATGCAGATAGAGCATCTTTGGGGTTAAGATGCTCTTTTATGGTTGGATTTACTGTTTTTTATGGGCAATTCAGAAGTCCTGTTTTTTTCTGTAGAGAACAGCTTTCTTCTTTATACGTTGATACTGTTTCTGAAGGTGTGAATCATCAGGCTTCATCTGTAAGGCCTTTGTAGTTGCCCATAATGCCTCTTTATAAAGTTCATTCTGAAGAGCTGCTTCAGCGAAAGTATCATATATATGGGCTGCTTTTCTCAAAGTAAGAGCTCTTCTGGCAAGCTCAAGAGCTTTAAAAGGATCGTGATAAGCTTCAACAGGACATTTCAGAAGAAACCATGAGTAGTTATTCAGTGTTTCCGGCTGATTGTTGTTAAGCATCAGAGACTGCTCAAAATTAGACTTTACCTTTCCCCACTGCTCCATATTATAGTAGACCATTCCCAGTACGCTATAGTAGAGGTAATTATCTGGATTAGTTATAACTTTCTCTTCAACTGCCGCAGCATACATGCCCAGATTCAGTAGTAGCTTCTTCTCTTTTACAGTCGGATTGAATGCAATAACAGCAAAAATAATCAGCCCTGTTGCGTACTGAATCAGTCTGCGTCTCACCTTACGATTATGTTTAGATACCACTTTGGGGTTATCTTCAACTTTTCTCAGAAAATTTATACGCTCCACAATATTGTAGTGGTGCCAGTTTCTTTTACTTCCATCATCTCCGGTAACAACTCTCAGCTTATTGAAAGCGCTTATCAGAAAATTGAGTGGTATTCCCGCCTCATAACAGAAACAGTCAGCCTGCCTCTCAAAGTTTCTCATAAAATATCCGAAGAGAAATCTGAAATAGAGAAAGAACAGAACAAGTGATACAATTACAGTTATAAATCCCAGAGAGCTGCCATCAAGATTATCTGTCAGAAAATTAAATGAGGTAATATTACTTAACAGCTTAACAGTTCCAATAACAAGCCAGTCCAGAATTCCTATATTGAGAACAATAAAACCTCCAAAAAAGAATATATAGAAAAGAATATGCTTCTTCTTAACATGCCCTGCTTCATGCCCTACGACTCCGAGAATTTCTGCTGTATCGAGGGTTCTCATCAGTTCCGGTGTAATTAAAAGATATCTGAATCTTCCCAGTAGTCCAACAACTCCTGCCGTAACCATTGAGCCATTAAGAGCATTCCAGGAGAGTACTTTTCTGAATCTGATACCGGTTCTTTCTGAGAAGCCATCAATGAGATACTTCAACCCCGGATCTTCAAGAGGTCTGCAATCCCAGAACTTAACCATAAGAAGCGGAGCAAATAGTGCAAACACCCCAAGAAAAGTAATAAGAAAAGATACCTGAAAAAAGAGGGAACCTCCAAATTCAAAGACCTGTTTACCTCCCATAAGAGTAGCTATCTCAGTAATTGCAGATAAGATTGCCCAGGGAATAAGAATAACAAGGTTAAATTTGATGTGTCCTTTAACATACTGTGCGGCACTATCTGTTATTCTGATCTGCCTGCCACTTGTAATCCATGCAATATACCAGCATATAACCGGATGTAACAGGAAAATAAGCAAACCAAGACAGTTTATGAGAAAATCTGATGCAGGAACTCCCTGAAGTCCTTTAAACAGCTGTTTTATATCAAAAAGAAAGAGCTCTGCTCCGAAGAACAGTACACCTGCTCCGACCCATAAATTGAGTCCTGATGAGTATGAAGAAGCAAAAGCACTGTAAGATATTGCATTACGTTTATATTTCCTGGCCAAAGTCTCAAAATAGATAAAAACCAGTACTGAATAGACAAGGAGTGAAGCCAGCAGATTTATTACACTCTCTCCGGCGCTGATATTACCACCAGTTCCTGCTACAGTAAGAAGAGATAAGACTACAATAAAGTAGAAAAAATTGGCATAAATCATTAAGTCACGTCTCCTGTTTTCCGGGAGATTGTTGCACTCAGATAGGCTACTACACTTGAGTAATCCCCTGTTACAACACCGGAGTGGGTATATTTTACCACCTCTCCGCAAGCCTCTCCAACCCCATAAAGCAACATGGCTACGGAAGAGACACCACACATTGTAATTCTGTGTTTCCATACACTCTTAAGAAGTTCCAGAGGATCACACTTCTCAATAGCTCTGATTGCATAACTATCAATTTCACCGGCTTTATCAGCAGATATAAAATGGCTCATATCTGTGGAGGCAACAATAAGAGCATTATATTTGTCAGCCACTTCTCTTAAAGTTCTGCCACAGCTTTCAAGAATTTTTATATCGTGAGTAGCTATAAGTACAGGTACAACTCTGCTCTCTTTACCATAATACTGAATAAGGGGTATCTGCACTTCAATTGAATGTTCCCGCTTTCCATATTGTGTGCTCATACTGAACAGAGAATTGAGTCTGATTAATTCTTCTGCAATATCCTTGTTAACGGAGATATCTCCAAGAGGAGATCTCCACATATCGTGTCCATCAATAGTCACCCCTTCAGATTCTCCCCGGTGATCAACTCCGAGAACAATAACATTTTCAGGCACAACTACCCTCTTATATGCATCAGCGGCACACTGGCCGGAATATATGTAACCTGCATGAGGAGCAACAATTCCGATAACACCATCCTGTACAGAAGTACTGGAAGTACCGAAACCTTCTATTACACTTTTGAGTTCTGAATAATCTGAAGGATAAAACAGTCCCGCTACACCTGGCTCTCTTATCATGACGCCTCCTCACCGAACTGACTCTTCTCAGGGCCAATTACAATATATTGGGTTCTGTTATCTATAAAAATATCCTGAAGAAACTTATTAAACTCTTCAGGTGTAACAGCATCTATAATTTCATGATACCTGCAGACACTATAAAAACCTGCACCAATCATCTCAAACATTCCAAGAAGGAAAGTTCTCCCACTCTTGCTCTCTTTCTCTCTGAAGAATGATACAACAGCTGTTCTTTTTCCTTTTTCCAGCTCTTCAGCCGATACACCGCCGGATTTCAGGTTCTTAATAATATTTTTAAATTCCCGGTATCCCTCTTTCCAGTTTTCCATTGATGTACTGAAGTAGCAGTTAAGGAGCCCTGCATTTTTCATCAGGTAGAGCTTTACATTAACATCATATGCCAGATTCAGAGGCTCTCTGAGCTTCCATAAACGTGAACCGATTCCTTTACCTGTTACTGCTCTGAACAGGCTCATCATAGCATAAGTTTTTATATCCGGTTTCTCAACAGCAATACTGCAGGAGATAATTGCCTGTTCTCTTACTTTTGAGATAACAAGCTGGTCTTTTTCACCACTTTTAAATATCTCCCTGCTGTTTCCGGTTTCTGCAGTTCCTCTGAATTTAAGCTTACCGAACTCTTTTTCAAGAACCTGTTTAAGTTTATTGATTTCCATATCAGACGCAGCAGTAATGACCATACTTTCACCGGAGATAAACCTTTTATAGTTATTCTTAATATCCTCTACTGATATTGCATCTACAGATAACTGATTTCCATACACTTCACCACCATAACTATCTCCGGTAAAGAGGCATCTCATAATACTATCTTCCATTACTGAGTACGGATCATCCCCTCTGGATTTTATGATTCTTTTCATACTTCCATTTACTGCTCCAAGCCTGATTTTGTTAATCAAAGGCTTTTTGATCATTTTCCCTACAATTTTAAGTACCGACTGAAGTTCAGTAGTTAAACAACTCAAAGTCATTACTGTAAAGTCGCCTCTTACATCCACATTAAGAGCAGATCCACTTTCCATAAACTCTTTAACCATAGAGTCCTGCTGAAAAGATGAGATTATACGTGTAGTGGCATAACCAAGTCCTGCTTTTCCCTGAATGCTTTTTCTTGAAAAGAAGAAACGTATAACCGTAGTTTCAGAACTGTTATCCCTGTATATAATAAGGGGCAGATTATTTGACAGTTTAAGTTTCTGTGCTTCAGTAATATCTATAACTGTACGCAGATCTTCTGTTTCCCCGGAAACCTGAGGAGTTAAAGTGAGTAATATAATAAGGATAAGAGCTGTAACCACTATTTCCTCCTGAATTTTTGCGGCAGAATTGCCAGACTGAAGTATCTTCCCTTAAGCATATACTTTCTTACCATTTTATGTATACTATCTGAATTAACTTTACTTGTTTCCGCCATATCATACCACCTTTTAAGAACTATATAACGAGAATATGCTCTTGCCATATTTATCCCTTTTTCACTAAATGTTTCTCTTGAAAACTTCTGGCTGTTTGCACTATATTTAAGAAAATCGAACCTTCCCAGCCTGTCATTTGGAGGATAGTCCTCAATAGTATATCTGAATTTACTCATCTGCTGAAGGAACATTTCAAGAGTAGCAATAACTCTTGAAGGGCTGGAGAGTTCAGGATTAAACTTAAACTCAAAAAGCAATAGCCCGTTGTTAATCATGGAGACATATTTCACGTCACATGAATCAGCGGTTCTTCTTCTGTTAATAAAAGCTTTGCCAAGCAAAGGATATATACCTTTTGAAATTATTGATGTAAAAACCCTCATGGTTTCTGCTTCATTCCCATTCATTGAAGGAGCATTAAAACCTGCGACTACATACCCAAGCTCTACATCTTCATAAGCCAGATTAATAGCCCTCTTCTTTATTTTCCGGGAGCTGCCAATTTCCGGCACCTTAAAACCTGAAGCTTTTATAGTTCCATAAATCTGCCTGATTTCAGACATTACCGATTTTCTATCAAAATCACCTACCACTACAATTGAGCTGGAATCAGCTGAATAGTGCTGATGGTACCACTTTACCATATCTTTATACTTCAGGTTTTTTATTCCATGCTCTGTACCCTGAAGAGGGTTCTGATACACCGTACCTTTAAGAACTTTTGCAGTTACAATACTTCTGGCTCTTATGAGGGGCTTATCTCTCATCTGCCTCATCTCTTCTATCAGAATCTTTTTTTCACTTTCAAAAGCTTCTTCATCTATACTGAATTGATAAACCATAGTATGCAGAAACTTCAGAGCAAAAGAGAGGTTCTGAACCGGCAGGGAGATCTCAAAAGTTACAGCTTCATTATCTGTGTGCCCATTAATATCTGCTCCAACAGATCTTAAAGCAGAACTTCTGTCTCCTCCTCTGAAGAGAATCAGATGTTCAAGAAGATGAGCAGTTCCCGGATGGGCTGCATCAAATTTGGCACCAGCTTCCACTCCAATTGATATATTAACTACCGGTGCTCCTTTCTTGTGTATAAAAAAGACCTTGAAACCATTATCCAACCGCCCTATTCTGTCATCCCCATAAAGATTTGCCGTTAACAAAAGAGCAGTCATTAATACAATTAATATCCACCTACTACTTTTCATATATATATAATATTCTTCATAAGGTTTTTTTGTCAAAGAATATTACATTTTTTTATAGCCTTACATATATCTTTTAAGGTAAACCTATATTTCAGAGATCAAAAACTGTCACGAACTATCACTAATCAGCACCAGTTTGAGCTTTCCCGTAAGAACTATATTTTATATTGAATAAATAAATTTATTTTATTATTATCCTCATATGAAGGCCTCAATATTAGCTCTGTTTTTCATATCCATAACTCTTCCACTCAATAGTTCACAGGAGCATTTGATGTGGAAAATTAAAGTAACTGCCAGAATTTCAGGGCATTATGACATTAAAAAGAGCAGTGAATATATCAGAGGAGAATACAGTTTTACAATATCTGTTATAAACCATCTCTGTGCAGATTCTCCTGAAAGGATTTCAGAAACAGATGTAATTACTCTACCTGACAACACAATTGTTTCAGACAGAAAGTGGCTTGAAACCATCAGGAAAGTTAATGGAGAAGAACTGACGAAGGATCTGTCGGACAGACTGGCTCCCGTCTTTTCCCTATCTTCTTTTATACTGCAGAACAGAAACCTGTACTTTCATTATGAGATAGAATCAAGAGGAGATATGCAGAAACGCAGAATTCGCCTTCCATCCACTTTCAGAAAATATACAAAACACATTGATGATAAGAAGAGAAGAGTAGTAATTGGTACAACCGGCTCCAGATATTTTACAGAAAAGATGAAGTGGAGATATTTCAGAAAAAAGAAGGAATTCACCCACCATCAACAGGTGGAACTTATACTGAAAGGGGAAAGAGCAGTAGAATCTGCTCTTTAATATTTAGTTTATACTTTTTTACTTATATACAAGGCGACCGTTATCAACAACCAGTTCACCTGATTTAATAACTTTACTAACCGGATTAATACCCAGATGATAACCAAGATAGCTGTAATCAGGAATATCCATAAGAAGAAGATCCATCTTTTTACCTGGAATTACTGACCCAACAGAGCTGTTCCTGTCTATAGCATAAGCTGAGTTAATTGTAACAGTATTAAATGCCTCTTCTATTGTAAGCCCCAGTTTGAATATTCCCAGATGAAAGATAAACAGCTGGGATGAAACCATTGAACTACCGGGATTGAAATCACTACCCAGAGCAACAATACCGTTTTTCTCAATAATTTTTCTGACAGGAGCATAATCCTTCATTTTCAGGAAAAAGGATACTCCCGGAAGCATTACTGAAGCGGTATCAGATTTTGCAATAATATCTACCTCTTCGTCAGTAATAGCGATAAGGTGCTCTGCAGAAACAGCACCATATCTGGCTGCCAGCTCTGCGGCATTATTTGATGTAAACTCATCAGCATGTACTTTAAGTCTGAATCCTGCATCTTTTGCAGCTTTTAAATAGTAGTCAGCTTCTTCATATGAGAAATAGCCATCTTCACAGAAGATATCTACAAACTCAGCAAGGCCTCTGGACTTGACTTCAGGCATAACCTCTTTAACCATGTACTCAAGAAATGCCATGTTTCTGCCGGCATACTCTTCAGGAATCTCATGGGCACCTAGAAATGTAGGCACAATATCTATTGGATGAAAAGCTTCAAGAGCTTCAATAACTTCAAGCTGTTTGATTTCAGCCTCTTTATTGAGACCGTATCCACTCTTTGCTTCAGAAGTGGTTGTTCCTGACAAAAGCATTCTGTCAAGGCGATATTCACTCTGGGTTACCAGATCTTTATAGCTTATCTCTCTTGTTCTTCTGACAGAACCTTTTATACCACCACCCTGCTCTGCTATCTCCTGATAACTTACTCCCTGAAGTTTAAGTTTAAACTCATCCTGCCTTGTTCCGGCAAAAGGGAGATGGTTGTGGGGGTCAACAAATCCCGGCATGGCAACACAACCTTCAGCATCAATTACTGTTGCATCTTCAGCCAGAATAAACTCTTTTTTAAAATCTTCTTCGTAACCTACGAAAACGATCTTTTCATCAACACCGGCAACACAAACATTGTGGGAAACTCTTATTGAGTTAAGCTCATTTCCTCTGACTACTACATCATTTGCCGGATTAATAAGCTCCTTAATATTTTTTATCAGAATATCTGCTTTTTTCACTTTTTCTCCGTTACTTTAGGTCTCTGAAAAGCCGGAACATCCCAGATATCATCGTACTTGTCAGCATCAGTCATCATACTGGGCATACTGCTGTCATTCAGATAACCTCTTATATCGATGGAATCTCTTGTATTCTCAAGAGTAAAAGGTAACTCTTCTCTTGGAGTTACTGCTCTTGCAGGGTTTGAGTACGATGGCTGTGCAACTGGTTCTGCTGCTGCAGCCGGAACATTCTCAAAATTATCAGTATTTCTTCTTGCTACCTGCTTCATCGGATCAGTATCAAAAGTCCTGTTAATTACTGCTTTCTGTGGCTGCGGAGGAGTAAAATTACTGGCTACCTGAGGCTCATAATTGCCTCTGCCATCCATCTGACGCTCCTTAAAGCCTGTTGCAATAACAGTTACTCTTAACTGATCTTTCATATTTTCATCTTTAACGATACCAAATTTCGCTTTAACATCCGGTGCCACACTGCTTGTTATTATACTTGCAACAGTTCTCAGTTCCTTAAGACCTACTGAGGAAGCTGTTATGTTATAAAGAACTCCGGTTGCTCCGTTTATGCTCATGTTATCCAGAAGTGGTGATGAGAGTGCTTTTCTTGCAGCCTCTTCAGCTCTGTTTTCGCCTTTTGATTCACCGGTTCCCATAAGAGTCATGCCTTTTTCAGACATAACAGCTTTAACATCAGCAAAGTCAACATTATGCTGACCATGATTATTTATAATATCTGAAATACCTCTCACAGCTTTAAGAAGAATTTCATCAACTTTTCTGAATGCATCATCTATAGTGAGATCATCCCCTTCAATTTCGAAGAGTTTTTCATTAGGAATGGTTATCATGGCATCAACACTCTCCATGAGTCCCTTGATTCCCTCTTCAGCAACACTCATTCTGCTATTCCCTTCAAATTCAAAAGGCTTGGTTACCACACCAACAGTAAGAATACCAAGAGAAGAGGCGTGGTTTGCAATTACCTGGGAAGCACCTGTACCGGTTCCTCCTCCCATACCTGCAGTAACAAAGACCATATCTGCGCCTTCGAGGAAATTAATGATCTCATCGGTATTTTCCAGAGCTGCCTGCATACCGATTTCAGAATTAGAACCTGCGCCCAGACCTCTGGTAAGTTTCTCTCCCAGCTGTATAGTTAATGCTGGTTCTTTAATACTGTTAAGATCCTGAATATCTGTATTGGCTGCTATAAACTCAACACCTTTCAGCCCCTCTTCGATCATACGGTTAATAGCGTTACCTCCGGCACCACCAACACCGATAACCTTCAGCGAAGCTCCTTTCTTATTTCCTTCAGCATAGGTAATTTTAATATCCTGCATGTCTCCTCCTAAAAACCTGCCCAGTTCTTGAATCTTTTAAGAAAACCTCTGGGCTGATCATTAAGCATTCCCCTGTTCTTCATATCCTGATACCCGTATTGCAAAAGCCCTACAGCAGTTGCATAATCCGGTGAATTCACTTTGTCAATCAATCCACCTGCGCCCTGGGGTATCCCAACTCTTATTGGTACAGAGAAGATCTCATCCGCAATATCAAGTAAACCTCCGAGAGAAGATGTACCACCGGTTATTACAATACCGGCATTAATACGATTCTCAAGGGCATTGTTGATGAGTTCCATTTTTATTATTTCAAAAATTTCTTCTGCTCTTGGTCGCAGAATGTCTGACAGAAGAGAAACAGATATTACCCTGTTCTTTTTGCCACCTACACTGGGAATCTCAACACTCTGATTCTGCCAGTCCGGGTCAATTCCACATCCATAGCGTCTTTTTATCTTTTCTGCTCTGTCTATCGGAGTTCTTGTTCCAATAGCCAGATCGTTTGTAAAATTGTAACCACCTACAGGAAATGTTCGTGCGTAACTGAGAGCACCTTTTTCAAAAACAGCAAAATCTGTAGTACCACCACCGATGTCTATAAGAGCAACACCAAGTTCCTTCTCATCAGGTGTAAGAACTGCATCAGCAGTTGCTATATGTGAAAGAATGATCTTGTTCACATTTATGCGGGCTTTTTTCATACAGATAAGCAGATTCTGAATCGAAGCTTTTGTTGATGTTACAACAACAACATTAACATCAAGTTTTGCTCCAACCATTCCTACGGGGTTTTTTATATCTTCCTGAGAATCAACAAAAAACTCCTGAGTCAGAACGTGGATAGTATCCCTGTCCTGAGGAAGCAGCATGCCACTACCGTGAGTTACTGCCCTGTCTACATCTTCCTGAGTAATTTCGCTGTTTCTGCCTGAGACATTTACACTGCCTTTACCACTGCGGGTTTCAATATTACTGCCGGAAATATTAACATAAGCAGATTCAATCTCCACTCCGGCAGTCAGTTCTGCCTCTTTCACAGAGCTGATTATATCTTCTACAGTCCGGTTCATATCTACAATCACACCTTTTCTGATGCCTTTTGATTCAGATATACCGTAACCAATTATCTCTAGTTCTTCTTTGCCATCTTCAAGGTTGACTTCTCCGATAACTGTACAAATCTTTCTGGTACCAATATCAATACCAACCAGAAAATTGTTTTTCATTAATTAAGTTCTCCCTCTTCAAATCCGAGAAATATCCGATCCTTAAATCTCAAATCTGCATATTTCAGTTCAGTACCATTGTCAGAAATTTCATTTTTAATCTGCATATAAAGTGCCAGTCTGGAGGCATAATCTTTTTCACCTGGGTAAAAAAGTTCTTTATGCTCTTTAAGCTTCATCACCACTCCATAAGGCTGTTCGTAACAGACATACTCAATTTCCTGCTTTACTGAAGCAAGTTCATCAATATACGGCAGAAGTTTTTCTACATTCTCAAAAGATAGATCTTTAATTGTAATCAGGCTATCTTTTCCTTTGTCAGAAGTGTACAGAACAACTCCGTCATGGTCCATTATATTATATTTCGATTTAAACTTAAACTGTAAAACAGGTTTTCTAAGCACAAAATTAACATCCAGAGAGGCTGGCAATCGTCTTGCAACCGATACGCCTTTGACTTCGTTAATCTGAAGAAGCTCTCTTTTGAGATTTTCAAGATCCACAAGCAGAATATTTCCTCTGTAACGCCCCAGAACTTCCTTAATAGCCGGGAGGCTGTGCTTAGGAAGATTAGTTATATTAAAATTATTCACAATAAGCTTATCCCAGCCTACTATAGCCAATCCTGCTTTATATATACCAAATCCAAGACAGCATAACATAACCATTACGAAGAAGAAGTGAATTCCTCCCATCTTTACTGCACGGATTTTTTTCTGTCTGTTAACAAATCTGTTATTATTACGTCTCAGAAAATCGGCTTCATAACTCAGCCCTGCTCCAGCGAGTACCTTCATTTTCTCCTCCCTTCAAGAACTGATGCAAAGGATCTGGCATAATTGGTAAGGTTTCCTGCTGAAAGAAATACCGATGCATCTCCGGGTTTCAGCTCTTTTGACAGATAAGCTGTTATCTCATCAAAGTCATCAATATAGATAACCTCTCCTCTGAATCCATCTGCCTTAATTCTGTCTACCAGTACCTGTCCGTTTACTCCATCAACCTCTTCCTGATTTGCGGCATATATTCTGGACACAATCAACAGATCTATTCCATCAAAAGAGGAGATGAATTTATCCATCAACAGCTCCAGCCTTGAAAAACGATGTGGTTGAAATATGCCGATTATTCTGGAATACTCTCCACTTTTCAGAGTATCTACTGTGACTTTTACTTCTGTAGGATGATGTGCATAGTCATCTATAACGACATTGTTATCATCATAGTAGAGCACCTGAAATCTTCTTTCCGGCAGATAGAAGTGTTCCAGTCCATCACGAACCTCTTCGAAAGTAAGACCTGCTTCAAAAGCTGCTGCTATAGCTGCCAGACTGTTAAGTACATTATGAGTACCTCCGGTGTTAAGTGTGATCTGCCCTTTCTTTTCACCTCTTACCCAGAGTGTGTAACTGGTTTTAAATACAGACAGTTTTATGTCTGCCGCATATATATCAGCACTATCATCGAGACCGAAAGATGTTACAGGTTTATTAAATTCGCAGGCCATCTTCTTAAGAAAACTGCACTCATTATTTATTATTACTGCTCCATAAAAAGGCACAAGGTTTCCGTAACTGCAGAAAGCTTCCAGAAGATTATCCATTGACCCGTAGTAATCCAGATGATCATCTTCTATATTGGTTATTACAGCAACTGTTGGGAACAACTTCAGGAAACTTCCATCAGATTCATCTGCTTCTGCAACAAAATACTCTGATTTCCCAAGTTTAGCTCCACTCTCCTCTATTTTGAGTTTTCCTCCAACCACAAATGTCGGATCTTTGTGAGCATAACTTAGAATAGTGGCTATCATTGAAGTTGTGGAAGTTTTCCCGTGAGTACCTGCAACTGAAATGGAATATTTCATTCTCATCAGTTCTGCCAGCATCTCTGCTCTTGGAATTACAGGCATTTTTCTCTTTACCGCTTCCTGAACCTCAACATTACTGCTGCTGACAGCGCTGGAATAGACAAGAGTTCCGGCATCACAGATATTTTCCGCACTGTGTCCCAGAAAGACTTTTACTCCCATCTTCTTAAGTCTCTTTACTGCAAGATTTTCAGAAAGGTCAGAACCTGTTACCTGAAATCCCATATTAAACAGAACTTCTGCAATACCGGACATTCCGGCACCACCAATTCCTGTAAAATGTATCTTCTTTATTCTGCTGTAGTTAATCATTAATCAATACCGTTTTCCTGTGTCTTGAAACATTGAGAATAATGCCTGCAATAATCATGGATGCAAGCATGGAGGTCCCTCCCAGTGATATGAAAGGAAGAGGCATACCCTTTGTAGGGAATATTCCCAGTGTAACCGAAATATTTACCAGAGCCTGGATAGCTACCATGAAGCTCAAACCTGTTACCAGAAGGTAGGCATGGCGACTGCCTGAATCTTTTGCAATCCTTATTCCTCTAAGAAGAAAGAACATGAAAAGAGCTATAAGTGCAACCGAACCGATCATACCAACCTCTTCACCAATAATGGCGTAGATAAAATCTGTATATGCATAAGGTAGAAAGAACAGCTTCTGGGTAGACTTACCAAGCCCCTGCCCGAAGATACCTCCGGCTCCGACAGCATAGATAGACTGTAAAGCCTGAAAGCCAAATGTTCTCTCATATTTTTCCGGCTCCAGAAAAGCCAGAACTCTGTTTAGTCTGTTTGGATTAAGTTTAATAATCATATATGTAAAAGGCACCAGAGCAGCAAAAGCTACAAAAAAGTACCTCAGTTTCATACCTGCAATAAAGAGTATTGCACCTGTTACTGCAAGTATAAGAAAAAAACTACCGTAATCAGGTTCTCTTAAAATAAGAAGCTCTATTATTCCGACAGGAAGAAGCAGAACAGCCATTTTTTTCAGATCATTAACATCATTCTTCTCAATTCCAAGAATGAGTGAAAGATACATAACCACCGATATCTTCGCAAATTCCGATGGCTGGATTGAGCTTCCAAAAAGCCGAATCCACCTGTAGCTACCATTAATTTTCCCAAAGAAAAAGACCATCACAAGACCCACCGTAACAAGGGCCATAGTTATAAGAACAAAATTTCTATTAAGATACACAGGATATTTAAGCAGTACAATTGCAAGAAAAACTGCAACCCCAACCCCTATCCACATAAGCTGTTTTTTAAGATAGAAGAAACTGTCATCAAATTTCTCTTTTGCAAGAATCATTGTAGAGCTGTAAACCATGATCAGGCCGAAAAGAAGCAGCACAAGAATCACTATTACAAGTGGTTTATCGATACCTGTATATTTAACCACGTATTTTCTCCCTGAACTTTTCAACTATCTCACGGAAGCTGTTTCCACGATGCTCAAAATTCCTGAACATATCAAAGCTTGCACACCCTGGAGCAAGCAGAACAGTTCCACCTTTACCACCGTCTATTTCATAGCCTGTTTTTACAGCCTCTTCCAGGCTGGCAACTCTATGAATCATATGACTGAATTCTGATAACTGCGTCTCAATCTTTTCAGCAGCATCACCAATCAGAAGAAGACCAACACACCTATTCTGAATCTCTTCTCTCAGTTCAGTAAAATCACCACTCTTATCCTTTCCCCCAAGAATCAATACTATCCGCTCAAAACCTGTCAGGGATTTAAGAGCTGAATCGATGTTGGTTGCTTTTGAATCATTTACAAAAGAGGTACCGTTAACTTCAGCAATAAGTTCCATTCTGTGTGGCAGCCCTTTGAAAGAGTTCAGGGATTCCTCCACTTTTTCAGGTGTAGCTCCTGCCAGAACAGCTGTAGCTACAGCAACCATAACGTTTTCATCGTTATGTTCTCCTTTAAGGAGATTCCCTTTCATTGATACCTGAAAATTACCTTCACCTGAATTAACAATTACATTTCCATCTTTCAGATATATGTCACTATCAGCACTGTTTGAAAAGTTGAGACGCTCTCCTTCTCCAGGCAGTTTAAGATCTGAAAGATTACTGTTGATTATGCTTTTTGCACCTTTAATCTGGGATGCAAAAATATTGAGTTTAGCTTCAGTATAAACCTCCATACTTCCGTGACGATCAAGATGATCCGGTGTAATATTGAGGAGTACTGAAATATATGGGGAAAATTTATCTATCTCTTCGAGTTGAAAACTTGAAGTTTCAACAACTACAAAGGTCGATTCGGATATGTAGTCCACAACACTTATAAGAGGAAGTCCTATATTACCGGCAAGCAGAGCATCAAAACCTGCATATTTTAGTATATGGTGTATAAGGCTTACAGTTGTTGACTTACCATTGGTTCCTGTAACTGCAATGATCTTTCCTTCAATAAACTCTGCAGCAAACTCAATTTCTGACATTACAGGAATCTTATTGTCTCTGAAAAACCTGAACCTCTCATCAGTTCCATCTATACCTGGACTTAGAATAAGTTTTTTTACAGAGTGAAGCTGCGGGAAACTCTCTTTACCAATAACAAACGTTACACCTGCCTCCAGATACTCTTTAAACTTTTCGGTATCAGGATCAATAGGAAAATCGTTGTAAACAACTACTGTATTACCAGCATCTCTTGTGAGACAGAAATCCAGAAGGCTTTTGCCGGTTCTGCCAAATCCACATATACCTGTTAACCAGCTCATTTAAGCACCTCAACAGCCTTCTCAAGTCCAACGCCTCTTGAACCTTTAAAAACCAGTACGTCACCTATTCCATTCTGCTCTATATATTTTCCGGCATCTTCCGCCTTATCTACATGAACCCAGCCAGCTTCAGGAAAGCCACTGGCAACAGCAGTACTACCGATATTTTTTGCAAGATCACCAACAGTAACAAGATTGCTGAAACCAAGATCTGCAAAATCCCGGCCTACCTGTTCGTGATACTCCTTTTCCTTCTCTCCAAGTTCGTACATATCTCCGATTACAGCAAGTTTGTCTCTGCCACTATATTCAGAATCCACCCATCTGAGTGTCTCAAGAAGAGCAACAGGATTGGAGTTATAAGTCTCATCTATTACAAGTCTATTACCAATCTTTTTAACCTCTCCTCTACCTGCAACAGGAGCAATGCTCTTCAGAGCAGCTCTTATTTCAAAGAACTTCATTCCAAGTTCCATTACTGCAGCTATTGCATATACGAGGTTAAGTATCTGCAGATCATTTGTAACTGAAGTACCAAAACATTCATCTATTCCATTGAAAGAGATTTTAATGAGGGATCGTCCTCCCCCTTTCTGAACATCTTTCAGAACTATATCGTTATTCCCGCATTTACCTACTCTTATTTTTCTGCCTTTCTTACCGGAAACAGCAGAGGCAATTACATCCTGATCCCCGTTAATCAATGCAAAATCGTCTCCATTCATGTGATTAATTATTTCTGATTTTGCAAGAGCAACATTTTCAACTGTTTTAAGAAACTCAAGATGAACAGGGTATGCATTCAGAATTATTGAACAGTCAGGTTTTAAAATGCCAGCTGTAAGATCTATCTCACCAATTCCCGGATAGCTCATTCCAAGTTCAAATACAGCATACTCCTCATCTCCCTTCAGTTTAAGAATTGAGAAAGGAAGCCCCAGCCAGTTATTCCAGTTTTTCCAGGATTTAGCTGTCTTATATTTCCAGGACAGAAGCCCCGCCACGAATTCTTTTGTTGTCGTTTTACCAGCACTTCCGGTAACACCTACAAATTTTATATGCCTGAACTGCTCTCTTACATAGGAAGCCAGAGCCTGAGCAGCTTTAAGAGGGTCATCAACGATTATAAGAGGTACTTCCGTTTCATCGCAACAGCATCCTTTTTTTACAACCGCAGCACAGTTTTTCATTCCTCTCAGTTTTTTAACAAAGCTGTGACCATCTGAGTTCTCACCGTCTACTGCAAAAAAGAGACAGTTACCTTCATCGATCAGACGTGTATCAAAATGGTAATGACTGAAAGTTATATCCTGTTCTCTCAGGGTTTCAGCTTTAAGTACACGTACAACTTCTGAAAATCTCAACTCAGCCATCTATCTTCTCCATACACTCTTTTATCACTTCAAAATCGTCAAAATGTATTGTTTTATCCGCAAAGATCTGATAATCTTCGTGTCCTTTACCAGCTACAGCCACACAATCTCCTGGTTCTGCCATTTCAAGAGCCATTGCTATGCCTTTATACCTGTCAGGCTCTACAGAATAGTTACTGAAGCCTTCGGGAAAGCCTTTGATAATATCTTCTATAATCTCTTCAGGTTTCTCTTTTCTGGGATTATCACTTGTAAGAACTGTATAATCAGCACATTCAGCTGCCACTTTACCCATTCTTGGTCTTTTGGTCTTATCTTTCTGCCCCCCAGCACCAAATACAAGGATTACCCGTCCTTTTACAATCTCTTTAAGAGATATAAGCAACTTCTCAATTGCTCCATCAGTGTGTGCATAATCGACTACCACTGAAAATTTATCTGACCATGCACAGTCAAGGCGGCCTTTCACAGGCTTTGCTTCACCAAGTACCCGGCTTATAACTTCAAAAGAGATACCACTTGCTACTGCAGAAGCTATTACAGCAAGGAGGTTCATTACATTTATTCTTCCTATCAGAGCAGTTTTAACACTGAATGTTCCGGCAGGTGTGTTTACAGAAAACTCTGTTCCTTTTACAGTCATCTTCAGATTAAAAGGTCTTACATCAGCATCTTCTTTAAATCCGTAAGTAAGATATCTGCATTCAAGAGCTTCTCTGACGCTGTCTATCTCAGCAACTTCACTACTGATAATCGCCCAGCCCTCTTCACCAAGACCTCTCAGAAGCTTAAGCTTTGCATTAAGATAGTTCTCCATATTTCCGTGAAAATCGAGATGATCACCGGAGAAAGAGGTAAAGATTCCCTGATTAAAGGATATATCTGCAACTCTCCTCAGCTCAATAGCCACAGAGGAGACCTCCATTACAACACTCTTCTTACCATCAGTTTCTGCTTCCCCCATAAATTTCTGAATATCGGAAGATTCAGGTGTAGTAAGAGTTGTTCCTGAAGTTCTGGCTCCGCTTTTAACTCCAAGAGTACCAATTACACAGCAGCCATGCCACTCTTCATGAATTCTGCCAAGCAGTTCTGCAACTGTGGTTTTCCCGTTTGTACCAGTTACACCAATTACCTCAAGTCTTTCTGACGGGTGATTCCAGAAAGCTGCGGAAGCTCTGCCAAGAGCACGTCTTGTATCTTTAACCTGAACCCATATAATTCTTCCTTTATATGCTTCATCAGGTGGGTTTTCTGTAATAACAGCCTTTGCTCCAAGAACTATAGCCTCTCTTAAATAGGCTATTCCATCAACTTTAAAACCTTTTACAGCAACAAAACAGTTCCCCGGCCTCACCTTCTGCGAATTACAGGTAACTCCTGTTACATCACTCTCCAGACTGCCACTGGCCTCAACTATATCTATATTAACTAGTAGTTCTTTTAGTTTCTTCATATCCTTATATCCGTCTTACTATCCAGTTCAGGATAGATTCTTAAGTAAATCGCCAGCTTTTCAGCAATACTCTTGAAAAGAGGCGCAGCAACATCACCTCCGTATTTCTTACCTTTTGGTTCATCTATCACAGCAAAAATAGTTACCCTTGGATTTGAGGCTGGAAAGAATCCCCCAAAAGAGGAGACATACACTCTCCTGTATTTGCGGTTAATTACTTTTTTTGCAGTTCCTGTTTTACCTGCAACCTCCATTCCCGGAATGAAAGTTTTCTTACCTGTCCCTCTGCTTACAACCTCTTTCATAATTGAAACCAGTCTGCTCTGAGTACCTCTGGTAAGCACTTTAACAGGTTTTAAAACACCCTCTGCCCTATCATCAATTCTGGCTACAAGCCGGGGGCTGAAAAGTGTTCCTCCACTTGCGACTGCATTGAAAGCTCTTGTCATCTGAAGAGGAGTAACAGATAACTCATACCCATGAGCAATATAGGCAATTGAAACTGCACTCCAACGGGAAACAGGTCTCAAAAGCCCTCTCTCTTCTCCCGATAACATTACTCCGGTTTTCTTTCCAAAACCAAACTCTCTTATTGCTTTATAGTATCTGTTTTTACCCAGTTTTATACCAATCTGGGCCGAACCAACATTACTTGAATGGACAAAAATATCTTCAAAAGAGAGAGCTTTATATGAATGGTCATCATATATAGTTCTGTCTTTAAATTTGAAACGACCGTTCATACAATCAAAAATCTGCTGAGGATAACAGATCTGATTATTCAAAGCTGAAGCAGCAAGAATTATTTTGAAAGTTGAACCAGGCTCATAAACAAATGAAACAGCTCTGTTACGCAGAGCTTCTGATGAACTTTTAAGAAATCTCAATCCTGCAGGGTTATAATCGGGATAGCTTGCCATCGCCAGAAGGTCACCATTATGACTATCCATAACAATTACAGAACCACCTTTGGCATTATACTTTGCAACGGTATCTTTTAACTCTTTTTCAACAAAAAACTGAATTGCTGAGTCTATCGTAAGCCAGACGTCACTACCTTCAAGAGGCTTTGTAATATACTGAAACTGGTACACTTTTCTACGTGCATCCAGCAACATCTGCACCTTACCATCTTTGCCTTTGATATACTTCTCTGCTCCAAACTCAACACCGTAAGCTCCGACTTCAGCTGAATTAACTCCTCCCAGAATGTGGGATGCCAGTCTACCCTGAGGATACTCTCTCCTGAACTCTTCCATAAAGAAAAGTGAACTGCCCTCTTTCAGTTCTTTATTATATTTATATAGCTTTTTATACCTTATATTATCGATTTTTCTTTTAACAAGAATTATCCTCTGCCCTCTCTTAACTCTCTTTCTCAGTTTTATAAGTTTTGAATATGTTAAACCAAGAGTTTTTTTCAGATAAGTAAGAATACTCAGAGAATTTTTCTTATCAATATTACTTAGATAGACAGTGTGAGACATAACTGACATTGCCAGAACCTCTCCGTTTCTGTCATATATAGTTCCTCTTTTGGAGTGCACTTCACTGGTTTTGGAACTATGAGTTTTGACCCTGTTCAGATTTTTATCATATTCAAGAATCTGATGCTTAACCAGAGCGGTGCATACCCACCCTACCCACAACAGGATAAACAGAAAAAGAACAAAGGTTCTGCTTCTCTCATTTCTGTTAAGCTTCATATTAATCCTCAAACACCTTTATTAACTGCTCTGGCGCGGGATACTGATATCCCAGACGATTTCTTACAATTCTTTCAACTCTCTCAAGTTTAAGAAGAGAGGATTTTTCTGCTCTGAGGCGTCCAAGTTCATCATTCAGAATTTTCTCTCTCTGCTTGAGTTCCTGGAGTCTGTAACCAAAATCTATATTTTTCAGATTAAGACTTGAATAGACAAAAAGCACTACGAAAGCCATAAACATGATTCCAAGCAGATACCTGCTTACCGGAATGAATGAGGCCTGGGTCTTCTTCATGTGACCTCCAGGATTCTCAATTTAGCTGGCTTTGAAGCCGAATTCTCCCCTACCTCTTCTTCCGATGGTTTTGCCGGAAAAGGCTTAATTATTTTTGCCTTTCCACTACGATCCAGATCACGAAAAAGCCTCTTAATCATTCTGTCTTCAGTTGAATGAAAAGTCAGAAAAGCTATTCTTGCTCCACTGGTAAGACGTTCAACACCATCTTTTATGAAATTCTCTACACCTTCAAGCTCTCTGTTAACAAAAATTCTCAGAGCCTGAAAAACCATTGCTGCAGGATGCACTACCCCACGGGGAACATTACTCCCAAACACCCTTTCTACAATACCCTTTAATTGAAATGTTGACTCTATCGGTCCTTTCAATCTTGCTTCTATTATTCTTTTTGCTACAACAGCAGCTCTTTTAACATCACCATATTTCTGGAATATTTCAGTAAGTTCAGCTTCACGGAAAGTATTAATAACATCACCGGCTGTTATCCCGGAGCTTCTGTCTTTTCTCATATCAAGAGGTGCATCAATATTGTGGGAAAAACCTCTGTCTTCCCCCCACATCTGAAACATTGAGATACCAGGATCCACAACAACGCCGCCTACTGAGTCCCAATTGATCTCATCACTTTCAAATGCTTTAGTAAAATTCAGATTAATCAGCTCAACTCTATTTCCGAATTCTTCAAGATTTTTACCGGCTATAGCAAGACTCTCATTATCTACATCAAGAGCAATTACCCTGACTTCAGGCACAGCCCGTAGTATTTCAGCTGTGTGCCCCCCCATTCCACAGGTACAGTCCACTACCACGGGAAGAGCAGGATTACTCATCGCAGCGGTTATCTCTCTATTCATTACCGGGTAGTGCTTTTGCTTCATTTATTATCCTTGAAACTCTATGTAGTTTTTCTTTGCTGTACTTTTCACCAAGCTCACCAGCTTTAAAGAGCTCTTTATTCCATGCAACCAGATGATTACCTTTACCAAAGATCAGAACTGTCTCTTCAAGCTGACCCTCTTTTCTGAGGTCAGTGGGAATAAGGAGCCGGCCTTTTGAATCAATTTCTGTCTCTGTGCCCCAGTAACTTAATCTGGTTATAAACTCATCAACATCTGGATCCCAGGAGCCGAGATTCTCAAATTTTTCTTCCATTTCTTCCCAGACCGGGAGTGGATAGATCATTGCTGAGTCGCCGTTTATGGAGGTTATGAACACTTCACGTTTTGAGGAATCATCGAACACAGAGAGGAATTTTGCGGGAATTTTTACTCTTCCCCGATCATCCATTCTGGCGTCGTAACTTCCTCTAAATCTTCCAGTCATCCCACTGCGTCCCATTTCCTCCCACTTATAATAATATATAATATATCTAAAAGTCAAGAAATCATTAGTAAATCATTTTTATTTTTTGAAAAAAGACTTGACACACCATATATAGTGTACTAAGATTTCATTCGAACTAAATACAAGGAGATTATATGTCAACGAAACCGTTTACTGATAATGCTTTAAGAATACTGGAAGCCAGATATTTTAAAAAAGATAGAGAAGGTAATTTACTGGAAACAAAACCTGAGCAGCTCTTTAAAAGAGTAGCCGAATTTATTGCAGGAGCAGAAAAAACAGAAGAGCTCAAAAAAGAGTGGAGCAGAACTTTCTACGAAATGATGATAGAAAGAGATTTTATGCCAAACTCCCCAACCCTAACAGGAGCCGGTAGAGACATGTGCCTCTCAGCATGTTTTGTTCTTCCTATTGAAGACTCACTGGAAGGAATCTTTGAATCTGTCAAAAATGCAGCTATGGTCCACAAAGAGGGCGGTGGAACAGGATTTGATTTCTCCGGCATCAGACCTAAAGGCAGTTTTGTAAAAAAGACCCAGGGAATAGCTTCAGGCCCCATCTCCTTTCTGAATGTTATTGACGCTGGTACAGAGGCAGTTAAACAGGGTGGCACAAGAAGAGGCGCCAACATGGGAGTTCTCAGAGTAGATCATCCGGATATCAGAGAATTCATCACAATGAAGCTGGACGGAACCTCTGCACAGAACTTCAATATCTCTGTAGCCATAACAGAAAAATTCATCAAAGCAGTTGAAAAAAGCAGCACTTATGAGCTGATTGATCCTTCAACCGGCAAAAAAACATTAGACGAGAATGCCACTGAGATCTTTGAAATGATTGTTGATTCAGCATGGAAAAACGGAGATCCCGGCCTTATATTCATTGATGAAGTAAACAGACTCAACCCAACAAAAGATCAGGGTCCTATTGCTGCAACAAATCCTTGTGGTGAACAGCCACTTCACCCCTTTGAAGCCTGTAATCTTGGTTCAATTAATCTCTCAAAATATTACAAAAAAGGAGAAAAGGATAATTTTGACTGGAAAAGGTTTAAGAAAACCATTATCTCCGGTGTTAGATTTCTTGACAATGTAATAGAAGTAAACAAATATCCCCTTCAGCAGATAACCGACATTGCTATAGCAAACCGCCGTATTGGTCTCGGTGTTATGGGATTTGCAGATCTTCTACTCATGAATGGAATTAAATATGATACAACTGAAGCCAGGGATCTTGGAAAAAAAATATCAGGTTTCCTTAAGGAAGAAGCTGTTAAAGCATCTTCAAAACTGGGTGAAGATCGCGGTAACTTCCCCAATATTGAAAAGTCCATATATAAAGGCAAGACAATGAGAAATGCCTCAGTTCTGACAGTTGCCCCCACAGGAACAATTTCCAGAATTGCCGGCTGCTCATCAAGTATTGAACCGATTTTTGCCTTCAAAGTAGTTTCAAAAATCCTGGATACAGAAATAAAGGACATCCACCCTATCTTTGAGAAGTGGGAAGAAGCAAATCCAGGGGCAACTCAGCCTGACTACTTCATTACAGCTCAGGAAATTTCACCTGACAACCATATAAAAATGCAGGAAATATTCCAGGAGAATACTGACAGTGCGGTTTCAAAAACCATTAACTTCCCAAACTCCGCAACAAAAGAAGATATTGCTGATGCGTACAGGCAGGCCTTCAGAATGAACATCAAAGGCATAACTGTCTATCGTGATGGCTGCAGAGCACTTCAGGTTCTCAATACAGCTCCGACAGAGACAAATCCACACCCTCAAAGCCGCCCGGACCAGCTGCCCTCAACAACTCACAGAATCACAACAGGTCTTGGTAAACTCTACATAACAATATCCTACTTTAATCAGAAACCTTTTGAAGTTTTCTGTTCAATTGGTAAAAGCGGATACTCAACAATGGCTGACGCAGAGGCGATTGGAAGACTGATATCCATGGCTCTTCGTACAGGAATATCAACTGAGGACGTAATCAGACAGCTGAAAGGTATTGGTGGCGCAGATCCTACATTCCATAATGGTAGACTGATCCATTCAATTCCAGATGCTATAGCTCATGTTCTTGAGAGTCAGACAGGCGAGGTTGAAATAAACAGACAGGACCTTAACACCATTGCCTGTCCGGTATGTGGTGCAGAGCTTCCAGATGAAAAATGCCCTACATGTCCAAACTGCGCATGGACCAAATGCGGCAGCCTCTGATTGCAAAAGACCTCTTTTTACTATAGAATTACCTGTTGCACTAAGCAGGTAATTTAATGACAGAAAACGAAAACATAAAAAAAGGGCTGCCTTCAGTAGCCCTTATTTCCGATGAGAGGTTCCCCTTTCACGGCACAAATACCCAGCAGGTAATTAAAAACGTAAGCTCTCTTACTGAAGCCGGGCTTCCGGTTGAACTGATAATACCGGTTCAGAGCAGAGGGTTTTTCAAAAGAGGGTATAAAGTTACAGAAGAGATATGCAACTACTATAATGTACCTCAAAGTCTGAAAGTTAAAACAATATTCACTATTCCCGCAGGCAGAACAAGACTAGAGAAGTTTACACATGCAGTGGCAGCGCCTATTTACACTCTTTTCAAAAAGACTGAAATCATCTACACAAGAAATGAGTATACAACCCTGGTGGCTGCACTACTGGGGCAAAATGTTATTTTTGAAACCTACCGGCTACTTGGAGATGAGTACCCCAGATTAATGAAGATGGCATCAAAACTGGCCAGAAGGAAAAATTTCCTGGGCATGATACTGCACAGTAAACTATCAGCAGATTCAATGGCAAGAGCAGGCATACCTGAAGAAAAACTTCTTCCCTGTCACAATGGTTTTGATCCATCTGACGTAATACCACGTCTCAGCAAAGATGAAGCAAGAGTAAAAACCGGGCTTCCCCGGAATAAAAAGCTTGTAGTATATACCGGCAATATGCAGAAAAACAAGAGCATAGAGAGTGTCATTGATATTGCTGCATTAACAGAAGAGGCCCATTTTGTCCTTGTAGGAGGCAGGCCGGAAGATATACAGAGGCTATCTGATTATGCCGCCAGCCTGAATGTAACAAACGTCGCCTTTACCGGTCACAAACCAATAACAGATGTTTCCATGTATCTGTATGCTGCTGATATCCTTCTTATACCTACAGTATCAGCTCCTCTTCAGAACTACGGCAGAACAGTACTTCCCTTCAAAACATTTCTCTACGTTGCTATAGGCAGACCCATTGTAGCTCCCGACCTTCCTGATGTAGGCGAGATACTTAATAACAGGGAGAATGCTCTGCTTGTAGAACCAGATTCCCCTGACAAATCATCTGAAGCTATAAAAGATATACTTAACTCCCCTACTCTTGCAGAAACGATATCAGAAAACTCCCTGAAAACAGCTGATTCTCTTACATGGGAGAGCAGAGCTGCCAGAATAATCGGATGGATTCAAAAAATTTATGAATAACAAATTAAAAAAACTCCCCGTTAAAAATATATTCTTTTTCATAGGCATAGGATTCTTTTTCTACCTTATACACAGTTTAGGCTGGAATACCCTTGCTGATCAGCTACTTAAAATAAAGTACCATTTTATACCAATACTACTGATAGCTCTTGGATGGCACATGTCCCACACATTTGCATGGGGCATCATTCTTCATGGTTTTGGTCACAAAACCTCTTTCTACAACATCTTCCGCCTGAAGATTATCAGTGAAGCTGTTAATATGGTAGCTCCTGCAGCCAACATTGGTGGTGATTCAGTAAGAGCCTTTATGATGAAATCTGAAATTCCTCTTGATCAGGGCATTCCGGGAGTTATGATTGATAAAACCATAGATTATATTGCCAGAATGCTGTTTATAACTGCCGGCCTGGTTATTACAATATATTTCATAGAGATCCCGGACAGCTGGATCACTGCAAGCACAATGTGCCTTATAGTAATATTTATAAGCAACACTATTCTGGTATCAATTCAGATTAAAGGTCTTTCAGGGGCTCTTATGAAGATTTCCAGAATTATTCCCCCTCTTAACAGGTACCTTGCAGGAAAACAGAGTAAGCTAAGCTCTGTGGACAGTAATGTTAAAGACTACTACCTTAACAAAAAAGGAAGAATTGCCTTTGCCACTCTGTTTCACATAACCGGAAGAATTTTAGGGGTCTTTGAAATCTACTACATTCTGAATATTCTTGATATACCGGTAGATTTCCTGGGAGCCTTCTTTATTGCCTCGATAGCCAATATTGTTCAGAGTATCTTTTTCCTTATCCCCGGTCAGTGGGGAGTTTCTGAAAGTGTTCAGGGAATGCTGCTGGATATTCTGGGTTTTACTGCATCTGCCGGAATCAGTCTGGGAATAATTCGCAGAATAAGAAGAATATTCTACATGGGACTTGGAATGATATTTCTTAAGATAGCTAAGCAGCAGGAGAACAGACACTAAATCCGATAACTTCTGCTAAAAACCATTGCTATAAATAAAAAGAAGCAAACTACAAAGATCCCATGATAGTTAATTACTTTCGAATTCATCTGCAGAGCCTGCTTAGTTGAAAAGCCACAGTACAGAAAGCAGAATTATTTTCTTATTTTTTTTTCGATCCTGCTTCCAATTTATATAAAAAAATCAAATATCACAAAATTAAGTAAAACCACAACTTTTTTTACAAACGACACATTAAAGCACTACAAAATTCATCAGATAAAAAAAAACCCCGGTTTAGGGGGAAACCGGGGCAAAACAATTGGGTTTATGAGAATTATTAGTTGGTAGTATTATAGCATCGGAATCCTGATAAATCAACTAAAAAAAGGGTTTTTGAAACAAAAAGTTTTTTTATTAACTTGCATTTAATGCAGCTATTGTTAATAATTCTTTTTTAAGAAATCGACAAATGCATTCACAGGAGATCATATGAACAAAAAGTGTAAATTTTTCTTATTTTTTCTGATATCAGCAGCACTACTCTTTTCCTCTTCACTATCTGCGGAAAGCAAAATTGCAATTGCAATCCATGGAGGGGCAGGAGCAATTAAAAAAGAGGCCATGTCTCCCAGTAAGATAAAAGAGTGTAAAGCAAAATTGAGAGAAGCAGTTATGACAGGCTATAAAATCCTTCAGGCCGGTGGTTCAAGCCTTGATGCTGTAGAGAAAACGATTCACGTACTGGAAGATTCTCCTCTATTCAATGCAGGCAGAGGCTCAGTATTCACTAATGAAGGGATGAATGAACTGGATTCTTCCATTATGGATGGCAGCAATATGAAAGCCGGAGCAGTTGCAGGTGTTAAGCATATTAAGAATCCAATAAGTCTGGCCCGTAAAGTTATGGAAAAATCTGCTCACGTAATGATGGCCGGAGAAGGTGCAGAGAGATTTGCAGAAACTCAGGGAATCAAACTGGTGCCTTCTGATTACTTCTATACAGATAGTCGATGGAAAACTCTTCAGAGAGTTAAAAAGAGAAAAAGAAAGAAAGTAGCGATGAATTACATTCATCCTGACCACAAATTCGGAACTGTGGGATGTGCAGCACTCGATAAAGCAGGTAACCTTGCAGCCGGCACCTCGACAGGTGGTATGACAAACAAGAAATTCAACAGAATCGGAGACTCTCCTGTTATTGGTGCAGGAACCTATGCTGACAATTCAAGTTGTGCTGTATCCTGTACTGGTCACGGAGAATATTTCATAAGATGGGCTGTTGCTCACGATATTTCTGCTCTGATGAAATACAAAAACATGGGAATTCAGGAAGCTGCAGATACAGTTATCATAAAAAAACTTAAACCTGTAGGTGGTTCAGGTGGAGTTATCGGTGTAGATAAAGATGGCAACATAATGATGTCATTTAATACCAGAGGAATGTACAGAGCTGCTGTTACTAAAGATGGAAAAGTAATAGTAGAAATCTTTGAAAAAAAATAGAGCCTTATAGCCACAGAAGGGCATAATCGATGCCCTTCTTCAGAAAAACCTGCAAGATCCGGGTATCCATCTGACCTATATTTTCAGACTTACGCTTCGCTTACCCTCTTCAGGCTACTAAGAACAGTTACCCCCAACCCACTCCTTCAGTTTTCATATACAAAAACTGTACACTTAAATACATAATAATGTCAAACACATGTTATCTCCTTGACTAGTTCTGATTAGGTTTTTATAACTAGCATATAGTTAAGAGGTGATTCATGAATTTTTATGAGATGGAATTTTTATCTTTTTTTCTTGTTACTGCTATTACGTGGTATTTCATGAAACATGAATATCGCTGGATTGTCGGAGTAGTTTCAAGTTTATATTTTTACTATACATGGTCTCAATGGTTTCCTTTACTACTAATGATACCTTCTTTGCTGGTTTTCTTTTTAACTAAACATAGAGTAAATTGTAGCAAATTAACAAAAAACAGATTCATTCTGGCTCTATCTGCGGGTACAGTAATTCTGCTTTTTTACAAATCTGCAGGTTTAGTACTTGATACACTCAGGAATTCAGGGATAATGAGTAGTACTGATCTGAAGACCTCTCCTTTCAACCTGATTCTACCTGTAGGACTCTCTTTTTTTACATTCAGACTTATAAGCTACACATCAGATGTATATAGAAAAATTATAGAACCAGAGAGACACCTTGGGTATTTTCTGTTCTATGTAACATTTTTCCCCCAACTTCTTGCCGGTCCTATTGAAAGAGTAAAGGATTTTCTTCCTCAAATGAGAAAAAAGATTGTTTTTGACCCGGATAGAGTAATTTCCGGTGTGGAACTGTTTTTCTGGGGATTCTTCAAAAAATTTGCAGTCAGCGAAAGACTTCTGCCTTTTGTCAATGATTGTTTCAGAGAACCTGCTGGTAAAGGATTAACTCTGCTTTTTGCTGCCTGGTTCTATTCATTCATAATATATTGTGACTTTTCCGGCTATACAGATATGGCTATTGGTATTGCAAGAATTATGGGTATTAAATCTGTAGAAAATTTTAATTACCCCTATTTAAGTCGCTCTATTACACAATTCTGGAATCGTTGGCATATCTCGTTATCTACATGGCTTCGGGACTACCTGTTCCTTCCTCTATCTTATAAGATTATGGGAAAAATAGAGAGCAGGAAACTATATGGAATAAAAACTGAAATCTGGGGTTATACAGGCGGAATGTTGATAACTATGATTCTGGGAGGTTTCTGGCATGGAGCAAAATGGACATTCATAGTGTGGGGTTTATTACACGGTCTCTTTCTCATAGTATCTTTTCTGACTAAAAAAAAGAGAAAAAAGCTGGTGAAAAAACTGAAACTAAATAAATATCCCGGACTTCATGCAGCAATAAATATTTTTACAACTTTCAATCTGGTTACTCTTGCATGGATCTTTTTCAAAGCAGAAAGTGTTAACCACGCCCTCCTCTTTATTAATAAAATATCTGTAAACCTATATAAAGGAAGCCTTGGGCATCTGGTTTTTAACAGTATGGTTATAATTCTTTTTCTGGGACTTGAGAATCTGTATAAAAACAGAGCCGGATTTTTAAGCAGATTGAGTAAACCGGAATTTGCAAAAGCTGTAATGTTTGCCTTCTTCATATGCCTGCTGATGATTTTAGCAGTAGATAAGACAAATTTCTTCATATACATGGATTTTTAATCTGACAATATTACTGATGGATCAGGACTTTTTTTTAAACCGGGAGTTTTTATATGAAATATTTTAAAATAGTAATCATTTTTCTATTCTCCTTACTTATCATAGATACATCTTTATGTTATCTGGTCGATAATATAGAGCTTTACAGTGAAAAAGAGAAAGCATACCTTAAAGCTCTGGAATCTTTCTTACACGAAAAAAAATGGGACATACTCATATTTGGCTCTTCAAGAGTCTATGAAGCAGTTCATCCTCTTCATATAAAAAAAAGCCTTGGAAGGAATGCTTTCAGAGAGGGAGCTCATGGAAAAAATGCAAAATATAACTACCTGCTCTATAAGGAATTCAAAAGAATGGGACATATTCCTGAACTTGTGATCTATGGCATGGACTATTTTGTACACCACCGGGGTTCGGAAAAAGAGATGCTTGCAAGATTTGGGGAGAAATATAATAAGGAAAAAAATAGTGGAAAAAATCAGAACCGGAATATGAAGCCCGGCTTCCTGTCACTATATGAAAAGCGAGCTGACACTGCTGAAAAAATAAACAACTCCATCAACTACATACAAAACAATATTACAGTTAGCAATGAAACTGAAAACTATAAAAAAATGGTACGATTAATAGAGGATACGCAGAGATACCTTGGGTCCTCCTCTAATCATTTTAATCAACTTATAACAGTGCGACCCAATAATATGCATCGGGAAATTTATGTTCCTCACCCGGGATATGAGGGAGAGTGGTTTTTGAAACTTCTTGATGAACTTGAAAAAGATAAGGTCAGAGTTATGTTAATAATTATTCCAGACTACTACGGAACCTATATAACCCAGACTCAGAAAAGGGCACACATTAAGGAAATAATGGCACTTACAAAAAAATACGGGAACATCTCAATTCATAACTATAACGCTCACAATAGCGGATTCCCCAATAAAAAAGAGGAGTTTTTTATGGATGGAGGCTATGGAACTTCAATTTCTCACCTTTCAAAAGATGGAGCTGAATACTTTTTCAACAACTATCTGTTGAAAGATCTGAAAGCAATCTTTAAGAACAAAGAATCTGTTTCTGAACCCCAGTCCCGATGATTATTAAAAAAGTTTTTAACATGCCTGTAACCATAGACATACCGGATAACGCATGTAATAGCATGCGCTAACAGAGAGTGAGATAAATGAAGCTTATCAGAAAGGAGTATCAGTAACCTATGAGTAATGACATAAAAAAACTGACAAATATGGAAAGATTTATAAAGCTCATTAAAATTACCACCCTTACACTACCCGGACTACTGGTAATTTATCTCATAATAAATATTTCGGGTTCAGAAGAACAGAAACCAGTAAGCTTTGAGCCTGGTAAAAACGAAGGCCTCACAAGTCACATATACGATAAACACAATAATGTATCCATGGTAATCAAAAGCAGTGAGTCGTTTCCTGCAAAGATGGGAACAAAATTCAGGGATATCGAAATTAAAAAAATCAAAAAAAACAGAGAACTTGGTAATATTACTATAACCGGTGAAAAGGGATTCATCAGTTTTGATATGCACTATGTTGCAGTCACAGGAAACGCCAGAATTGTTTCCAGAAACATATATATGGAGAGTAGCGAATTCCTGTTGAAAGCCAAAAACGAAGTAAGATCAACACATCCGGTAAAATACTATTCAAAAGCGTACAAAGGAATAGGTAAAAAAGGATCTGCATTCTATTTAAAACAGAAGATGTACAAATTTCTTGATACCGAAGGTTTCTTTATCCAGGAGGGAAAGAAGTACAAATACAAAGCAGATATACTCTGGTTCTGGGATGAGAAGCAGATGGTTATATTTGACAAAAACAGCGTAATAACAGGTAATGATTTAAAAATAGAGAGTGACAAACTATTTGTAATATATACTGAGGATCGTAAACACATAACTAAAATTGCGTGTACTACCAGAGGGCGTATGATTATGGGGACCAAAGCCAAAGGTAATTATAAAGAGATGAAGAGTGTAAACATAGACACACGCCATCCTCACGAAGGTAAAATAGATCTTATTCATCTCAGGGAACAGGCGGAAATAACAATTATCAGTAAAAAGAGTACCATGAAAATGAACTCTGATGAAATAAAAATAAGATTCAGTACTGAAACAGGGAAAATAACCAGAGTGGAAATGTTAAGATCCGGATCAGTAAATGTGGAAAGCGATACTCCTTTCACAGTAAGTTCACATCAGATGTTTTTAAATTTCAAAGATGGTGACTTAGTAGATTGTGATGCTAAAGATGTATCTGATTTTAAAATTAATGAATATTCAGGCTCTACTCCACGACTGCTCTACAATGTAATGAAGAAGAACGTAGATCTTAAAGGCAGTGGCTCCAGAATATTCCAGAAGGGAAACCGTTTCACATCCAGAGCCTTTTTCATAGATACAGATAAGAAAGCCCTCTCATCAAAATCGGGAGTAAAATCTTCCATAAAAAAGAAATTCAGCCGGCAAAAGACCTTTCTCTCAAGTAGTGAAATAATGATAAATGCCGCTCACTTCACTATTGATGACAGTAAAAACAGTGTGAAATACGGAGGAGATGTACAGTTAATACAGAAAGGACTTAATCTCAAAACAAATCACCTGAGTATTCCTGCAAACGGAGATATTATTGCAAATGGGGAAAGTGTGATGACTTTCTTCACCGGAAAAAACGAAACTCTGCTTACTGGTAACAGAATATTCATGGATGCCGAAAATAACAGAATATATCTCCATTCTGAAAATGGTGAATCCGGTCTGACTTTGAAGGGGCAGACTGAAGATGACGATAAAAGTGGTTTCATGGTTATTACAGGCATTGAGCCCATTTTCAACACTATAATAGAAGCCGGCAAAACAAAGAGAAGAAAAGTAAAGAAAAAATCTGAAGAAAAAGACTCTTCCCTTTTCGCAGATATTATACTTATAGAGTTAAACAAAAAAAGTGATATCTCATTCATTACCGGCAGGCGAAATATAAAATTTGACAAAGGTAAAATAAAAGGCTCATCCAATGATGTGAAGTGGTATTTTAAAAAAGAGACTATGGTTTTCAATGGAGATGCATCTCTCGGCACTTCTGACGGCAGTTTTGAAAAAGGAGATACTCTTGAACTTAAACTTGACAGGAATCTCATAACAACCAGATCGAAAGGAAGATCCAGGACAGAAACTCTCATTAAATAGGTAAAAAACTGATGATAAATATCAGAGATCGGTTAAAATTTGAGAAGTAGTCTGAATAGATAACCAGAAGGTAGTGGGCAGGCATGTAAGTTTCAGAACCACCAGCCATTACCTAATAAAACTCTTCTCTTATATATGAATATGAAGATAATTGAAGCAATCTTCTACACTTTGTGTAGAGGTTTCAATTAAAAAGAGTAAATAGATTATCTACACAACGTGTAGAGATTTTACAAAAGCAATCCTCTACTCACTGTGTATAGAATTACAAAAACGTACATACATCCAGCAGATCTGCAGCGGTCTTTGCAGGACTTAAAACCAGAATAATACAAGTGAATGAAAGATGCTGATTAATGCGAATAAGATTGGTTTAATTACAAAAACAATGACAGATAAAGACAAACAGAGACATGCACAACCTCTCACAGTTGTAGCCTGACTATCATTACTGGCACCATATCCCTCCTTTCAAAGGAGGGGTGGCAAATTCGTTAACAAAGTTCTCTTTGTTTAGAATTTGACGGGGTGGTTTTAAAAACTTCACCCACCTGTCTAAACAGCACAGCGCTATTCAATCAGCAGGCTTTTGGACTAACAAAAAGAGTCACATACTTATTTTCAAGGAAGAATGCCTCGCACTCCTGCCAGGGAGTATTAAAAAGCCCACCTTAATTACAATCAAGAATTGTATTTATTGAACAAATCTCTCCCTAGCTCATAACCTTCTTCAGCATATTTATTACAAATAACATCCACATCTTCTTTCTTAACCTTCTCTGGTGCTTTATAAAAAGCCTCAATTATCTCTTTAACCATATCTCTTCTAAAAGACTCAACCGGCCCAGCCACCTCAACCATTTTCTTAAATAATCTGAATGATAATTCAATCTTGTCCTTTTCTACCAATTCTTCTACATACTCTACAAACCGAAACGGTTCACTTTGATCAAAACTCTCTATTGAAGCAATTAGGTCAACTTCAATATCTTCTGGTTCATTAAATAAACTTCCCCACTGCCATAAAGATCTTTTTACCTCACCTATCTCCCGCTTCGATTTTGTCAGCTCATTCCACAAATTTTTGACTAAATCCAAGCCGCTATCGTCATATTTAACAAGTTTAGGAACAAACCAGACAAGTTCAAGAAGTTGACGCGAATTTCCCTCATTCAATAATTTATAAATCAAGCCATCCTTATCATTGAGTTCATCTCCTGAATATTTATAGCCTAGAGTTATTTGTTCTATAAATCTCCTGGTAGTAGCCAGAGTACCATGACCAAAATCAAATTGTAACGCATGCTGATATATTCCACTCTCTTTCAACATTCTATAAATAGCACCGTAAACTTGCCCTGTATAACTAACATAACAGCTGAAACTAGCCTTGAAATACTCCTCATTATCTAGAGGAAAAATCTTATCAAGGTTACTTTTTAGCCAATCTGAATCAAGATAATCAATATTAGCCAGAAATTTACCCAAAGTCATTATCAGTTCCTGTACCTTCGGAGTTGTACTATTCAATGCTTTATCAAAAAACTCTTTTAACACAGGCTTCCACCGTCTCGATTTGTCCAATTCTTTATTATTTTTTGCCCAGCTCAGAGAAAGCATTATCATAGCCTCATATATTGCACACAAAGTAGTGTTCAGCTGAATTGTAGGATAATCCACATTATTCCAACCGCCTGTAGATTCGGCTCTTTTCTCCAATTCAATCAATATCGCTTCACATTTTTCCAAATACTCCTGACCAAAGCTTCGTTCTTCAGATTTATAACCCTCTACAATAAATCGCGCAACCTCTTTAGCAAACCATTCAGAATATCTTTCATATTTTTCTTCACCTTGCCAAAATGAATCATCTGTAGTTACGTTAGATACGAAATAAAGCACCTTACTAACATCAATATCTATTTTATTCTTCCAAGAGTTTTTTATACCTTCAATGAAATTAGTTAAATAATCCTTCTTCAATTTCAGAAACAGATCTATTTCATCAATATATTTTGATGGATCTGCAGCAACTACACCTTCAAGTGTTCTTCCCAGGTCCATCTTGTTCCAGCCATTCTGCGCACTTTCATAAGAGTGCTCATCAAATTCATTCAAGCATTTGATTAGTTTACTTGCTGTCATAATAGACAACTCCTCATATTCATATCGACTACTTCCACTAATTATAGTAATACGTGCATTCCGGCCTTCCATATGAGGTTCGGCATTATTAATAGAATCGTATTTATCATATTCTTTTTTGACTTTAGAATTACCTGTATATAGTAGTGGATACAACCATTCTTTTCTGGCAAAAGCTTCTTTCATCACCTGGTTATCTCCCTGAATATCAAATTCAATATCCTTAACCCACTCTATCAATTTATCCAAATGAACTGTATTATCTACAATCGCCTGAGCATTATTCTTAATCAAATCATAAACTTCCGGCTTCATTTCCCACCTAGAACTATCTAAAGGGTTCCAATCTATACTCCAGAACTTATCACAGAAATAATTATAGAAATGATCTATTATGAAAATGCTGAGTCTATTTTTTACCCCTGCTTGAGCAATAAATTCATCAACTTTTTTTGCAAAAGTTGATGAATCTAGCCGTTTAATTAGTTCTTTTATCAACACAATTAACTGCTTATCAAACTCGCTTTTATCATAATCGCTTAAATCACAATCATCAATTGATCTTATCTTCCAACTATCAAAACCTTCTGGATATTCTTCAAGAAACTTATCTATTTTCTCAAAGCATAGTTGAATCACTTCCTTTCCCCATAATTCAGAAATCACGTCAATATGTTTTATGTAAATATCACGAAAATTGTAATTACTAATCGATCCTACATACTCTTTTGTTTCCATAAAACTTTCTATTTCTCTATATACTAAAAGGTTATTAAGGATTTTTATAAAAAGCTGCTCCCTCTTATATTTCAATGTAGCAGGTATTGTGTAGTGTGCAATTATCATTGGAATGTTAGTGTTTATATTACAGTTTTCTACTATTTGCAGTATAGAACTATCCAATTTACTTTCAATATCATTTCCAATCATTGTCGACAATATTTCCAGAAAAGTTGAATGCAGATTAAATTCATTAGCACTATAATGCATTAAAGACTGAATTATAATTGTCAATTTATTAAAAATATCGCGATCATTAATATTTTTGTTATATTCAGCTAGACGTCCAAGATAAGCAAAAGCTGTCCAGCCTGTACTTCTAACAAAGCGTCCATCTCTGACAATAAAACCTTTATCAGAATTAGTAAAGTAATTTTCTTCAAATAATGTATCAAACCAACTTGCTGGATTAGGAGATTCTATTAGAACCTCCAGGAATTTTTTAGCCTGAGGACTTTCTCTCAAAAACTGTGCCATAGCTGATTTATTTTCTTCTTTGTATTCCTTAGCGTTATCTTCGACAAACCCTATAGAGTTAATTAAAAAGTTTGTTGATTTCATATCAACACTCCATCTATCGATTATCTTTATAAGTTGTTTATATCCAATTTCTCCCCTAGAATAACCGACGATCTCTATATTTAGCTCACTATAATATAACCGATGGGCTTCAAGCAATTTCTCATCACAAGGATAATAACCGTGGAGCAAGAAATGATTATGTGTTGTTATCTTACCATTCATTATAAGAGATTCAAGTATTTCAAATTCACTAAGTCCATAGCCTAAAAAAAGAACAGTATAATTATCAAAAATAGATCTTAAAAAATCTTTAAAACTATCATTACTATATCTTTTCATATACTGAGGTAAAGTGAACACTAAACTTTTAGTTTTATCAATAGATCCATGTATTTTAAATAAACTGCTATGTTCTCTGTTTTCAAAATTCTCTTTCGTGAAGCTATTTTCATCAAAAACTATATTACTTTTCTCAAACCTATAATCGAACAGCTTATCTGCATTAGTTGTAACAAATTTTCCTCTAAGTTTATAAATACTATCATATAAAGTTCTAGCATCTTCTGTTTCATCATTTTTTTTTGACGTTAATGCATCATTCATTTTGTCAAAAAACAAATTTTCAAACCTTGGCTTTAGTAGTTTATATGCAATGGTTATTAACTGTTTTTGACTGTTACTTGACAATTTAAGAGATTCTCTGGTTTGATAATTTATTATTTTCTTATTATAACATTCATCGATGAGATTTTTTGCTAAATCATCCCACCCTCTACACCCGCACAGTCTTGACACACCAGCTCCAATAAAAATAACTAATCGACCTCTATTTACAGCCTCTTTTAGTTCATCCGGTAACTCAGGAATTTCTTTTATCTGATTTGCCACTCTCTCATCTCCTAGATTCAATTGTATTTCTAATTCTCAAATTTAATATATCAGGTGAAGTTTTGAGTAGCAAGTCATAAATCCATATCCAGAAAGGATCTTCCCAAATTTCCAGATATTGTGCATTAATATTAATTCAGAAACAGTTTGAAGTTTATTAAATTATTCTCTGTGAATTTTTATCTTGCAATTGGCTATCATTTGATTCAAAATATTGAATAACAATTGGAGGCTTTATGAGCAAAAGAGAAGATAAGGTTACAGGAGTATCTTCAAAAATAGAAGATGTAGAAATTGATCTTTACGACTATCACTATTCCCACGGTATGCCTAACTATTCAGGACAGGAGTCAGATTTTCTTGGAAGAAAAGAATTATTAAAAAAACTCAGATCAATCCTGCTATTCAGTAAGTCACAATCAGGTGCTTATTTGATAACAGGTTTCAGAGGAATGGGTAAAACCAGTCTTATAAATAAGCTGATTAGTGAAATAACATTCTCAGCCTCACAATCCAGAAGTTTCATAAACATGTTCAGAACAATGCTGGGAACGATATTTGTTGTATTACTTTTCTCAACACATAAAAATGATTCACATATGCCATTTACCTTAGCTGGATTTACAGCACTGATTCATACATACCTGATTTTGAGAAAATATTTCGACAACAGATCAACCAAAAATTTTCTTCGTAATATTTATAATAATATAAAAAATAACACACTATTCAGAGGTAAAAATATCCCGCTCAGTTTCGTATGGAAAGAGTTATGGTTTTTTATAAAGGATACATTAATAGTTGACTCCCGTCACTCAGCAAACGCGTCAAACAGATTTTTTATAATTGCTGCAAGAAGTGTATATCTGGCTTTCCTCTCCATTTTGATTATAAAAAGTAATCCATCTATTATAAAAGGCCATATTATTCCTGCAATTGAGCTATCTATTGTTATTCCTATACTAATATATGTCACCTCATTATTATGGTTTTATCCTATTAGTAAGAAAAACTGGCAGAACGCTTTTAGAAGAATAAGAGATTATTTCAGTCATTCCGGTAAAGTTTTCATAAAAATTAATCTTGGATATGACAATTTAAAGGAGTTGGATATATTGAAATTAATAGCTCAATCTATTCAAAAAGAGTATGCTAAATTTTATAAAATATCTTCACGCAATATCTATCTTAAATTAATCAAAATTATCTCTATAATTATTCTGGTATATCTTACTTTGCACTCCACCACTATTATCAAAATAACATCTGAAGCCCTTATTCATCTGAACTACTACACATTTTTCCCGAGTCAGCAAAAGTTTATAAAGCAATTTCCAGAACTTGAAAAATTGATATTAAATAAAAAAAACTCCGCAACAACAGTATCCCCCGGGAAATATATACTGTATAAACAGACTACCAAATCATCTATTACTGAGCACCATATTTCTGAAAAAACTCCTGAAGATAAAACAGATATTATTCACAAAACAATTATTTTTATCGAAAAGGCCTCCATTATCGTAGATAATTTAGTAACAGATCTTACTAAATATCTGACGTCAAGATTGTTACCTTTTGAAACATCAAGAATACACCAATACCTATCATCCCCAAATTATCTGGCTTTTCTACTATTCATCTTCTATTACTATATCTCAATTGTAAAGATTCCGGGGTTATTCAATATCAGTAATAGGCAAAACATAAAAAAAGAGATTGAAGATCTTAATAAAGATATAGAATATGACACATCAGATAGTAAACAGAATTCATTCTCTTTAAAGAGCCTAATCAATGTAGGAAATTCCCGTAAACATGAACGTAAGAAAGCAGATGTAAGGGAAATTGAGAATAGATTAATAGATATTTTTGATGCCTGTACCAAAAGAAACTTTTTTTCACAGGTCCCAGAGTTTATATTTATATTTGATGAACTGGATAAAATAGAGGGAAGCGAGGAATCAGAAAATGATAATTCTAATGTTGAATTCTCCCTGACAGAGAGTTACTACGGCAAAAAAGGCTTTAACAACAAACATGAGAAAGTGTTTAAAATCCTCTCAAACCTGAAGCATTTCATAAACAGTTCTCAGGCAAAATTCATATTTATTGCAGGTAGAGAGATGTATGATGCTTCCCTATCTGATGTCTCAGATCGTAATTTCTTTATAAGTAGTATATTTGATAAATCTAACATATATACCCCAAGCTTTCTGACAGAAGAGCTTAAAAACAATATAGATTTAACAAAAATGACAGAAAGATTTGTCTGTCAATATCTTTTCCCACCCGGCTACGACCCCAGGCTCTTCGATTTAAATAATTACAAGATATTTCTGGATAAAGTCAAACACAAAAATGAATCATCACAAATCAAAAAAGAGTTACTAATAAACAAGAAAGTATTTACTCTTAAACAATTCATAACTTACCTGACTTACAGAAGTAATGGAGCACCCAAAAAACTCTCCATATATTTTGAAGAGTATATTCATATGAAGCATAAATTTATGACCAGTAGTTTAAAGCTTCTTTTCAAAGAAAAAGATCAATACGCATTTGGGTTTATCTCTTACCTTATTACTCCCATCTATCTGTCTATGGGAGAAAGTACTAAGAAATATAACGATAAACTTATTGTCTCTGTAGCTTTCATAATAGATAACATCTATAAATTTCACAGCAACTCATTCTCCTGGAATAATATAAACTCCATTCCTGAAATGCTCGATATTAATCAATCTCCCCAATTAAGGGAGGTAATCAGCAAAATAATAAACAGATTAACCTATACCCATTTAATAAAGATAACCAATGGACTCCATGCATTTAAATTCAGAAAGAAAATTGCCGAAGAGATTAAATGTCTATCCAAAAGATCTGAAATTGAATCAGCTGCTTTTAACTTTACGCTAAAAGAATCTCAAATGCTGAAAAAGTATTTCAACGCAAAATTGAAAGAAATGTATACAGATATGCAGGATAGCTCTGATACAGAAGATACATACAGATTAAGTGAAATATCCCTGCATATGGCTCTTGGAGATATATACTTCTATGATGACGAGTTTAATGAAGCCGCACATCATTACTTAGAATCCCTTAAGAAAATAAGACCTCTTTCCAGAACATCGAAATCCCAGATATACGGATATCAATATATTGTCAATATGCTTAAATTGGGTCTAACCTATGAAAAGCATCGCAAAAACGCAAGAGCTTTCAAGATCTATTCAGAAATAATAAGAACTGTGATTAAATATCGGGATATTGATATTAACAGAATGGGACTATATGAAAGAAGATTACCAATAGAAGGCTTAGCGAAAATTTATCATAACATGTTAATACAACCCCCCCATCTTGAATCTATAATTAAGGATCATAAAAATGACAACAAAAAGTTTGTTCATATATTTATAAAGAAAGAACAGCCATATAGAGAACCAGAATCTTTGGTTACCATACCTCTATTTGACGATAAAAAAGATGTTCCTGTTTGTCTGACATCTGATTTTGCAGAACTTATGAGTAGTGAGCCTTTCTCTGCTCATAAAGAAAAGATATTATATAAATCTTCATCATTTGAGAACTCAAGAATAGCTATTCAACCCCTTCTTGCAAAGCTTCAGCTTCTGGAGAAGATACAGAATGAAGGAATAACACAAGTTGATCTTGAGAGAATAGAAGTTGAATTTAATCATATTACAAAAGTATCTGATCAAAAAACCAAATGCCTTCTTAAAATTGAGTTCTGGTCTAAAATAGGAGACATTTTATTTTTCAGAAACAGCTACCCGGATTCTCCAAAAATCAAAAGAAAAGAAGAGACTACTGATAAGTGTTCTCTTAAAGTAGAATATACGTTCTGCAACTACTACAATAAAAGCCTGACAATTCTAGCCCAGAATATTTTTGGAATATCTGACACAAATGAGAATACTCTAGCGTTATATGTTTTTCAGGAACTACTCAAATATAAAAAGTACAATAAAAACGAAGCGGTTCTGAAAATAGCTGCAAACATCTTTGCAGGCATAGGTAATAGTTGCTACAGTAAAACCTGTACCAATGATATTAATCTGGTATTTCTTAACGAAGTCATTGAGCTCTTTTATCCTGCTGGAGAAGACGAAAAACAAATTATAAATCTTGTTGAGAAAACCATATCTTCCAAAGAATGCTGCCAAAATAAATTTGAAAGAGTTATTATTATGTATCTGATCTCTTTCCAGATTTTTCAATTTGGTGGTAATTATAAAGAATCCGCTCTTCAATTACAAAAAATTTTATACATAATAAAAGATATGTTGATAGAACCATCTACACATTTTGGAATTAGAGCTACTATCTGGTTAAATTTTGAAAAAATTGAGAAAGGTATAGCCAAACTGATATTAATCAATCTCTGTAGAGCTCATGATAGTATTCATCGACTTGAAGCCATGTCATATGAAGATATTATGGACAAAGAGATACCTTTGCAAAATATAACTGTTAGCTCCGAGCTTAGAGAAACAATTATGATACTTGATGAATTGAAAGTAAGGTGTTGTTGGAAAGATTTCTGCGAACACTTAACCTATGCAAATTATCAAAAAATAGCTCCAATCACTCCTTACTCTATAATTAACAGTAAATTCAGACATATTATGGAATTAAGGTTGAAAACAATAGTCAATCATAAAATATTACTAGATCTGGAACAAATTATTGGTATGAAGATACCTGATTATTGTCATTTGAGAAAATTAAAACAAGTTATACTTCCTGAAACATTAAAAGAACAGCTATCTGATTCTAATAATAACAAATCAAATATTCAACCTTTTTATAAGACAATATCGCAGCAGTTGAATATATTAAACCATACAATTGGTAAACTCAACTCGCATTTTTCATTATTGCCATGGAAGAAAACAAGCAAAATTCAAGAAACAACTAAATCATTACTTAACTTATTCGCTTCTGCAATAGATAGATTCTGTAGTAATCTGGAACAGCTCATCAACATGCTAACTCTTTCAGATATATTTCATGAGAATGTAAAATTAGATATTGAAATCTTACTTAAAGATCTAAATCTTATTAGAAAAGCTCTAAACAATACTACAAAAATCTCACAAATTTCTAGCACTGCAAAAATCCACAAAAACGTTGAACTTAAACTATTAATTAATAGATTTTTCAAAATCAATGATACACAAAAAGTTAATTCACTGAATGGGATAATAAATCTGATAAAACAGCAAATTACAACTCCTAAAGAACCCAGAACTAACATAACAGATGAAATGATTAAGTTCCTTATAGAAGATTCTATATATTGCTTTGATCAGATTCTTGACACTCATGAGTTATTTAATATATCTTATCTACCAACAAATACATTCATAGGCAATGCTTACTTCTATAAAGCTAAATGGGTAGAATATTTTAACGCTTTACCAGAAAGTTGGCAAAAACAAATGAAGGTTAAAAAGGCTGATGATCATTTTCTATATGAAAAAGCGAAAAGAATCTATCATGAGATAAAAGATCTACACAGAGGTGGGAAAATATATAAAGAGAAGATGATCAGGGATATGTACTATCTTAATGAAGATTATGATGATACCTTCCATCATTTTCATACAGCATCAGAAAGATTTAAACTGAACTCAGATAACATAGATAAAAAAATAGAAACAGCTAATAAAAAGACCTTTCAATCTTCTACATATAAGGTTGCCAATCACAGATCTCTTATATATGAAGATGAAGATAATTGAAGCAATTTTCTACACTTTGTGTAGAGATTTCAATTAAAAAGAGTAAATAGATTATCTACACAACGTGTAGAGGTTTTACAAAAGCAATCCTCTACTCACTGTGTATAGAATTACAAGAATATACATACTTTTTCAATCTAAACCCAATCCCCGGGGTTGTGGGTGGTGTTTTCAGACGGCTTTTTTGTCTGAATCGATAGTATCTGCATGCTTTCTGGAAAAGAGCAGCTTCTGCCCTCTTGCAGCAAATTGTGTTATCGAATCAGTACTGATTTTTAAATCCCCTCTCTCTCTTTTCCCGTTTTTTAAGAACTCCCCAACACTGGAAAAAATTGAATAATAGTCAAAGATTCTGTCTGACAATTTCTCAGTAATAAGATATGTACCACAGACTTTGCATCTTATTTTAATATCTGCAGAACCCTTCCCCAAAATGACTTCTGCTCTGTTATTGCAGAAATAACACTTCCGATACATCATAAATAATCCTCTCACCTGCTTTATCTGTCCCTGTCTATTAATATAACAGTTATTACTCTGCACAACAAGCAGGTGTACTATTTTTCTTTACAAATTACAAAAAAATGTATGTATCCCCAGCTATTTCTATAACATTTTTAGTAAATCAGAATTTATAACCTACGCTAATATAGGCAGTAAGCCTCTTCCTGACATTTGAACGCATTACAATAAACTCCACAGGCCCTACAATAGTATTCATACCAAAAGCCAGACCGTGTCCGTGAATAAAATCTTTTTTCCTGAAGAGAGCGTTCAGAGACGTTGCAGTTCCCCCGAAACTGGTTTTCAGACTCAGATAGGTATCTGTTCCCACCTTATATCTCAGATCCAGATTAGCTACAAAAGCATGAGTTCCAGCTCTCTGCATAAAATCCACCCCAACAAAGGGAATAAAAGTTTCAAGCCCGTTATTACTCTGGCCTCCGAGAAAGAAATATCCGGAAACAGGCCTGTTCTCCCCTTTACTTCCTGAAATCCCAAGATTAAATGAGGGGCTTATATTAAATTTATCGCCAAGTTTCAGATAACCATCAAACTCTGCCATAAAATAACTTAACCTCTTACTTCTGTCTTTCAGATCTGTAATATAGGTGTATTTTGAATCAAATTTGAAACCTGTGTTTGAAAAATATGCTCTGTCCAGTGAGTCCAGTCTTAAGAAAGCAAAGAGCCCCAGAGCAAAGTTTGAAGGAATATCTGTATCAGGTGTAATCGTTGCAATAACCGGAGCTACTGAAGATTTATTCACCTGTACCCCACCACCAAATGCCACAGTGTTCCCAATCAGGGATTGCAGGTAAACAGACAGAGTATGATCTTCAAACATATAACTACCGGTTTTCTGATCATTCTCATATGCAAAAACTTTAAAACGGTTAATATCTGCCTTAATACCTATTCCGGGTTTCCAACCCATATTAATGTAGTATTTCAAAGTAGTTCTTATACTATCACTTAGTTTGAAATTAAGAGAGAGCTTTGCACCAGGAATAAGAAAGTTTCTTATTGTTGAATTAAGAAGTACTCCTGTATCAGTTGCCTGATCGTAATTGAGGCCAATATTCAGATATTTATCTGTTCTTTCATCAACATGAATGTACAGAACATGACTCTCTTCCCCCATGCCTTCAATACTATAGGTTACACTATCAAAGAAATTGGTGGAGTAAACACGTTTTATGGCTTCATCAAGCTCTTCCACACTGATTGATGATGGAATAGTAAACTTCAGTCTTGACATAAGATAAGACATGGAAACATCTTTAAGACCAATAACCTGTATATTACCAATTCTTACTTTTTTACGTTTTCCCGGTTCAGTTTTTTTCTTCTCAACCTTCTGCTTTTTACGGAATTTGAGAAGTTCCGGTAACATCTTCATAGCTGCTTCCTCACCACTCTTAATTAGTTCTGCTACAGCGGTGAAGCTGGATGAATTAAGATCTCCAAGTTGAGGTTTAACCAGAATATCGCACAATTCCCTGTTGTTTGCATCAGTTTCACTGGAATGGAAATTCAGAGCCTGTTCAATTACTTTAAGAAAGTTATTCAGCTTCTCTCTTTTGAACAGAGGAGAGCCAACATCTACCCCGATTACATAATCTGCCCCAAGATTCCAGACTTCATGTACAGGGAAATTGTTAACCTGTCCCCCATCAATAAGAAGCTTTCCGTTAATATCAATTGGTGTGAAAACCGATGGTATGGACATACTTGCTCTTAAAGCTTTAGGAAGATCAACATCCCCACTGAGAGTTACAGATTTACCGGTCTCAAGATCTGTAGCGACACATACAAAAGGCTTAGGCATATTCCGAAAATCCCTTACAGTAAGGTAATTCCAAAGTAGCCTGCAGAACATCTGGGATATTTTCTGACCATATATAAGCCCTTTAGGGAGACTTATTTTCTTGTTTTCTATAGGAAAACTCAGTAGAAATCTTTCACTATCTTCTTTTTCAGTAATTGGAAGATCCCTTCTCTTAATCTTATCTGACAAAATCTGACGCCAGTCTATATCCAGAGCAATCTTTTCAAGCTCTTTAGCACTGTAACCGGCTGAGTAGAGTGCACCAACAAGACTTCCCATACTTGTTCCTGCTATACAGTCCACCTCAATGCCGTTAGCTTCCAGTACCTTAAGCACTCCTATATGCGCAAGACCTTTAGCGCCACCACCACTTAGAACCAGTCCTACTTTCTTATCTGCATCCAGTCCGGATGAATTATCAGAACTGTTATTCTGCCCATAAACAGATATAAACAGAAAAATCACCAGAGAAAACCCCATAAAAAAACGCATTAACATAGGCTAATAATATCACAGGAATGGAAATAAATAAAAAAAAATAGCAGAATTCCCGAACTATGCACTGAAAAATGATACAAAAAGCTATTTTGTAATGCCTGAATCCGATAATTGACAAGTAATCTGCACTGGGTTATCTTATGGCAATGAACAGGATTTCGGTATCGATTATAACTTTCAATGAAGAGGATAGAATTAAAGATGCTATCAAAAGTGTAAAAGAGATAGCTGATGAAATAGTAGTTGTTGACTCTCATTCAACAGACAGTACCTGTAGAATTGCTGAGGATCTTGGAGCAAAAGTTTTCTATAAAACCTTTGAAGATTACGGTTCACAGAAAAATTTTGGTATCGAAAAAACTTCCTGTGAATGGGTGCTTAATATTGATGCTGATGAGAGACTTTCAGATGAACTTATTAAGTCAATAAAAGATTTCAAAGAGTCCTCTCCGGTTCATAACGGATACTATATTAACAGAAGAACTGCCTATCTGGGACGATGGATAAAACAGTGCGGATGGTATCCTGACAGAAAACTCAGACTATTCAGGAAATCTGAGAGCAGATGGGAAGGGCGGATACATGAGAGACTTGAACTTAAAGGTTCAACAGGTCGTCTTAAAGGAGATCTCCTTCATCACACCTATAGAAATATTTCTGATCACATTAACAGATTAAACAGATACACTCAGTTTCAGGCAGAAGATCTGGCAAAGAAAAATAAGAAGATGTTGTGGGGGCGGCTTCTGATAATGCCTAAAATTACATTTATAAGATACTACTTCTGGAAACTTGGAATTCTGGAGGGATTTCCCGGGTTCCTGATCTCTCTCATCGCCTCATGGGCAACTGCAATGAAATATATGAAAGCTCTGGAAATTAAAAGAAAAAGTTGAATTAACAGTTAACCTGTTTCATATAAATCACAGGTTGTCAGCAAAACTATGTTAAAAGAGAAAGATCATTCCGAGTATAAATATATAATCACCGTTTCAAGAAGAGCCAGTTCTCCTCCTCTGACAAAGCTAACAGAAATCCATACCTGTAAACTCTGTTATAGTAAACCGTTAACCAATCTCGAATTAACAAGTGAAGGGAAAAAGCTCCAGAAAACAATATTTGAAACAAACAAACTGTTCCCGGAAATCAGACTCTCCCTGATCCACTTTAATCCTCATAATATAAAAGTCACTGTTGCTATTACCAGTACAGATTCTGATCAGGCACTTCAACTTCTTAAAGAGGCACTATTCAGAGTAAAGGAGTTATCTGGCTCACACAACTGGCTTGATAACCTTAAAATAGTTACAGATAAGGATTAGGTCAGGAGCCGGGAGAAAACTCCCGGCAATATATTTAATCAGATAAAAAGGTTCAGATTGGATCTGTCTGCTTCATCAAGATATTGAGCAACCCCACCAATTGTTACACCGGGAATCAGCTCTTCCTGTTTTATCCCCATAATATCCATTGTCATGGAGCAGGCAACAAGTTTAATACCTGAATCAACAGCATTCATCAATAATTCCGATAGTGATGAAACATTCTTCTTTTTCATAACCATCTTCATCATCTTTGTACCCATTCCCATCATATTCATCTTGGATAGTACCTGACGATCTGTTCCTTTAGGCATCATAAAGCCAAACATACGGTCCATAAGCCCCTTTTTAACTTTCTCTCCACTATCTTTTCTAAGAAGATTGAGTCCCCAGAAAGTAAAAAAGAGACTAACCTCGCTTCCCATAGCCTTTGCGCCATTTGCTATTATAAATGAAGCCATAGCTCTATCCAGATCATTTGAGAAGATTATAAGGTTCTTGTTTTTACCTCCACCCACAGGAGAATTGCCTTCAACAGGTGCAGCCCCCTTCTCAATTACAGCTACATATTTACTCTCTTTTACCTCAGTATTTATAACTCTGTTCCCCGTAGCATGGCAGAATGCAGGAAGATCTTTGGCAAACCCCGGATCAGTTGATATAGCTTTAACCCTGTCACCATTTTCGAGCTCATCCAGACGCTCACGGATTTTCATAATCGGGCCGGGACACTGAACACCGCATAAATCAAGTGTTTCAGCCTCCTTATCATCGCAGCTTCCGCCGGAACAACAACCACCGGATGGTGTAGAGTCACCTGTGAATGTGCGGTTTCCATTGCTTTTCCAGGTATAGTGTCCATAAGTTGTATAGCCACCTGACAGATTGTACACTCTGTCATAGCCGTTCTGAGCGAGTATTCTGTATGCAATATAGGCTCTTATCCCTACTTTGCAGTATATTACAAGATCTCTGTCTTTAGGAAGTTCATTTAATCTCTCTCTCATATCATCTACCGGAACTTTAACTGCACCGGGAACAGAACCGAGATCAGTTTCAACAGGGGTACGCACATCCACAAACAGAGGCTTATCAAGAGTATCCACCTCATCATAAGTTACACTCTTTACAATACCCTTAATCAGATTTGTTCCAACAAACCCAGCCATATTTACAGGATCTTTGGCAGATCCAAAAGGCGGAGCATATGCCAGCTCCAGGTTCTCAAGATCGTAGACAGTCATACCGCCTCTGATTGCTGTAGCAATAACATCTATTCTCTTATCAGCTCCTTCTGAACCTATAGCCTGTGCTCCCAGTACTTTCCCGTTTTCTGTGTTAAAAAGAACCTTTACAGTAAGAGGACATGCTCCGGGATAGTAGTTCGCATGGTTTGCAGGATGGAGATGAATAGCTTTATATGCAACCCCTTCTTTTATGGCCTGTTTTTCATTAATCCCGGTAAATGCCACCTGAAGATTGAACACCTTTACAATACCTGTTCCCTGAGTATTATCATAAGTTGAAGATATACCACAGATATTATCCGCGATAATCCGTCCATGCTTATTTGCAGGCCCTGCAAGAGGTATAAGCTCAGTTGTTTCAGTTACGTAGTGAGTAACTTCCACAGCATCACCGGCAGCAAAGATATTTTCATCACTGGTTCTCATATGACCATCTACAACAATACCGCCTCTCATTCCAATCTTAAGGCCGGCATTTTCTGCCAGATTTACTTCAGGTTTAACACCTACAGCACTAATAACAACATCAGCCTGCAGTTTAGTGCCTGAATTCAGAAGAACATCTTTTTCACCCACCTCTTTAACACCATCTGCCAGATGAAGTCTGATTCCCTGTTCTTCAAGTTTCTCATGCAGAATATTGGCCATCTCTCTGTCAACAGGAGTAAGAACCTGATCCATTAACTCCACAAGATGGGTTTCAATACCCATTTCAGACAGGTTTTCCGCCACTTCTATGCCTATGAAACCGCCACCAATTACAACAGCTTTCTCTGCATTTTTATTCTTTATGGTTTCTATAATTTTATCCAGATCAGGAATATTTCTGAGACTCATGAAATGATCCGACTCCCTTCCTTTGACAGGAGGGATAAACGGAGCTGCTCCGGGAGAAAGAATCAGCTTGTCATAGCTCTCTTTATACTCTTTTCCATCTACCAGATTCTTTATAGTAATCTCCATGTTTTCCCTGTCTATGGACAGAACTTCACTTTTAACTCTTACATCCACATTGAATCTTCTGTTAAATGATTCCGGTTGCTGAAGAATAAGAGATGATCTCTGAGCTATCTTACCTGAAATATGGTATGGGAGACCGCAATTAGCAAAGGAGATATACTCTCCTCTTTCAAACATTATAATTTCAGCCTTCTCATCAAGGCGTCTGAGCCTTGCGGCTGCCGAAGCCCCTCCGGCTACACCACCAACAATACATACTTTCATACCATTAACCTCCTTACCTTTTATAATACTTTCCCACCGCAATAGGATTTATTTATCGTCTTTACAACCTCCCGAAGCTGCTCATCAGCTATAGAGAAAAATACCTGATTGGAAATTTTTCTCTTTTTAATGAGGCCTTTGAGAGTGAGCACTTTTAAATGTTGTGAGATATTACCTTTTGTAGTACCAAGCTCTTCAAGAATATCTTTATGGCACATTTCTCTATTGAGAAGCATACATACAATCAATAGTCTTGTTGGATTGGATAGAGAAGTAAGTACTTCACAAACATCTTCTGCTTTTCTTATAACATCTTCATTCATGTTTAGTAGTTTAGCAAATTCTAAACTACTGCGCAAGAGGAAATTGTTTTTTTTTAACAAAAAAAATTTTACAAATCACAAACCTGTTTCAACCCCGGGATTACGATTCAGTTTCAACACAATATCCATTTCAGGGAAAACAGCCCTGAACTCACTTTTCACTCTGTGGGTAATAACGCTGTCATCGTCACCTTCAGTACTATTGGTAAGTTTGAGCTCAGTAATAACTGTACAACTATCTTCCATTTCCCCTATTACTCTTACGTCGTAAGCAGCCCGAACGGAATCATATCTCTCTACAATTGAGTTGAGAGCCTTTTTTATATTACTATATTCAGGATGGTTATTGTTTACCGGATCAACATGCACAACTACAGTGCCACCGGTTTTCTCCTCTACCCTCTTTTCAGCTCTCTCAGACAAGGTATGTAGCGCAAGAGCACTCATTTCTGAACTTACCTCAATATGGAGAGAAATAATATAACTGTTTCCATAGTTGTGACAGATAATATCGTGAATCCCCAGGATTTCTTCCAGATCAGATACAGCGTTATCAATACTCTTCAGTATCTCTTCTGAAGGAGGTGTTCCAAGAATAGAATCTACTGCTCCTTTAGCCACATCATACCCTGAAAGAAAAATCATAAGTGATACAAGCATTCCCATATAACCGTCGACACCAGGATACCCGAATTTTGTAGAAATAAGTGCAACCAGTACCAGAAGAGTAGATATAGCATCACTTCTATGATGTTTTGCATCAGCTACAAGAGTATCAGATTCAATAATGGTTCCCAACTCTTCCGAGAATCTTGCCATAAGCTCCTTAACTATAACTGTTGAAGCTATCAGAGCAATTATCCACCAGTCAGCAGAAGAGGAAGAGGGACTGGAAATAGCGCTCCATGAACTTAAAGCCATCTCAAAACCTGCAACAAACAGGAGAACAGCAACAATAAGAGTAGCAACATACTCCATTCTTCCGTGCCCAAAAGGGTGCTCACTATCTGAAGGCTTACCGGCAACCCGGAATCCCAGCAGCACGACAACAGATGAGGCTGAATCTGACAGAGTATGAACAGCATCCGCTATAAGAGCTGCACTTCCCACAGCAAGCCCCGCCAGCAATTTTATTATAAACAGAACGATATTTCCTGCTATACTGACCCAGCCTTCAAGAATACCCAGTTCAACTCGTCTTTTCTGATCCTTTACACATCCTTCAGGATTTCCCGCAACTAATCTGGCTAAAACTTTCATAACTCAACTATATCCTTTATTGAAAAAATTTCAATTCCCGGACCTCTTACAGCAAAACTTTAATGCATAGAGCTAACTATTATTTCCCGTTTGTAGAAGATTCCCGGTATCGACTATAGTATATATGTTAAGAGAAACAGTAAAATATGATCAGGAAATTCTTCAGTAAAAAAAGTAGTAGTACCAGATCTGCCGGGAAACAGTTTAAAGGTTTTATAATAGTATTTTTACCCCTTATTCTTCTCTCAAATATAATCATATATTTCTTTATGCAGTATGATCTGTCTATTCACAGAAAAAAACTCTTTGTACAGGAAGAGAAAAAAGTTGAAATTCTGAAACGGTCAGCTGAAAACTGTATAAGGTCAGTAATAGCAGATCTGCTCTATCTCTCCCTCCATCCATCATTTAAAGAGATGGTTAATAAGAACAGCCGGAAACATTCAGAGACTCTGACTAAACTATTCATTGATTTTAGTAGAAAAACAGGATTATATGACCAGATACGATTTATAGATACAACAGGCCAGGAAAGAATAAGAGTAAACTACAGAACAGGCAATCCCAATAGCGTACCAGAGATACTTCTTCAGAATAAATCCCACAGATACTACTTCAGAGAAACTATAGAACTTAATGCAGGAAAAATATTTATGTCCCCCATGGATCTTAATGTTGAAAATAATAGACTGGAAAAGCCACTGAAACCGATGATAAGATTCGGCACACCTGTTTTCAATATCAGAGGAGAAAAGTGCGGTATTCTGATCATCAATTTCATGTGTTCGGAACTATTCAGAACTCTTGAAGCTGAATCCGGTAAACTCCCTGAATATACAGTTATGCTGAACAGGAGCGGTTTCTGGCTAAAAGGCCTTAACTCTTCAGAAGAGTGGGGTTTTGTAATAAAAGAGAGAGAGAGATACAATATTAAAAACAGCAAGCCCCTTTTGTGGCATAAGATGAAAATACAGGATGGAGGCCAGCTATATATTGACAATACCCTCTATACATACGGAACAGTATATCCTCTCATAAGAAATCTGGGACAGAGTTCTCCAGCTTACAAAAATAGTCCCGGTCACCTTCCAGCCAGTGACTATTTCTGGAAAATAGCTACAATTATTCCTGAAGATAAACTTGTAAAGTTACTGGATAAGACCTACAGAAGATGGATGCTTATCTTCCTGATCTCCTCTGTACTGGTAACCTTCACCTCCTGGAGGCTTAGCGTATCTACCAGAATAAAACATGATGCAATGCAGACTCTGAAGGCGGCTCACTCAGACCTTGAATCGAAAGTAAAAGAGAGAACCCTTGAAATTCTGGATATCAACAAAAAACTTGAGAAGGAGATATATGAAAAGCAGCAGTCAGAGAAAAAGATAATGCATCTTAACTCTGTTATATCTGCTATAAGAAATATTAATAAGCAGATTGTCAAGATCAAAGACTACCGCAAATTACTGCAGGCCAGTTGTTCTATTCTTACCCAGACAAGAGGTTATTACAGTGCATGGATAGGACTTATTCAGAGAGACGAATCTATAGATATGGTTGCTACCTCAGGAGTTGAGGGATATGAATCTGTTAAAACAGAGTGCATAACCGGTAAAGATTTTCCTCAATGTATAAATTCACTTAAAGGTAGTGCCACAATAACCGTTATTGATCCTATAAAGAAGCATTGTGACTGTCCTTTTTCAAAAGGTCAGTCAGATGCTGCAGGAATAGCTTCAAAACTCATACACCACCATAAACTATATGGATATATCGTAATATCCGTTGCTTCAGACTTTATAAGCAATGATGAGGAGTTAAAACTTATACAGGAGTTATCTGAAGATCTTGGCTATGCTCTCTACAGTCTCGAACAGGAAAAGAGCCGGGAAATTGCAGAACAGGCGCTGAAAGTAAGAACCCTTGAACTTACCCAAAGACTTAAGGAGTTGAATTGTCTTTTCGAAATCTCAAAAATTGTTGAGAATCCCGGAATAAGAATAAGTCAGATAATTCAGAAAATAGTAGATATTATTCCGGATTCCATGAAATTTCCCGGAAGAGTATCTGCTCAGGTAGCCTATGCAGGCAGAAATTTCAGAACCTCTTCCTATGAAGAGAGTAGTTGCAGGATTTCTGAGAACCTCTATACCGGAAGCCAGCAGGTGGGAGTTATCGAAGCTCACATGACTCCTGCAGGAGGAGAAGATTCCGGGGAACACTTTACAGATGATGAAGAGAATCTTCTGAAGGTAGTGGCGGAAAGAATCAGTAAAATCATAGAACACTCACTTACTTACAGAAAAAACAGAGTTATTGAAGAAGCATTAAAAGAGTCTGAAGAGAAATACAGAATGCTTATTCAGAATGCTGATGAAGCAATTTTTATTACCATTGACGGTCTCATTAAATTCCCAAACCCCAAAACAGAACAGCTTCTGGCGGCAACACGTAAACAACTTCTTAATGAGAAATTTTCCCATTTTGTACACCATGAAGATCTCCCATACTATTTTCATGAGATGCACTCAAGGGAAAACAGCGAAACAGTTAATATGAAGTTCCGCATTGTAAATAACAGTAATACCGAACTTATAGTAGAACTCAGTTCTGTATCAGTTACATGGGAGCATCAGGAAGCACATCTGAATATGCTGAGAGATGTAACAAGAGAAAAAAAGATGGAAGATACCCTCAGACAATCCCAGAAAATGGAAGCAATAGGTACCCTGGCTGGCGGCATTGCCCACGATTTCAATAATATTCTTTCTGCTATTTTCGGATATACAGAATTATCTCTGAGCAGACTTGAGAAAAAAGCTTATCTTGAGAATAACCTGAAAAAGATCCTGAAAGCCGGTACAAGAGCAAGAGATCTTATTCAACAGATACTTACCTTCAGCCGACGGAGCGAAATGGAGTTCAGACCTATCAGGCTGAGTAGTATAATCAGAGAAGTTGCGGGACTATTAAGAGCCTCCCTTCCCTCTACAATAGATATAAAGCTTAATATTGACAGTCAGAGATACATCATGGGCGATCATGTTCAGCTCCACCAGATACTGATGAATCTTGCCACAAACTCAGGATATGCTATGAGAAAAAAAGGTGGAGTTCTGAGTATCAACCTTCAGAACAGAAAAGAGCCTGTGGAAAATGGAGTTCCCGGTATAATAGAGATGGTTATAGCAGATACAGGAGAAGGCATCCCAAACGAAATTCAGAGCAGGATTTTTGACCCCTTCTTCACTACAAAACCTCAGGGAAAGGGAACAGGAATGGGATTATCAGTTGTACACGGCATAGTTAAAAGCCATGAAGGATACATGGTTGTAAACAGCCAGCCCGGCGAAGGTACAATCATTACAATTCAGTTTCCTTCAATTAATAAGCCAATAAGTAAAAGATTCAATCACAGAAACAATGTTAAGGGAGGAGAAGAAACCATTCTGTTTGTTGACGACGAGCCGGCAATTACAGAAATCGGCAAAAGTATACTCACCTCAATTGGCTACAGTGTTACTACATTTACCGATAGCCGCGAAGCCCTTGAACATTTCAGTAAGGCCCCCAATAGCTTTGACCTTTTGATAACAGACAAAACAATGCCGAATTTAACAGGAGAAGATCTTGCAATAAAATTCAAAGAGCTGAGAAAAGATATTCCAGTCATAATATGTACAGGGTTCACAGGAAGTGGAAGTGACAATTCTGAACTTAAAGACTTAGTTGACGTATGGCTTGAAAAACCTATTCTGAAAGCACAGATGGCAGAGGCAGTTCGTAAAACTCTTGACAAAAAATAGATTAAAGGCAGAATAGTGTTTCAGACTTTCTATAATAGAAAACAAGGAGTATAGATGTATAGATTTATTATACTGCTTTTTCTGGCAGCAACCCTCATAGCTGACAATGAACCAATTAAAAGAGACAGATATCTTAGATATATACCCATAAAAGATCTGAGAGCTGTATCAAAAACAGTTGCTGCTGATATGTTCAGAATATACGGAGATCCATCATCAACGGATTTTATTGATAAAGCTCCGGTAGACGGAATAGATGACAGAGCCGCAGACCGCCTTATGAAACTATCCGTAAAGTTCTCCCCTCTGATGATTCAGAACACATCACTCCTTCCAATGAATGTTACAAAGTTCTGGTCTGAAGACCCATCTTTCAAACTTCATATAGATACCTGGGATATTATTGATAAAGCCAAAACTCTGAAAAGAAGTGAAGAGGTATCTTTAAATATTAATTCCCCTGAGGATGCAGCAACCATAAAAAAATATCTCCATCAGTACAGACCTGATAATCCACACCTTCCATCAATGCAGCATCTTGTTAAAAGGAAAGAGTTCTCAATCTTTTTCATAAATCTTCCCGGGCATAATCCAAAAACCTGGCGCAAGGCATTCAAAGACAGTAATACTGATGCTCTGAAAACCAGATACCGCAAATATGCAGGTATATTCTCCCACCCTTTTGTAATTGAGATTCCACCTGGAACAAAATCTCCTGAAAGGTTTGAGTTTGTAATTCAATACTGGTTCTATTATCCCTACAATAGTGGGGGCAATAATCATGAAGGTGACTGGGAGCATATCAATGTAGTAGTCAGTCCCGTAGATAAAGTAACCGGCTATCTGACTGCAGAAGGTGTAAGAAAGCTTATTAATCCCGGGAGTTCTGAAACAGAGGACAGCAAACTGGTTATTAAGAGAGTAGAGTACTATTTCCACGGGAAAGTTATGGGTCTGGACTATTCATCTCCCAATGCATACAGTTCAGATACAGACTGGAAAAAAGAGGTCAGAAAAAAGAGGAAAAAGTACAAAGGTATATCCTGGATATGGAAAAAAATAAGAGACCGGGCATGGCAGAACAGAGAGAAAACCATAGTAAACACTCATCCGGTAGTCTTTATAGGAGGAGACAGTAAAGGCTTTGTTCAGCTTATAACTGCTCCGGGAAACAACGGAAGAGATTCTCACGGTTCATATCCTTTTTCCGGTTACTATAAGGGCTTTGGCCCAATGGGAGCCGGTGAGAAAATAGCAAGCCGTTTCGACCATCGCAGATATTTCAGAAAACTTGCAAAAGGTAAAAACACTGCAAATACAAAATTTAAAAGAGGCAGTCTTCAGACCTTTATGACCAGAGACAGAATAACTCTTCTTCCCCACTGGGAAGTTGTATCAGCACAGGTTATGCAGAATGAAGATATAATGAAAAAGTGGGCATGGATGGTTCTACCTCTCACCTGGGGATATCCTGCATCACCATCTCCGGCTGCCGGCCTTATTCCTCATACTGACATGGGTAATCTGGGTCCTGTAGGCCCCAACTACAATGGTGGCTGGAACCACGTTATTCATAAAAGCAGGTCTTCCTACTACAACCCTCATACTCTGGCACCTTTTTTCCCTCTTGAATGGCAGGATAACTTTGATAACCGCCTGGGCTTCCTTAACCTTACAGCTCCAACTCTTATAAACCTTCCACCCTTTAACCTGGTGTGGGGACTTGTTGTTAAACCGGTAAAAAAACTTTTCTCCCCTTCATCTTCTGTCTTTTATCACAAGGCCAATCTTCCCAAAAGACACTTCTCCATAAGTATCGGAGCCTCTTCTATGAGCCTTCCATCTGCAATGTCGCACCTTATACTGGAACCCGGTCCTGTTTCAGAGATCAACAGAGGTCTGGCTTCACACTTCAGCCCTTCTGAACTGGAACAGAATCTGAATGAAGTTCTTGATATGAAAGAAGCCAATGGATTCAACATTTCTGTATCCTTCTATTTTGGCAACAGAATAGTAACTGAAAACACTCTGTCTCACTATAAAACAGACTTTAACTATACAATTACTGCTCCTGATAACCCCAGTCCTTACAAATTTGGTGCCAGACTCAACTTCTGGGAGTATAGCGGTAGTGTCAGATACAATATATTCACAGGAAGAGTACAGCCTTTTGTAAAACTGGGCTATGGTCTTAGCTGGTACAGAGCAGAAAAAATACATATAAATGGAAAAAGGATTGAGAACAGCAACTCTACCTGGATAGGACGCCCTGATTTCAGAAGATTAAAAACCTTTCTCCCGAACACTCTGCACTACGGTATAGGCCTTGAATATATTTCTGTCAGAGGAAATGCCGGAGGAACCGGTAATCTGGATCTTTCCATAAAGGCCGAATATATAGTCTACAGCCATAAATTTGGTATGTCCGGTGCCTTTGAATTTGGTTTGATTCCTCTTAAAATCGGAGATTTCAGAATCAAAAGAAACGTCTTCAATCTTGGAATATCTTTTGGAATTTAATTCTGGTTTGTGAGAGGGTGGATATACAACCCACCCTTACATATGTTTGATTCTATTATTTAGTTACCAAGAACTTCTTTCACGATATGGTGAGCACCAGAGAATTTCTCTGTTACAAAAAGAACATATCTGATGTCAACACTGATTGTTCTGAGATAGTCAGGAATAACATAGTAGTCACCAGTAACACTCTCATAGGTCATGTCAAAGATGATACCAATCTGCTCACCCTTTGCATTAAGTACAGGTGAACCGGAGTTACCACCAGTTACACATGTTGTATTAAGGAAACATGTTGTAACATCATTAATCTCTTTGTTCTCATATCTTCCGAAATCTTTTTTCTTATATAGTTCTACAAGTTTAGCTGGTGCGTTAAAAGGCTTTTTACCTGTATTCTTTTCAATAACACCACCAAGAGTTGTCTGATAGTCATAAACTACAGCATCTTTTGGATTGTATCCTTTAATAGGACCATATGTAAAACGGATTGTTGAGTTTGCATCAGGAGCAAGTCTTCCTTCCTTCATTGCAAGAAGAGCTGCAAGCTGAAGTTTCTTAACATCCATAAATTTCTGTGATCTTGATTTAGCTTTCTTTCTGATAGCTTTCAGACCTTTTTCAAGTTCAGCTGCAAGCTGAATGAAAGGATCTTTAAGAGCATAGAGTTTTTTGGGCTTATATTTGAGAAGTTCAAGTCTCTTCTTAACATCTTTAAGAATAGTCTTTGCATACATCTCATCAACATACTTATCGATTCCGGCTTCACCATTTGCCAGCACAGGTTTAAGAGCAGCAGGAATAATTTCAGCAGGCTCTTTGAGCAGGCGTTTCAGCTGGAATTTGAAGAAAGCTTTATCAACGTTAAAATCGTATCTTCTTTCAGCAAATTTGATTCTTGTTTTGATATAAGGCATATTCTTTTTCTGAAAACCCATATCTCTTTTCATATCAGGTTTAGCACTCTCCTGAACTGTTCTCAGAATTGTATATGCCTGTGAAAGAACTGCTGAACCAAAATAACTGCTTGTAATACCTGAAGCAATCTTATTCTTTTTAGAGAAAACTACGTTTTCTGCCAGAACTTTCTCTACATTCTTAAGAGCGTTTCCATACTTTTTCTTTCTTGCTTCATCACTATTGATCCACGCAGCAAAAGCATCTTCACTCTTCTTTTTAAGTTCGAAAACATTATACTTTTCAAAACCTTCCAGTTTACCTGTATAGTTCTTAAAAGCATTATTGAGACCTTTTACAAGTGAAGCATATTTAATCTGGATTCCACGATCCTTCTTACCTGCAGCTTCAAAGAAGTCTATAATGGCTTTAAAGTCTTTTACTCTGCTCTTCATTGAGTCACTGCTCTCTTTGAGCTCAGCAAAAGTATAGTTCTTATAAGTACGTCCCGGATAACCCATTACAAAAGTAAAGTCACCCTCTTTAACTCCATCAAGAGAAACCTTCAGGAAAGACTTTGGTTTATAAGGAACATTATCTTTACTGTAAGCTGCACCAACATTATCTCTTGATACATAAGCTCTCAGGAAAGTAAAATCGCATGTATGACGTGGCCACATCCAGTTATCAATATCTCCGCCATAGTTTCCAAGTGACTGAGGTGGAGCATATACAAGTCTGATATCTCTGAGTCTCTTATATTTGAAAAGATAGTATACATTACCACTGAACATAGCTTTAACGCTACCTCTCAGATCTTTTCCCTTCTTTTCAAATCTTGCAATTATTCTTTTAATGTTTTTTTCTATAACTTTCTGTCTGAGACCTGGAGCCATAGATTTTTTAAGGCCTCTTACTACATACTTTGTTACATCATCGTAACCAAGTAAAACATCTGCAATAGAACCGATGGCTCTGATTTCTTTTGTTTTATCAGCTGCAAGAAAACCGTTTTTAATGTAATCGTTATCTTTATTTGATGCTCTCTGAATAGCACCAAAAGCAACGTGGTGGTTTGTAAGAATAAGTCCTTCTTTACTTACAAATTCACCTGTACCCCCACCAAGAGATACTATAGCACTCATTAAGCCAGTGCCATCTTTTTTGTAAAGATCTGAAGGATTCATCTCAAGGCCTTTGCTCTTTAGTTTGAGATCCTTCATCTGATGCGGCATCCACATGCTGCCATCATCACCGGTTAAGCCTACTGAACACAGTAGAACGATGATCAATAATGAATTGAAAAGTTTCATCTCGTCTCCTCTATTAATATCAAATTAAAAGTAATATACGTATAAAACGAACCAATAGTTACTCTACAATTTTTGAGCCGTAAAAACAACAGAAAAAGTCGCATATAAAAAAATAAAATTTACATTTTCGAAACATTGTTGAAAGATTGTTTCTGCAATATAATTCCTAAAGTATATAGATAAATATGTTTTAAATTAAATCAGAAAAAGAGGTTTGTAATGGGTAAACAGGTAGCAAAGCGTATACTTTTAATAATTCCACTTATCTTTGCAGTAACAATAAGCTCATGTTCAATTAATAAACTTGTTAACAAAAAGCTCGCTGATGCTCTCTCTTCAGATAACAGCGGTACCGTTTTTACCGGAGATAATGATCCTGAACTTGTTGGAGATGCTCTCCCTTTTGCAATAAAAATGTATGAATCGGTACTGGCATCTGTACCTGATCATCAGGGACTTCAGCTTAAAACAGGCAGTGTTTACATAATGTATGCCAATGCTTTCCTTCATACTCCTGCCTCCATGATGTCTGACAACAGTTTTCATGAGAAAGAGTTTAAATTCAAAAGAGCACGTAATCTCTACCTGAGAGGGCGGGATATTCTTCTTAAAGCCCTTAATAAAAAATATCCTGGTTTTCTTAAAGATATTCACGGTGGAAGACACGACATAGCACTATCCCGTACTGATAACAGTGATGTTCAGCTTCTATACTGGGCTGGAGCCGGCTGGATGGGAGCTTATGCAATAGACCCTTTTGATTCAGAAATGGGCCTGACCTTACCTGTTGCTGCAGCTCTTATGAACAGAGTTAAAGTGCTGGCTCCCGACTTCAACAAAGGAGCTCTTAACGACTTCTTTATAATGTATTACGGATCTTTACCGGAACATATGGGAGGAAGTTCAGATAAAGCGAGGGAGTATTTTAAAAGAACAGTTAAAGAGACAAAAGGTTCAACACTTTCTCCATATCTGTCACTGGCCACAACTGTATCTGTAAAAGAGCAGAATGTTAAAGAGTTCAGAGAGCTGTTAAAAAAAGCACTGGAAATTGATATTACAAAATTCAGGGAAAATCTTCTTGTTAATACTATATATCGTAGAAAGGCGGAATGGTATCTTCGCCATGAAGAGGATTTTTTCCTGTCAGAATCTAAATAAATGAGGATGTAAACATGAAGAAAGTTTTCGCATTGATAGCTTTTACAGCAACAGTAATCTTATCTCCTGTACTTAACGCACAGGTAATTAAAATAGGAAGTATTGCTCCTGCAAGATCTCCATGGGATAAAGCATTGAGAGAACTCAGCAAAGAGTGGGCTTCAATAACAAACGGTAAAGTAAGAATTAAAGTATACTCCGGTGGTATCGCTGGTAACGAAAGCGATATGATAAGAAAAATGAGAGTTGGTATTCTTGGTGGTGCTGGTTTTACCAACCGTGGTCTCACCAAACTTCATCCGGAGGTATATGTACTTAACATCCCATTCCTCTTTCAGTCTGAAGAAGAGTTACAGTATGTTGCTGATAAACTTAAACCCGGGTTTGAAAAAGAGATAGAAAAAAAAGGATATAAAGTCATTATATGGACATCTGCAGGCTGGATACACTTCTTCTCCAAAAATGCTGTTTTCAGTCCTGAAGATCTTAAGAAGCACAGAATATCTTTCTCAACTGATGAGCCTAAAATGGAACAGGCATGGAAAAGTGCCGGTTTCAGAATTATACCAAACGATCTGAAAGATCTTATGATGGCCCTTCAGTCAGGAATGGTTAATGCTTTTTACCTGCCACCTCTTCTTGCGGGTTCAGGTCAGTATTTTGCAATGGCTCCCAATATGTGTTCCCAGAAAGTCGCTCCACTATTTGGTGGTATTGTTATTACCAGAAAGATGTGGAACAGAGTTCCTGCAGAATATCACGAAAAGCTTCTGCAAAGTGCACAAAAACTTTCTGAAAGACTCCAGAAAGAAACCATTACTCTTGAAAAAAACATCATGAGTAAAATGACGGAGAAGGGGCTTAAAATCAATAAAGCTTCTGACGCTGATGCCAGAGAGTGGCAGAAAACTGCAGCTAAAGGGTTATCTCACCTGATAGGTCAGGCCTTTTCCAGAGAGATCTACGAAACATTAATAAAAAACCTCGAAGAGTTCAGAAAAAAGAATGGATAAGTTCTACCTTCTGTTTCATAAAGTAGAAAAAGCAGTTGTGATTACAGCTCTGCTTTTTCTTGCACTTATTCCATTTACAGAAGTACTGATCAGAAAGTTCTTTGATACAGGGTTTCCTGCATCAGGAAGTTATATACCTCATCTGGTACTGATTACAGCCTATATGGGGGGAACTATTACATCCCGCAAGGGAGAACATCTTGCAATTAATCTGGATTTCCTGAAACACCTTATTCCTTCAGATATAACCAGATACATAAAATCTTTTGCAGGTTCTCTTGTTTCAACTGTTCTGTTCTGGAGTTCCCTTGGTTTTGTTTTCACAGGCTTTGATCTGTCTCAGAAGGTTGGCCTGTTCCCTCTTCTTGTTTTCTCAATATTCATTCCTTTGGGATATTTTGTAATGATGCTGAGAAGTAGTGCTACAGAAGAGCTTACCAACAAACAAAAGATCGTTACAACGCTAACAGGAAATTTTACAGGGACATTAATTGCTATGTCCTCAATAAATAATTTTCTTTATATCTTTACAGATTCTCCCCCACAATTAATGGAGACTCTTGTTAACTTCTCTGAACAGTTAAATGGACTCATCTCCCTGCCTCTGATAATTTTTCTCATAATAGCAGCTCTTCTTGGTACTCCCATATTTGTTGTTATCGGTGGTATAGGTCTGGCTCTTTTTGCAGGTAACGCTTCACCTCTTGAAATAATACCAAATGAAGCTTATGCTATGCTGACTTCCCATTCAGTTCCTGCTATTCCCCTCTTTACACTTGCAGGTTTCATTCTGTCAGAGAGTAAAGCCGGCGAAAGACTGGTGAAATTTTTTACTGCCTTCTTCGGATGGATACCCAACGGTCTGGCAATTATGACAATTACTGTATGCGCCTTTTTCACAACCTTTACTGGTGCATCAGGAGTAACTATTCTTGCTCTGGGCGCCCTACTCTCATATATTCTGAAAGAGAGAGGCTACAGCGAAAAGTTCTCTACAGGACTGATTACTTCTTCAGGAAGTATAGGACTGCTTTTCCCTCCCAGCCTTCCAATAATTATCTACGGAGTAACTGCGGGAATCAGTATAAAAAAGATGTTTCTGGGAGGAATTATCCCGGGACTTGTTATGATTGCAGCTATTGCTGTTGGAGGTCTTTTTCTTCTTAAGAGAAGGGAAAGAAGAAGTAGTTTTTCAATTAGTGACGCAGCTGTATCTCTTAAAGAGTCCATTTGGGAAGTTCTTCTGCCTGTAATAATCCTGGTCTGCTTTTTTGGTGGCCTTACTACCCTCGTGGAAAGTAGTGCTCTGGCTGTAGTATACATATTCATTGTAGAAGTTTTTATAAACAGGGATATAAAAATCAGGCAACTTCCCTCCATAGTAATGAAGTGTGTTCCGGTAATTGGAGGAGTTCTTACAATACTGGCTCTTGCCAAAGGCCTGTCATATTTTATTGTTGACACCAATGTACCTGAAATACTAACAGAATGGGCTAAAACCAATATAGGTTCAAAATATGTGTTCCTTTTTATCCTGAATATAGTCCTTCTTATAGCTGGTTGCCTGATGGATATCTTCTCTGCAATTCTGGTTATAGTTCCACTGATTATTCCTCTTGGAAATCTTTTCGGAATAGACCCGGTTCATCTTGGGATCATCTTTCTTGCCAATATGGAGATTGGTTACCTGACACCACCGGTAGGACTAAATCTCTTCCTTGCTTCCTACAGGTTCAAGAAGCCTATAAATACTATATACAGATATGTTTTACCATTCTTCATAATACAGTTAATAACCCTTCTTCTTATAACTTATGTGCCATCATTAACAACGGCACTATTATAAGTAACTTCAAAAAGGGCATTGTTTAAATGCCCTTTCATCTTTTCAGGAACATACCTGTCCCACCCTGATTCTGTAAATCTACTCTTTCAGCAGACTATTTACAAGCCTCAAAAACAATTTCAAATCGCCTACCACAAAAAATTCAGCTCATTTATTTTTAAATTTTGTTTACAAAACCCTTGACAAACAAAAAACATAAAAGTAAAATTTACTCACAATTTTAAATTACAATTACAGGAGAAAATAAAATGAAAAAATTAATCATTCTGACAATTGCAACTATGATCTTAATAGCAGCACCAATGAAAGCTGGCGACAATCCTATCAAACTCTTCGGTGGACTGGGATTTGGAACAGGAGACTTCAGAAATCTGGCACTCAATCTTGGTGCAGAATTTGGTATTACTGAACAGATCTCAATTGTTGGAGCTTTTGACTACTATTTTAGTCCTGAAAAAGAATCAATCGACGGTGTAGATGTTTCACTATTTACACTTGGAGCATTCGCCAAATATAATCTGAATGAAACATTCTTTGTAAAAGCAGGTCTGATATATGCTAAAGCTAAAGCAGAAACAGATTTCTATGGATATGAACTCAGTGGATATGAAAGTAAAATCGGATTTGCCGGTGGTGCTGGTCTGGAATTACCTGTAAGCGATACTATGAGTGCTCAGATAGGTGCAGATATTCACAAAGCAGGAAGCGCAACATGGGTTAAATTTTACGGTAACTTCTGCTTCAAAATAAACTAATTGCAAATTTTAAAGGGGCAGTATCATACTGCCTCACTCTATTTTCCCCTTTTCCAGAAAATCATCTCTCCCTCTTCAGGGCAGAATTTCCTTTTATACTGCTCAAACCCACACTTCTCCATAACTCTTATTGAAGAAGTATTAGTTACTGATGTTCTGGCCACAATTGAAGAGGCGCCTCTTTTCAGACCTATTGATACAAGCTGTTCAACCATTTCTGAAGCAATCCCTGCTCCCCTCTCTTCCGGTAATACAGAATATCCTATCTCTACTTTCCCAAAATGATCCGGTTTCCCAAGGAATCCACAATCCCCCACAAGAATGTTTCTCCCTCTATCAACTCCGATATAACCCAGCCATCCTTTAAGTGAATGATCCGACTCAATTTCAGAAAGAAAGAATTTGTACACTTCAGGTTCAAGAGGCCAGATTTCCGGTATAACCACATTCCTGAACATAATAACCTCTCCTCTTCTGTGCACAACTTTACCCAGAAGCTCAGAATCGCACTCAATTAACTTAATTCTGTATCCCATATTTTTACAGATCAATTATTACTTTTTCCAGAAACAATTACAATACAGTGAAATATGAAATATCAGTAGACAAAAACTGTTGCATAAAGGCTCTTGACAGAAAGGAGTCTCACAAGATAAGATAATAAAAAATGTTTACAAAAAGAAATACTGCGGTTCTGATATCTCTGTTTTTTATTCTGTTTTCCAGCATTAATGCAGAAGATATACTTTCATATTTTAAGAACATCTCACCTGAACAGCTTAAAGAGTACCAGAAAGCAAAAGCTGGACCTGATCGAGAAAAAGAGTTAGTCGCAATTTCGAATATATATCATTCTGAAAGAGATAAATGTAGCAAAGAGTCTATATTGAAATTTCTCTCAGAAGCTTCAGAACTTGCTGCCAGCTATAATAATAAGGACTATTATCAGAGGTTTCTTAAAGGCAAAGCTAATATATATTACAGATTGGGAGAATATGGTAAAGCGGAAAAAGAGTTTACTAAACTGCTGAATTTTGCAGAAACAGAAAAGAACCTGTCACTTAAAGCCCAGATGAATTCCAATATAGGTGTCCTCCTTGAAATACAGGGACAATATAATGAAGCAATAAAGAGATATCTTGACGCATGGAGAACTTTTGAAAAGCTTAAAAAGTATAGATTCTCAGGAAAAGTGCTTCACAACATAGCTGTACTCTATGCAGAACTAAAAGATACAGAAAATGCAATACTATACTTTAACAAAGCTCTTAAATTCAAAAGGATTGATTCAACCAGCAGAGAGCTTGGAGCAACCCTCAACGGCCTTGGTACAATCTACGAAGGAGCCCTTCAGGAGTTTGATAAAGCTCTTAAATTCTATACAGAAGCTCTGGCACTTTACCAGAAAGAGCAGGATTTTAAGTTCAGCACCAAAGTTCTTGGTAATATAGGTCTGGTATATTTTCAGAAAAAAGAATTTAAAAAAGCAGACGAATACTACTCCAGAGCAATGGCAAATGTGGAAAAATATTCAGTTAATAACTCATATAAACCTTCAATATTCTTCAATATTGCAATGCTGAGATTGAGAACAGGTAAACTGCAGGAAGCTGTAAAGAATTTTAAAGAGAGCATAAAGTACTGTAAACAGTTTAAAAAAATCAACAAGAACATTGATGCTCATAAATATCTGGCTGAAGCTTACAAGAAATCAGGGGATTTTAAAAATGCTCTGTTAACCCTTGAGGAGCATAATAAATTAAGAGAAAAAGTATACAATGAAACTATACAGAAACAGGTTTCAACACTGCAGAAAAAATTTGATACAGAAAAAAAGAATAAGCAGATAGAACTATTATCAAAAGAGAATGAGATAAAAAGTAATCGTCTTAAATTCTCCATAATGTTCCTCATCTTCCTTGTTGTAGCTATTTCTCTTCTCATATATCTCATAAGGATGAAAATCAGACAGAACAGAGTAAGGGAGAATGATCTTAAGCAGAAGCTCCTTAAAGCTCAGATGAATCCGCACTTTCTTTTCAATGCCTTATCAACAATTCAGTACCTCATCCACCAGCAGGAAACAGCCAAAGCGCATAAATATCTTGGAAAATTTGCAGCTCTTACCCGTTCAATTCTTGAGAACTCCGAGAAAGATTTCATATCTCTTGACGAAGAGATAGAGATGCTGAGAAGCTATCTTGACCTGGAATCACTATGCAGAAACGGCAGTTTTGATTACTTCATTGATCTTGACAGTAATCTGGAAACAGAAGAGATAATGATTCCTCCAATGCTGATTCAGCCGTTTGTTGAGAATGCTGTAAAACATGCCTTCAAAAACTGTGATGCAGGAAACCATATAGAACTATCATTCCATGAAAGTTTACAGAACAGTATCAGCATCAGAATCAGTGACAATGGTTCCGGTATATCTCCAAAAGGAAATATGAATAAACCTCACAAGTCTATGAGTATGGAGATTTTCAGAAAAAGGGTAGCTCTTTTCGAAAAAAGATATAAGTGCAAAGTGAATCATAAAGTAAGAAACCTGAATGGTATTGAAGGTACAGGAACTGAAATATCCATTACGCTTCCTGTTATTGGTGAACAATGAACTATAAAGCTGTGGTAATAGATGACAATCCCTCTATGAGGGACAATAACAGAAATATTGTTCAGAAAGGTTTTACAGAAATATCACTTGTTGGTGAAGCCTCTTCAGTATCTGAAGGTATTAAACTTATTAACAGGGAAAAACCTGATCTTGTACTTCTTGATATAGAACTTGAAGGAGGAACAGGTTTTGATATTCTGCAACAGGTCAATCACAGTAGCTTCGCCCTTATCTTTATTACAGCTTTTAATGACTATGCTATCAAAGCCATCAAATTCAGTGCCCTGGATTATGTTCTGAAACCTGTAGATGAAGACGAGCTTGTATCTGCTGTACACAAAGCTCTTGAACAGCTTAGTATAAACAGGCTGGAAACACAGGTAAAAGTCTTTATGGAGCACTATGAGAAGAGCACTCAGATTAAAAAAGTAGTTCTTAAAACCAGCACAGATCTTCATATAGTAAATTTACACGACATAACTTACTGTAAAAGTGACAATAACTATACAAAATTCTATTTTAAAAGTGAGTCTCCTATAACTGTATCAAAAGGCATGAAGGAGTATGAAAAACTCTTTTCCGATTATGGTTTTATACGACCTCACAACTCATTTCTCGTTAATCTGAACTATATAACTAAACTGGATAAAACTGACGGAGGGTTTCTTATTATGCAGGACAACACAGAAATCCCTGTTTCGGTACGAAGAAAAGCAAAACTTTTACAGATTTTCGATAGTTTTTAACAGAAACACAACTTTTTTTTACGAATTCACATTCATCAACTAATTTTTTCTCTCCAGCAGTAAAATGTAATTGTATCAACCGCAACTATTAAGGAGAGTAAAAAATGAAAAAAAGCGTAATAGTATTGTTAATGGCATTAATGGTAGTTCTGTCAGGTTCACTTCAGGCAGAAAGTAAATCAATCAAACTATTTGGTGGTCTGGGTCTTGGATTAAATAAATTCACAGGTCTTACAATGAACCTGGGTGGAGAGATGGAAATTAATGAAAAAATCTCTGCTGTAGCAGCATTTGACTACTATTTCAGCCCGGGAAATAATGTTGAAGGCATCGACACATCAATGTTTACACTGGGAGCTTATGCAAAATATAAATTCAGTTCAACAGAAAAAATGGATCTTTTTGCAAAAGCCGGACTTGTTTATGCAAAAGTTTCAGCAAGTACAGAAATAATGGGTGCTGACATAAGTGCCTCAAGTAGTGATATCGGATTTTCAGCTGGTGCCGGTATGGAGATGCCTTTGGGAGATAAACTTAGTGTACAGGCAGGCCTTGACATGTTCATGGCAGGTACTACATGGTTTAAAGCTTACGGAAACATCTGCTACAGAATTAAATAATTCCGATTCAGGCTGCCTCAGGCAGCCTTTTCTTTTATTCAGAAATCATGTATCATTGAAACCAAACACAATTGTAAATAAACTTTATGTATGGGAGCATTAATGAAACAAACAAGATTCTTAGTCCTGTTTTTAACATTTCTATTTGTATCATTAGATGCTAGTCAGAAATTTAGTCTTGTAAAACTGAAAACAGAAGCCGTTAAAGCAGTACCCTCATCAGCTTCTGTTATCGACAAGTCAGAAAGCAGCAGTTCAGCTTCAATAGCTTATAAGAAAGGAGCTGAAACCTGGCAATTTACACTCTCATCAGATCAGGAACCTCAGATGGCTGATGTTGTGACATTCAAATACAAAGGTATGAAAGCATGGTTCTCAAACCCCGTTTCTGATGCCTCTGGCTTGATAATGGTAGTCATAACACCTGAAAGAAGCCTGGCTTTAATGTATGTTGCTGGTGGTTTTGATTCAGATAAAGAGATAAAAAAAGAAGACATGATTAAGTTCATGGATAAAATTAACCTGGAGGGGTTGAAATGAAGAAACTAACCTTATTAACTCTATCAACACTGTTTTTGATCTCAACGCTGGCAGCTGATTTCTCATGGAAATCAAAAATTGTAAATAAAGATGCCAGAAAAGGTAAAGTTCAGTCTGAAGTAGTAATGAAGTATCGTGCCTCAAAAGGCAAAATCAGAATCGATTTTGAAAAACTTAAAGGCAACAACAAACAGGGGTATCAGAAAAACACATACTGGATATTCAAAAACAACACAATTTACATTGTAAATGATAAGCAGAAAACTGTTATGCCAATGTCAATCGACGCAGCACTGCAGATGAGTGCAATGGCAGGAAAAATCGTAAAAATCAGGATTGAAGATCACAAAATCAACAAAAAGGTTCTTGCTCCCCAGGCTGTAGCAGGAATCAAATGTAAACACATTAAACTGAAAAAGCAGTATAAGATGAAGATGAAAATAGCAATCATCAAAAAACAGATGAACATGGAATCTGACCAGGAATTGTGGCTCTCTTCAAATGTGCCAATGAAAAAAGATCTCTCTTCTGCATTTTTAAAGAAAGATTACAAAACAGGTTTTAAAGATCTGGACAAAATGATTGAGAAAGAGATGGCAGCTTATGGCAAACACGGATTCATTATGAAATCTATAGAAAAGACAACTACCAAAAACAAGAAAGGAAAAGTTAAAGGTGTAGTTCTTACAACAACAACCATCTCAGATATCAGAAGAGAGAACTTTAAATCCTCAATTTTTGAAGTTCCCAAAAATTATGAAACTTATCAGATGGGACCTTCAGAATCAGACAAAAAAAAGAAAAAGAAGAAAAAGAAAAAATTTGGACTCTTCTAAAAAAATTATATACAAAACTCAGAGCACAACTTCGGTTGTGCTCTTTCCGCCAATCATCAAAACTCACAACATATAACGACTCTCCTCTGAATCAGAACAAGTTAATCTTTTTAGTTATATTTAATTCCCCGGGTAATATATAATATTAAAATAAACGGAGGGTTCTATGCTTATCAGAAAAGGTCTGATTTTCTCTACTATTTTCTTCATATTTTTCCTGTTAACAGCTGCATCAGTAACACCTGAAGTAAAAAGAGTTCGTAAAGGCATCTTCCAGACTGTCATTACAGTTCCCGCAACAGGAATGTATCGGATCACAGTAAGTAGTGATACGGGCACAGCAATAACATTGACAGACAAGATGGCAGGCCCTATAGAGCAGAGTGGTAAAGCCGGCAGAACTGATGGAAAAATATACCGCATTCTGCAGCAGGGTAAATACCGGATACAGCTTCATACAGATAAAAACAGCAATCAGGTTCCTTCTCTTAAAGTTGAGCAGACTCTGCCTGTTGAAAACACCACTCCGGTTCAAATAGAAAGCAATAAGATATATACATCCCAACTGACGGACATGAAACATCAGAGCTGGAAACTTGTAGTACCTGAATTACTCGATGTGCATCTGGAAATAATGGGAAGGTCTCTTAAAGATGTAAAAATATGGCAGGAAGGCAAGTGGCTTCTTAAAACAGATTTTATAAAAAAGGTGAAAGCACCTGAGCCAGGCAGATATATGAATCTATTTGAACTGAACTATAGATTCTCACCTGGAACCTATATAATCACCTGCTATGGAGGGAATAAAAAACAGTGGACATCAAATGACAGAACAGAACCCCTGTACATGAGAATAAACAATAACTATTACGGTAATGCTGCTACACTAAACAATACAATATCCCCTTTTGGTCAGGACTATTTTGTAACTGGTTCCGGTTCAGATACCTTTGAACTAAAATTTAAGAAGAGGGTAAAAGGAAACTTAAAGGTTAAGAACTTTAACTATTCTGAATCAAGGCACGGCTACTACACCAGAAACACAAAGGTCAGGAAAAGGTGGGGAGAACTGAAATACACTGAAAAAAAGAGAAAACTAATTGCTGTGTCAGGTCCTCCGGGCACGTCTTATGAGCTTAATTTCTTTATTAACAGAAAATATGCTTATCTTAAAAAAGGCAGATACTGGATCTCTACGGTTCCTTCAATTAAAAACAGTGCACCTCTGCCTGTTGCAGCAACTCTGTACAACAGAAAAACCAGAAAGTATCCTGCTTTCAGGTGTATAGATATGAAATCCGGCAGTCTTAATATAAAAATGAACCTGGAATCTCCTTCAGAAACATTAATCTATGTTAACAAATCAGGATCTTATAAAATACATGAAAATTCCTCTTATAAAGGAAAGGGGCTGTATAGCTTCCACCCTCAGTTCGTTAAGGTAAAAAGGGAAATTCCATGGCATAATTCCAACACTCAGATAGAACTGGTAAAAGGTTATTACCTTCTGAAGATAAGAGATATAAGAAAAGGAATATTACAGTTTTCAGTAATTCCATCATCTGCACAACCCGATTTTTCACTTCCTGTTGTTCAGCCTTATCCTATTACATGGCCTGAAGTAAAACTTGACAACAACAGCAACAGTTATCTGAAAATTACAGGCAGGAAGAATCAGAACTCCGGCCTTGTTATAAGGTCACTACCTCTCAATCTGGCAAATCCTTTAAACATTACACTTCCTTCAGGAAAGAAAGTTCCACTGAAAATAAGATTGAAAAAAAGATCCAGATTATCAGTTTCAGGTGATATTCCTGAAATTTCAGTTAATGGGATTCAAATCACCAGTAATAATTATATAGCAGCTGGCTATCACACCCTGAACATATCAAACAGCAGTAATAAAACCCGCCGATTCATTCTATCTTCCATTAAAGCAGACTCTGATACTGTAGCACGAAGTAACACCCGTACTATAAAAGATAAAGGGCACATATTCTATACACTGAACCGTGGAGAAACTGTAAATACAGTACTGAACATAAGTAATCCCGGATTCTACAGAATTGAAACCACTGGTCGTCTTGAAACAGAAATGGTAGTAAGAACAGTTTCAGAACCTCAACTATACAGGGATAAAGGTAGTGGTACAGGTAGAAACAGTATGGTTCTGAAGTATCTGAAATCAGGAGATTACTACATTACTGTAAAGAGTCTCAAAAAATCGAAGGGAAGATGTGGACTGGAAGTCAGAAAGATCCCCCCCCATACAACAGAACTCCTGAAAAAGAGTGCTACAAACAGCATTCTGATTCCTTCATACAGTTCAGCAGAATACAGGTTCAGAATTGAAAAAGAGGGGGAATACAGAATTGTTACAAGAACTCTGAAAGCTCCGACTCAATGTATGCTTATGGATTCAGATAACTGGCCCTTAATAAGACCTGGCAGAGCTGCAGATATTAAACTTTATCTTTCTAAAGGAGATTACAGATATTTTACCCTTCCTCTTCAGATCAGAAGTCGCAGACTGACAGAAATCCGTAAAATTACCAGAAAGAAGAATCAGTTGAAAGGCAAAGGACCGCATCCTGTAAGACTTAACCATTCATACAGAGCTATATGGATGGAAACAGAAGATAATATAAAAGATAAATATATAGTGAACCTTCCTGTAGAGATGAAAGTAACTCTGTCTCTGCCGGACTCATTCAGAAGTTTAATAATAACCTCTGATAAAAAGAGAATTTCTTCATCCGGCGTCTGGACAGGTGTACTCCCTGCTGGTAAATCTGTTATAGAGGTATCTCCTGTTGAGAAAGATAACAGGAGGAAATATACTATAGCACTAAGTTCAGACACTCTGGTACCTGATATAACTCTGAAAAACCTCAATTCCGGCTTACCAGTACCAGTTGCGGTTCCTTCTGACTCTATGGTACATCTCTACAGCAGTGGTGATTCAGCTGTAGAAGCTGTTCTTAAAGATAGCAGTGGAAAAGTTGTAGCAACATCCGGCTACCGGAATAATGACTGGAATTTCAGTATAAGAAAGCAACTGATAAAAGGCACCTATTTTCTTAACCTTCACAGTAGAGGTAAATTCCGTACATCAGTGTCAATGAGAGCTGTAAAATTTAAAAAGCTGCCAGCTATTAATATTCCATCAAATACTAAAATTACAGCTAAATCTTTTCCTGTAAAAATCCCATTCAGAATTGAAAATAAAGATCAGGTAGTAAGTTTTTCTGCTGGTGAGCAGACAATATTGACTATTACAAAAGATGGCAAAACTATTGCCCGTGCTGAAGGCAGAATATTGATACCACTAAAATCAGGTACAGATTACAGGCTATCCTTATGGCAATCCCACAAAACCAGTACCGAACTTGTTACCAGAAGTATCGAATTTAAACCCCGCCGTATTTCCGGTTCATATTTAACTCTGAATAACAGAGGTACCAGACTCACAGGTAAAACAGATTCCACATTATCCTTAGCTTCCGGTTCGGCTGAAGTACTCTTCTCAAACAGAGTGGAAGTTCCACTACTTAAAGCAGACATGACAGTATCAACTTCAGATGGTCAGGGCTGGATATACAGCAACACCAGAGGTATTAAATTAATGAGATCTCTTCTGAAAACCGGTGTCAGAAAAAGTTTCCGTTTTACTGATAAACTGATTCTGGATATTGAAAAACCTGTGCAGACAGTATCACTTCTTGAAGCAGGCTCCCCCAACCTTCTTATTTCAGGTACAGCATCAGATATAAAAAACAACAATGGTTTCCCCGGAGGCGTAATAATGAACAGAGGTACTACTCTGATTCCATTACCAGAAGGCAGAAATTTCACATCTATATTAAGAGATGCTCACTCCTCACCAGCCCCGGTTTCAATACAGGATGTTAATAGAACCAGAAAGAATATAGATCTGATTTTAAGAGAATACAGAGTAAGCAGAGGTTCCCTGACAAAGGATTCAGTTCTGCGAATTCCACCGGGAAAAGCAGTAGTAATTGACACCGCCTCTTACTCATATGTAAGAGCAGCTCTGTCAGAAAATATGCTTATTTTCTCCTGGAAAAACAACAAACCTTTCTCAATTGGAGATTACAAATCAAAAGGTATATATGTTTCATCAAAACTATATGTTGTTAACAGAGGAGATAGTGAAGGTATAGCCGATCTGCAGTTTTCACCTCCTCCGACAGTACCGGAAGAGACAGAACTTAACAATAAGAGCAGAAGCTATGAACAGTACAGCAATTCAGAAAAGTATTTAAGATTTATTATAAACAGCAGTTCTGAACTTTTTATTGGCTCCCCGGATTTTGATTACAGAATATGGAACAGTAAAGGGCTTATCACCCATGAAGGTCATGGTTCCGGTATAATAAACCCCGGAAAAATAACTGGTACTCTTGAAATAAATAACAAAGGAAAAGCTCTTAAAGTATGGCTTGAAGATAGTAAATCACCAGATAGTTTTGTTCATGGAACCACTACAGAGATGAGTATTAGCAGATCACCTCTGCAACTCAACAAATCAGCTGTTATTATAAAACTGGATAAACATATCAATAACTACCTCCATATATCTTCCGACAGTATAGTGAAAATTGAAATGAAACAGGGGAATAATATACTCCGGTCAGACTACATTCACAGAGACACACCATTTAGTTACTACATAAAGGATAAAAACTGCTCAGTAGTACTTCAGGCTCCTTCTGGTAATGCTGTCATTGAAACAGCTCTCATAAAACCTGTTAGAATTGATGAAACCTCACCCCCCGCCACACAACTTGTAAGTAGAAACAGACCTCATGCTTATCTTCTGTCTCTGAAGAACAGCTGCACTGTTGGAGCGGGAATTAAATCTGAAGAGAACAGAGTTACACTTAAGCTTTTTAACAACAGCTCAGAACTCCTTGAAACCTCCCCTCTGATAATAAAAAAACTGAAGGGAGAATATCTTCTGGTAGTTGAATCTGACGAAAACCCCGCAACTTACCAGTTAATCATAAAAGGAACTGTAGAAAAAAGAAAAATTCCCAAAGAGGTTATTCTTAAATACATAAGGGAGAAGAGACAATGAAACGCAATCTGATATATATAATTATAGCTCTTTTAGCTATCTCTGTTTTTGCTGAACCCTCACAGGTTGAGAATAAGAGCAAATCTTCAGCTCCCGGTATTGTACCATCCATGATGCTGAGAGGTTATGACCCTGTTACTCTGTTTTTCAGAGGAACTCCTGGTCCTGCTAAAGGAGGACCAGCAGATAATCCCGGAAAACTGATGCAGATTACACCGCAACATCCCGGTGAATTTATCTGGGTAGATGGCTCTACTCTTCAGTTCCTTCCATCTGAACCCTGGACTCCACTTACAAGATACAGCATCAGTTCAGGAAAAAAGAAGTTCACTCTCATAACAATGATGGAGGCTCCGGTAAAACCTTTTCCCACCCCAGGTAGCAGGAACCTGAAACCTTTTAAAGAGTTCCGTCTTAATTTCAGAGGTCGTATAAAGCCTGAAAAACTGGCAATGATGATAACAATGGAACTTCATAATCTTAATAAAGGCTCTGTATCCTGGCTCACTTTCAAAGATTTCACTATTATGGAAACAGAGAGAAGTTCTGTAAAACAGCTCCATAATTATCGCATTATTCTGAAAAAACCGATTCCTTCAGGTACAGGTATTACAATGCATATCAGGTTATCCCTGAACTCTGAAATTCCTGACTCCCTTATTAAATACCGGTATACAACAGCACCTCCATTTCGCCTTTTATCAGTCAGTTCAGGCAGCAATACTTATCCTCTGTCTTCAAAGGGTTCAGAATATACCCGTGAACAGGCAATGGTATGCAAAACTGACAGACAGGAGCTTACTTTAAATTTCAGTAAAGATGTCAGTAGATCCACAACTTTGTCTGAAATAAAGAATCTTGTCAGATTCTCACCGGATGTAAAGGATTTTAAATACAGAATCAGTGGTAAAAGAGTTATTATAGGCTTCAAATCCCTTAGAGATAAACACTATAAGCTTACTCTCAGATATACTGATATCAAAGGAGAGAACAGAAAGCCTCTGGAACTTTTTAAAACTTCTGGTCTCTATTTCAAATATCAGAGTAAAACTCCATATCTGAGCTGGAGTACAGGTAATGTGATACTTGAGCGTTACGGACCTCAGATACTTCCCATGAAAGGAAGAAACAGCAGAAGGGTGGATTTCAGAATATATAAGATAGATCCTCTGAACAGAAATTTCTGGCCTTTTCCTGCAAAACCCGTAAGTATAAACGATAACCTCCGCCCTCCCGGCCCCGGGGAAGAGCCTGCTTACGGCAGCAATCTGAGAGAACATATTAAACTCCTTGGAAGTCCTCTGGTTTCAGAAATAGCAGATATGCCTGAAGCAGCTGGCAGAAACAGTAGTGCCGGTTTTGGTATGCCTGTCAGGAAATTTCTTGAAAAGATCTCAGGTATTAATACCCCGGGCACCTATCTTGCAGGTTTCCGTACTATTGGCAGCAGCAGTAACAGGTCATATATAAGATTTCAGGTTACAGATCTTGCTTTAACGCTGATAGAAGATGAAAACAGCCTGAGAATGGCAGTTACATCTTTAAGAACCGGCAAGCCTGTTCAGGGAGCAACTGTTCAGCTGGAGAGTAGTAGCAAAAAAAATATAATGACTGTTCAGATCAGAGGAGTATCAGATGCAAATGGTTTCATCAGATACACCCACAAAAAGAGAATTTCTGAAGAGATCTCAAGAATTGTTGTAAAAAAAGGCAGAGATATTCTTACAATTAATCCTCACACACCTCCTCCCGGATATATGGATAATCACTGGTATTATAACTGGAATCTGTGGCTCAAATGGCTTACTACAAAACCTGCGGTACAAAAAAGTAATTCACAATTTGCAGGACTGATGTTAACTGAAAGGCCTGTCTACAAACCTGGAGAAACAGTACACATAAAGACATTTTCTGCATCCAGAAAAGCAGGAGTCCTTAAAGCCCTTAAAAACCGTAAATGCACAATCACTATACATGGTCCTGGCAGTAAATCCTGGACTTTTAAGACAACCACCAGCAGGTTTGGTACATCTTATCTGAAATTCAGGCCTGGAAAAGATGTTCCCACAGGTCACTATACTGCCTATTTAAGGGAATCTGCCAAAGGAGTTAACATATCTTATGCAGATTTCAAAATTGAGAACTACAGAATTCCTAAATTTGAAATCAGGTTCTCTTCACCTGAACAGAGCACTACAGATTCACCTTTTAAGGTAGACCTTTCTGCTTCATACTATGCAGGAGGCCCTGTAATAAACCGTAAAGTTGAATGGAAAATAAACCGTAGACTCTTCATCCATAAACCTGATAAATTCAGGGATTTCCTCTTCTCTTCAAACAGGAGATACAGCCGTGAATTTGTTCCTGAAAAATTTAAAACCATCACCCGGGAAACCACAACTGACGGCAAAGGTATATCTTCTATAAGTATAGATCCATCTGAAGATCCTTCAGCTCAGTCCCGCTCCTATATTCTGGAAGCAACTATAAGAGGAGCAGATAAACAGACTGTAACAGCTGTTAAAGAGATAAAATCCTATTCACCATTCCTTCTTGGTCTGAAGTGCAGCAGACTAATAAAAAACAAGATGGTTATTGAACCGGAAATAGTTGTGCTGAATCATAAAGGAGAGCTTCATAAAGAGAAAAACATCACAGTTACACTATATCACAGGCAGTGGCATTCTCATCTTAAAGAGAGCGATTTCACTACTGGTAAAACAAGATATATAACTGATGTTGTAGATAAAAAGCTGTCATCAGAAACTATAAGGTTTAAAGGAAAAAAACTTAAAATACCTTTTAATGTAAAAGAGGCAGGGGTTTATCTTGTGGAAATTTCAGCAAGAGATAAACTCGGAAGAAGGCAGAAAGTTACTGCAGATCTTTTTGTTAAAGGTAAAACAGATGTGGCATGGGAAAAACCGGAAGCAGGAATATTCTCAGTAACCAGTATTAAAAGCAGTTACAAACCGGGAGAACAGGCAGAAATAGTATTAAAAAGTCCATATCAGAAAGCCAGAGTTCTCGCTATATCAGAGATTCCGGGAGAAACAGTTCTTACCTGGATAAAAATAGAAAAAGGACAGGGGCTCTATACAATACCTGTAACATCAGAAATGTCTCCGGGAATTCCGGTACACTTCCTGTTAATGAAAGGAAGGACCGGTAAATCCGGCTCTATTAAAGGAGAAGACCGAAACAGACCGGTAACTCTTGCAGCTACTAAAAGAATCAATGTAAAACCAGTTAACAACCAGTTAAAAATAGAGTTCAGACACAACAAGAGATGTCTTCCCGGCTCAAAACTGAAAATCAGAATAGAACTTAAAAACTATAAAGATATTCCGGAAAGCGGTGAAGTAACACTGTGGATGGTAGACAGAGCGGTTCTTGCACTGGGAAAAGAGCAGTTCAGATCTCCCCTTAAATCAATGATTACTCCTCACAGAAGCTGGATAAGAGCAAGAGGTACAAGAAATCTTATAAGAGGTTACATTAATCCTGAAGAGGTTCCTGGTGGAGATGGAAGTCTGAGAGCTGCAAGTGCAGCACCAGGTATCTTTAAAAAAGAGACTGTCAGAAAAAACTTCATGACAGTTCCCTACTACAATCCTTCAGTTATTGTTGAAAACGGAGTAACTGAAATCGAAATTCAGATGCCTGACAATCTTACTGATTTCGCAATAAGAGCTATTGCAGCAACCGGAACTGACAAGTACGGAATTACAGGATCTGAAGTATCTGTCAGATTACCGTTGATTGTACAACCTGCAATGCCGCGTTTCATCAGAAATGGCGACAGTTTCAAAGCCGGTGCAATTGGAAGAGCTGTAGAAGGTGAAAATGGACCGGGCTCCGGTTATATTGCAACTGATGATCTTAAGATCAGTGGTAGCAGGAGTTTTCCTGTACAGTGGATCAAAGGTGAGCCTGTAAAGCTCTGGTTTAATATGCATCTTCCTTTAGCATACAGTAAGACAAGTGTCAGAATAAAATCAGGAGTAAAAAGAGACACAGATAATGCGTCCGATGCTTTTGAAATATCTGTTCCTGTTAAACCTGATATCCCTCTAACAGTAAAAGAAGAGTTCTCCGCTTTAAAATCTGATCAGAACTATAAACTACCACTACCTTCAGAAAAGATCAGATCAGGAACATTCAGGCAGAAAATTGTTGTAGCAAGAGATCTTTTCTTAATAAAATCTATTGCTGCACTAAATTACCTTGGAGGATACAGTCACCACTGTACAGAGCAGAGAATTAGCAGATTAATACCTGAACTGGAACTTAAAAAACTTCTGACACAACTGAACATAAGAAGAGATGATAAGGGATTCAGGGATGCTATGGATGATACTTTCAGACATCTTGAACAGTCTCTTAATTCCAGAGGGCTTTATGGTTACTGGCCAGGCTCCAGAGGATATGTGAATATCACAGCAATGGTTGTTGAGTTCCTGCTGAAGGCAGATAAAGCAGGTTTCAGGTTCAAACCTTACCTTTTAAGCAGGGGAATAACAGCTCTTAAAGAGGCTCTCAGGTCAGATTACAGCTATTTTATAAAAGGAGAAGAGTATAAAGAGAGGGTAATGGCTCTCCATGCGCTTAGTCAGGCAGGTATATATGATCCTTCATACGCAGAAGAGTTGTACAGAAGCGCAAAGTACATGGATCTGAAAAGCGAGGCAGATATACTTATCACCATTCTTAACAGAGCACCGGATAATAAAAAGGCAATAGCTTTTCTTACAAAAGATATCAGGAGAAATATCCTCCTTAAACTGGAAAACGGAAAAGAAGTTTTCCATAAGCTATCAGAAAGAGGCGTAAAATTTCATGGTCTTATTCCTGAAAATAGTTATGAAATTCTGGCAGGTATTGCAGTTGCCCTCTTTAAAGCAGATTCATCATGCAGAGAGCTTAAAGCAATATCAGAGTACCTCATAAAAGAGGGAGGAGAATCCGGCTGGGGCAGCACCAGAGCAAATGCTGCGGTTCTCAGATACATGAGTCTTCTTAATACTAAAAAAGCAGAAGATTTTACAGCTGAACTTACAACTAACGGGAAATCCGTAAAAGAGTTTTCTGCGGGAAAACCAATAGCCTCCTTAATTAATACATCTACAGATAATCCGGTTATAAAAATAAGCGCAGGTTCAGGTAACAAAGCATATTTATGGATATTATCAGAGTATATACCTGATACAGGCGGAAGAAGAGCTGTTAAAACCAGTAGTGGTTTTGTAGTTAACAGGCTCTTAAAGATATATTCAGAAAAAGAGAGTGTCCCAGTGAGAAAGAGAGTATCTCCATCAGGCCGGATAATCTTAAATAACAGACAGATTGTAGAAGAAGAGGTAACAGTTATAAATCCGGCAGACAGAAACTTTGTTGCAGTAAGAGTTCCTTTTGCTGCAGGTTGTGAACCGATGAATCCCAATCTTTCCACCTCCCCATCTGAATCAAAAACCGAAGGCCGCTTAACTCTTGCACCAACTTATTCTGTCTATGGAGACGATTCTGTAACTTTTTACTATGACTATCTTAATAAGGGAACATACAAATTCTTCTTCAGACTTAAACCAATAACTACAGGTAACTTCACTCATCCCCCAGCTGAAGCATCCCTAATGTACAGAGAAACTGTTAAAGGCAGATCATCAGGTACAACCATTATAGTAGAAGAGAGTAAAGAGTAGCAAAATAGTGAAATTTCCGGCTTTCAGTTTAAACAGGTTAAGGCAGCTCTTAATTAAAACAGCTGCAGTATCTGCAATTATATGGCTAGTCGTTATTTTAATAGCTATATTGAGTGTCACAGGGGAAATAGAACTTACAGAACCTGTGGCAACACCTTTTTTTGAAGATTGTCAGGGTAGATATATTTCTGAAGGTGACACCTCATCTTCAGAACCTGGCTTCTGGAAACCTTCAGGTAAACTTCCACATAAAATATCTGCAGCTTTCATAGCAATTGAAGACCACAGATTCAGGAATCATCCGGGAGTTGACCCTATAGCTCTTTTACGTGCAGTACTGAATAATATTTCCGGTAAAAGACGGGAGGGAGGCTCTACTCTGCAGATGCAAATAGCCAGAATGCAGAATCCCGGTAAAAGATCCTTATGGAAAAAGCTGTGTGAAATAGTTACTGCTATGGGCCTTACAATGAAGTTCGATTCAGATACTCTTCTGCGCCACTATCTCACTATTGTTCCTCAGGGTAACAGAATTCATGGTGTATCCTACTCTTCAAGAAGATATTTCAGAAAACCCCTACAAGATCTGGGGTGGTGTGAAGCCTCTATACTTGCAGCAATAGTTAAAGCTCCTGGTCGTATGAACCTCTTCAGAACTTCAGGTTTCAAAGCAGCTGTCCGAAGAGCTGAGACAGTTCTGTTGAGACTATTACAAACAGGCAAACTCAGTAACCCCCGCTACCAGCAGGAACTTAAGAATCTGCATAAAATCAGAAAACCTGTAAAAGAGACAAGACCATATAACACATATCATCTCATAGAAAAACTTGGAAAAATTCTTAAGAGCAGTGGATATACTGATATCAACAGACCTTTCAGAAGCAGCATTAATATGGATATCCAGAATAAACTCTCAGATATTGCTACTTCAGCTATGAATCGTTATCGGAGAGATGGCACAGGAAATATTGCAATAGTAGCTGTATCTTCAGAAAGTGGAGAAGTAAAAGGGTATATCGGGTCTGAATACTATTTCGATGATCTGTATGCAGGCTCTATTAATTATGCAGCTACTCCAAGAGCTTCAGGCAGCACTCTTAAACCATTTATCTATGCTCTTGGTCTTTTAGATAGTCACTATCTCCCATCTTCTGTGCTTGGAGATATGCCTTTCTTTATTACCCATGAAGATGGTCAGTATCTGGTTAAGAATTACGATTCCCTGTTTATGGGTCCAATGGTATATCGAAAAGCTCTGGCTAACAGCAGAAATACCCCGGCTGTTAAACTGGTCAGAAGCCTGGGAGTTCAGAGAGTTCACAGCTTTTGTAAAGAATCAGGTTTAGAGAGAAGCTCAAATCCGGCATCACATTATGGTCTTGGTATTGCCATTGGAGGCCTGTACGTTACTCTTGAAGATCTGGTTCAAAGTTACGGAATATTTTCGGCAATGGGAAGAAAATATCATCTTAAATGGTTTAAAGAGAAAATAGAAGAACCTGAATGTTCAGAGCAACTCATATCGTCTGAGATATGTAAACAGATAAATCTTTTCTTATCTGACTCTTCTGCCAGACTCCCCTCTTTTAAAAGAATGGGAAATCTTGAGTATCCCTTTCAGGTTGCAGTAAAAACCGGCACATCCCAGGGGTTCCGTGATGCCTGGTGTATTGCCTGGAGTAAAAAATATATTGTAGGAGTCTGGATGGGACATCCTTCAGGTTTCAGGATGAAAAGAGTAAGTGGACTGGTTGCTGCAGGTGTAGCAAAACAGGTTATGCTGACTCTTCATCCCGGAACAGAGGATTACGGTTCTTTTACACCTCCGACATCTTATAAAGCCTGCGAAATATGTAGTCGCTCAGGTAAACTTAAAACAGACTACTGCTCAGACACTATTATTGAATTTTTTAAACCTGGTACAGAACCAATAGACAAATGTAGTATTCATAAAGCAAAGATAGTTAAAGAGAATGGAATTATTAAAAAGCTTCCCTACTCTGATTATCCTGCTGAATATAGTGCATGGGCACATAAACACGGCCTTTCTCTTAAAAATTCAGTACCTGCTTTAAAGAAAAATCCACAATTAATAATTACGAACCCTGTCAATAATTCAGGCTTCGTCATAGACCCGTCAACTCCGTCTGTGTATCAGACTATAGGCCTGGAGGCAACAGTGTGGCCTGAAATAGAGAAGATTATATGGATTGTTGATGGTAAAGAACAGGCTCCTGTAGCATTCCCCTACTCATCACGATGGCAGTTAAAACCAGGTATTCACACATTTCAGGCCAGATTCCCCAATGCCAGCATAAAAAGCAATGTAGTCAGAATCACAGTCAAAAAGTAGTATAAAACATACTACAAGTTCTTAAAAAATATACCATGTTATTCATGTCCTTTCTGAGAATATCGATATTCAGTTACACAAAATACCATATATTCTTGAACATTTCATAATCATCCATAATATGTTAGAGTATAAATACTTATTAAATAATGGGGGTAAACTATGCTCGATAAAATTCATTCAACAAAAGAATATACTGAATGGTTTAAAGAGATTAAAGACAGGATTCTGATAAATAGACAAAAAGCCATTCTAACTGTTAACAAAGAATTGATACTATTTTACTGGAGTCTTGGTGAGTCAATCGTAAGAAAGCAGGAAGAGAGTAAATGGGGGAACAAAATAATAGACGTGCTCTCAAAAGATCTTACTTCTGTATTTCCAGACAGTAAAGGTTTTTCAAGAAGAAATTTATATTATGTTAAAAAATTTTACCTGAAATTTTCAAATTTTCATCTTTCTGATGAAATTGTGCCCCAACTTGGGGCACAATTTGGCAGCACACTAAACAATAAAACACATAACTCTGATATACCTGAAATAATCAACTACATTTCCACGAATCTTCCCTGGGGACACGTAAAACTCATTATAGATAAAATCACCAGTAGCGATGAAATCATGTTTTATATTAAACAAATAATTAATAATGGTTGGAGCAGAAATGCTCTGGCTCTTCAGATTAAATCAGATCTCTTTAGTAGACAGGGACAGGCAATCACCAATTTCTCAGAAACTCTACCGACACCTCAATCTGAAATGGCTCAACAACTTATAAAAGATCCATACACTTTGGACTTTCTTGACTTGACTCCTCCGTTCAAAGAGAAAGATATAGAAAATCAGTTAATAGATCATATTACAAAATTTCTGCTTGAATTAGGTAAAGGCTTTGCTTTTATTGGTCAGCAATATCATATTGAAGTCGGTGGAAACGATTATTATATTGATTTATTGTTCTATCACATAACTCTACACTGTTATGTTGTTATTGAATTGAAAAACTCAGGCTTTACTCCAGAACATGCTGGCAAATTAAACTTCTATTTATCCGCAGTAGATAGTCTACTTAAATCAGATAAAGATAATCCCACTATAGGGATCTTACTATGCAGAGATAAAAACAGAATCGTTACAGAATTCTCTCTTCGTGGAATGAATAAACCAATGAGTGTAGGAGAATTTAACTTCACACAAAAACTTCCCGAAGAATTAAGGAGTAGCCTGCCAACCTCAGAAGAGATTGAGTCCGATTTATATCCAGATTAAGTCAGGGAATAGCCTGCCAGCTTTTTACGATACTCCCTTGATTTGCCGTCAGTATACTCATCCAGTTTATTCCAGAACTCCCCGCTATGATTTCTGACTTTGGTATGAACAAGTTCATGAAGAATAACATAATCCATCAGCTCTTCAGGTAGAGCTGCCAGTTTAATATTGAGACTGAGATTATTGTTTGCTGAGCAACTTCCCCATCTGGTTTTCTGCCTTCTTATAGTTATCTTTCCGTAATCAAACCCATGTATACCCGCAAGTTCACTTACTCTTCTACTGATAGTGGCCTTAGCCATATCTGCATCTTCCCCTTCAAAATCCCCGGTTAGTTTTATTTTAGCAGAATCTGCCACCTCTATCTTCCCAAGACTCTTCTTCACCCATCCTATATTCAGAGTAAAAAACTCCATGGCTTTTCTGAAAGAGATCCTTCCAGGTACAGCAACTCTTACTCTGCCACCTGATTTTACAGAAATATTTATCTTGCCTGCTCTTGGGCTTTTTTCAAAAACAACACTTCCAACACCTTCAACATTGACTTCCCTTCTGGTCTCTTTTTTAGGTAATCGAAAAAGGGTCTTCACATTCTTCCTCCACCAGTAATATAGTTCTTCCTTTTAAGAATCTCTTTCATATTTCCAGCCACTTCTATACTATTCATAACTGAATCAATACGTCCATAATACATCGCTGTTGCCAGAGTGCCTGGAGTAGGGGTAAATATCTGCACGTCTGTACTCTTTAACTTAAGTCGTTTCAGCTTTTTTTTCATCTCTTTTACATCATTCCAGGTTTCTCCCGGATATCCGGTTATCAGGTATGGTGCCAGTTCCACTGGGCGTTTAAGTTTCCGGTTAATTCTGTTAAACAGTTCTACAAATTTCTCAAAATTCTCAAATCCTGGCTTTCGCATAAGACTAAGAACACTGCTTTCAGTATGTTCCGGTGCAACTCTCAGAAATTTCCCGGTATGTTTTGCCATTATCCTTTCAAGCAGTTCCGGCTCTTTTAGCAGTAGATCGTATCTTAAACCGGAGCCTACAAAAATCTGTTTTACACCTTTTACCTTTTCAGCTCTTCCAAGTAATTTAAAATATCTGTTTACTCTGCAGAAAGATTTACACTGAGTATCAACAATACAACTCTCCCGGACGCATCTGTTGTTGGTGCAATCCATACCGTACATTTCAGCAGAAGCTCCTCCAATATCAGAAATAACTCCTTTCCACCTTTTATGGTTTCGTAACCGTTCTATTTCCTCAATAATTGAATCTTCTGATCTTGACACAACTCTTTTACCTTCATGAAGAGATATTGAACAGAATCCACAACCTCCTCCACAACCACGGTGAGATGTTATTGAGAACAGGTTCATACTCAGAGCAGACGAGAACTTTCCACTTTCAGAATGTTCACGGGTAAATTCCATACTATATATCCTGTCCAGATCTTTTGATGAAACAGCTCTTCCCGGTAGATCAACAACATATCTGTTATCGATTTGCTGAATAATAGCTCTCCCTCCGAGCTGTGCTTTAGCCTTCATATTATAAGCCTCTACAAGAGCTGCGGGATTACTTTTTAATTCCTCATAAGATGGCAATTCAACACTTCCGGTGAAATCTTCTGGTTTACTACTTATAAATGCTGTTCCCGGAATAGAAGCATCTTTTATATTATCTCCTCTGTCCAGAGTTCCCGCAATATCGACTATCTGTCTCTCCCCCATGCCTGTAACAATAAGATCAGCTCTTGAATCAAAAAGTAGTGGCCTCATAAGAGCCTCTTTTTTGAAATCATAATGTACAAATCTTCTTAAAGAAGCCTCTACACCGCCGGTTATTACAGGTATATCACGACAGACCTTCTTAAGTCCGTTAATAAAATTTGTAACCGTTCTGTCTGGTCTGATTTTATACTTAACAGATGGTGGATAACCTTCAAAAAAACTATTTCCGTCAGCCTGATACAGATCTTCGTATCGTCTTTTTCCTGATGATGTGTAATTAAGCACAACTGAGTCAACAGGTCCGGCTATAACAGCAAAAAACAGTCGGGGCTTTCCATGAATCATGAAAGATTCCGGTTTTTGCCAGAAAGGCCTTTCAACTATCCCTACACTATACCCCTCAGACTCAAGAACTCTCTTCAGAATACCCTCAGGAAACGAGGGGTGATCTGAGAAGCTGTATGGCATGAGAAATATTACATCAAACATTGATAAATTGTATTTCATAACCCCTGTTTTTGCAAACATTGACGGACTTTAACATATCTGATACCATTTTTTGATGAAGGAATCTCTCAGCAGAATAGCCCGGCAGTTTTCCGGTAAAAGAGTCGCAGTTTGGGGTGATGTAATACTCGACGAATATATCTTTACATCCACAGGAAGAGTTTCAAGAGAAGCGCCGGTTCTGATTACAGAATATGAAAATAGTGTTTTTAAACCAGGTGGAGCAGGAAATGTCATTCTTAACCTTAAAACTCTGGGAGCTGAAGTTTTTCCTACTGGTTTCATAGGTAATGATTCTGCGGGCAATGAACTTCTTTCAATATTTGAAGAACAAGGCATTACTACAGAGTTTTTTGTTAAACCTGAGGACTACACAACTCCTAAAAAGAGCCGTATTCTGTCTGGGGGAGATCATACAAAAAAACAGCAGGTTCTGAGAATAGATACAATTGACAAAAAGAAGATTTCAGAAACTCACTACTCAACTCTTTTCGATTCATTAAGCACCGTTTTTGGAAAAACAGATATAGTCATAATTTCTGATTATATACATAAAAGTGTTCTTCCTGAATTCTACACTGAAATCCGTAAACAGTATCCCGGAATAAAATTCATTCTGGACTCCCGGAAGAATTTCCTGGACTTCCCGGGCATAGATATAGCTACCCCCAATGAACCGGAAACCAGGCAAATGTTTAGTGGTAGGGAGCTGGAAGGTTTTGATGATTTCACCAAAGCAGGCCGGGACCTTCAGAAGCTTCTGAAAGCTCCGGGTATTATAATGAAACTCGGACATAACGGAATGATTGTTTTTGATGGAGAACGTACTCCCGCAGCCTTACCTATACATGGTAATGATGATATTGTAGATGTAACAGGTGCCGGAGATACAGTTATTGCTACATTAAGTATAGCTCTTGCATCAGGAGCAGATCTGAAAGAGGCAGCCCAGCTCGCCACAGTAGCAGCTGGTTTTGTTGTAATGAAAGAAGGTGCATATCCGATAACAAAGGAAGAACTTATAAATGAACTCAGATAAATATTTTGAACTTGAAAAACTTGCAGAAGTTGTTGAAGAAGAACGTAAGAAAGGAAAAACCGTTGCACTTGCAAATGGTGGTTTTGATCTCATACATATTGGACATATACGTTACCTCAGAGACGCTTCAGAAGTAGCAGATGTTCTCATAGTTGCTCTTAATTCAGATAGTTCACTGAAAACTCTTAAAGGAGATGACCGGGCTATTATTGATGAAACCGGAAGAGTTACAATAATGTCAGCTTTTGAGTTTGTTGACTATGTAACTGTTTTCTCTGAAACCACAGTAGACAATGTACTTCTGACTCTTAAACCTGACTTCCACTGCAAAGGCTCTGATTATACACCGGAAACAGTTCCCGAAAGACATACAGTTAAATCATATGGCGGAAAGATAGCAATTGTTGGAGGCCCTAAAGTTCAGTCTACCTCAACAGTTGTAAAAAGCCTCAGAGAAGAGATAGACCAGAACAACAGCTGATGAGCAGTTCAGATAAAATAAGAAAAATTGCAATAGTCAGGCTTTCAGCTCTCGGGGATATAATTCATACACTTCCTGTTCTGCCTCACCTCAAAAAGAGATTTCCTGAAGCTTCAATAACCTGGTTTGCGGAACCATCAGGTGCAGCCCTGCTGAGTAATTTCAATCTGATAGATGAGATTGTTACCGTAAAACTTAAAAACAGATCAGTTTTATCATCTGTAAAAGAAGTAAGAAAGATATTAAAACAGCACAGAGGCAATTTTGACGTTATTCTTGATTTTCAGGGGTTAATAAAATCAGCTGTTTTATCAGCTCTTCTTAAAGGCAGAAAACTTGGTTTTCATAAAGATACTCTTAGGGAGAAGGAAGCAGCTGTATTCTACACTGAAAGGGCAACATGGTTTGACGATAGCAGACACGTTATAAAAAAAAACCTGCATCTTCTCACCACTCTGGGTATTGAAGCTACAAAAATAAAGTGGCCTCTGAAACAGCTGACTGTTTCACATACGTTACAGAAATTTCTAGAAGAGAATGGTTTACTTAATACTCCATACATCATATTAAACATTGGTGCCGGATGGCCAACCAAAAGGCTGACTGAAGAACAGAACCGCAGTTTGCTGGAGAAGATCTCAGCAGAATATCCTGTTACAATACTCTGGGGTAACAATGAGGAACAGAAAGCTGCAAAAAGACTTGAGAATCTCACAGGAGTCCCGGCGGTACCATTTCTTAAATTTGACGAACTCTTCTCTCTGGTGAGAATGAGTAGCACAATCATTACCCCTGATACTATGGCCCTGCATATTGCAGATATGGTGCAGACACCATCTATAGGGATCTTTGGGCCAACTTCACCAGAACGTAATGGTTCACTCAATCCTGAGAGTCATACTGTTCTGAAAAAATGCTCTGAAGCTTTCTGTTACAAAAGGAAGTGTGATAAAATGGAATGTATTGCTGATATTGATATTGATCATATTTTTTCAATACTTGAAGAGATTCTATGAGAAGTAAACCGATAGAATTATTTATTCGATACCGTTCTACAACTGGTATTATAGCACTCTGTTTTCTTCTCTATTTTTCAACCCCTTCGGCCAGATCAATTACCACTGGGTTCTTTCTGATGTCAGCAGGCATGTTTTTTCGGGGCTGGGCTGCAGGCTATCTATCTAAAAACAATACTCTCGCAACTGACGGTCCATACTCTTTAACAAGTCACCCCCTCTATTTTGGTAATTTTATTCTTGGTACAGGTATTGCCGCTGCCGGTAACAACTATATTACTTTTGCCATATTCATAACCTATTTTGTTATGTTCTTTCCTTTTCTGATGCTGATTGAGCACAGAAGATTACAGGAACAGTTCGGAAACATATACACTGAGTGGAAACAGAATTCCAGAACTTTCTTTCCTAAACTTAAAATCAAAAAATCACACATCCATTTTAATGTCTCATTTTACATGAAAAACAGAGAATACAGAGTTATCTACTTTTCACTTTTTATCATTGCAATTATGATTCTTAAATATTTCAAAATAATCAAAACATCACTCTGATTCTTTTCCTATAAAAAAACAAATATTTGAAAATTATCCTCAACATATTTATATAGTTTAATCACATCTTTATAGGGGGAACAAAAAATGTTTAATAATATAAAGGTAGGTGCAAGGCTTGCTGCAGGTTTTGGTCTGACAATAACAATTTTCATCATTCTTACATTTTTTAGTGTTAGTAAAATGGATAAACTCGCAGAGATGACCCATAAGATGTATCGTCATCCCTTTGCCGTAAGTAATGCTGTACTGAGAGTTAAAGTAGATCTTGTAAGTATGCACAGGTCGATGAAAGATGTCGCTCTGGCCCGTAACAGCTTATCCATAGATGCTGCCGTTTCAAAAGTCAATGAATATGAGCAGAATGTATACAAAGATTTTGAGATAATAAGAGAAAGATTTCTTGGAAATAAGTCTATGTATGAAAAGGTTTTCAGTCTGTTTAAAGCATGGAAGCCAATAAGAGATGAAGTTATCCAGCTTATGCGTTCAGGCAACAGAATCGCTGCTGCTAATATTACCAAGGGAAAAGGAGCTGCCCATCTTGCTTCTCTTAACACTTCAGTAGAAGCTTTAAATAAATTTGCTCAGAACAAAGCAATAGATTTTGATAATAATGTCAGCAATGTTCATAGTAATACGATACTCATAACATACGGAGCTCTGATCTTTGGCTGTATTGTAGGAGTATTTATAAGTATGTTCATAACCAGAACAATTACCACACCTCTTGAAAAGGCTGCTATGTACGCCAGAAAACTTGCAGGAGGTGATCTTACATTAAGAATTGAGACGGATGCAAAAGACGAAATAGGAAATCTTCTGCTGGCTCTTCACGACACTATTGCCAACCTTTCAGGTATGATTCAGGTAATAAAGGATTCTGCAATTTCTCTATCTGAAGCTTCACAGGATATTTCTGCTTCTACAGAAGAGCTTTCTGCTACAGCTGAAGAGCAGGGTAATCATTCAAATACGGTTGCATCATCGGTACAGGAACTGGCGGCCTCTTCATCCGATATATCCAGTTCGATCAGTGAAACAAGGGAAAGTGCTTCAGAATCTTCAAATATGACTAAAGAGGGTAGCAAATCTATACAGAAATCTATTGAATCATTTAACCTCATAAAATCCCAGACAGACAACTTATCTGTTATCATAAAGAATCTGGGGGATTCAACTTTGAAGATTGGCAATATTATTGATGTAATAAACGATGTTGCAGATCAGACAAACCTTCTGGCACTGAATGCAGCAATTGAAGCCGCCAGAGCAGGTGAAGCCGGTCGTGGGTTTGCTGTTGTAGCTGATGAGGTAAGAAAACTGGCTGAAAGAACCGGAGCTGCAACAAAAGAGATTACCGGCATTATAACAAGCCTTCAGACTGAAGCAGACAAAGCAGAATCAGCTATGAAAGATGCTTCAAGGGAAGTTGAACACGGCGGAGAACTTGGCAGAGAATCTCTTACAATGCTGGAAAAAATAGTAGATTCAAGTAATGAGATAGTGGACTCAACAAATATGGTGGCTCATTCAATAAGTGAAGAGAATGCCACAATTGAAGAGGTTAACAATAGTATCCACGGAATTGCAACTTCAGCCGAAGAGTCTGCCGAAGCTATTCAGTCAGTTGCTGTAACTGCAGAACGTCTTTCTGATGAATCAGATAAACTAATGAATGCAATAAATCAGTTCAGAATCAAATAAGGGAGTTTTATACTCCCAGCTGCTCCTGCCATCCTGAGCTGTATAATCTCATAGATTCTGCTTTAACAGATTTACCGGTAACAGGGTCAATGTCTATAATGGAAAAATCCATTATACATTCACCATTATCTACTTCAAATCTGTGATGAATACCTGTAAGGAATCGTGCGATAATAGGTTCGCGTTTCATTCCTATTACAGAATTCAATACTCCGGTCATGCCTGCATCAGATTGATAAGCTGTCCCTTTTTCAAGTATTCTTATATCAGCTGTAGGTATATGTGTATGTGTGCCAATAACCGCACTTACACGGCCATCAAGATAGTACCCCATGGCCTGTTTTTCAGCGGTTGCTTCTGCATGAAAATCTACAAATATGACTTTGCTGTCACAGGTTTTAAGAATCTCATCCATTTTAAGGAATGGATTATCTACTACAGGATCCATAAAAACCCGTCCCTGAAGGTTTATTACAATTCCTTTTACATTATCTTCTGTATAGAATTCACAGATCCCTTTACCTGGATTGGTATCAGGATAGTTACAGGGTCTGATAACCTGAGGATCTTCTTCAAGAACTGTCAGTGCTTCTTTTTTATCCCATACATGGTTACCGGAGGTTATAACAGCAACACCGGCATCTTTGAGCTCATTAACTGTTTTACTAATAAGCCCGAGGCCTCCTGCACTGTTCTCACCATTGGCTATTATTACAGATGGCTGGAATTTTTTTCTTACTGCCGGCAGAGCTGTTTTAAGAAACGCTCTGCCTGGTCTTCCAACTATATCACCAATAAAAATGATTCTCAAAGGACTATTTGGCATACTCTACAGCTCTTACTTCTCTGATTACGGTTACTTTGATCTGCCCTGGATATTCCAGCTCGTCCTGAACCTTTCTTGCAATATCTTTTGACATAACAAATGTCTTATTATCATCAAGATCATTAGAGTCCACAATTACTCTTACTTCTCTACCAGCTCTCAGTGCGTAAGCTTTGTTTACACCATCAAAGGATTTACTTACGCCTTCAAGTTTTTCAAGTCTCTTAATGTAAGTTTCAAAGATCTCTCTTCTTGCACCAGGTCTGGCAGCTGAAATACTATCTGCAGCCTGTACAAGTACACCTTCAACAGAAGTAAAATCAACATCCATATGGTGTGATTCGATAGCTTCCTGAACGATTCTTGACTCACCATACTTTCTGGCCAGTTCAACTGAAAGCTGAGTATGTGTTCCTTCAGTTTCACGGTCAATGGATTTACCGATATCGTGAAGTAAACCGGCTCTTTTGGCAATTGCCTCACTAACTCCAAGCTCCTTAGCCATAAAGGCACTGAGCATTGCAACCTCTTTTGAGTGCTGCAGAGCATTCTGACCATATGATGTTCTGAACTGGAGCTTTCCAAGATAGTAATAAAGTTCAGGGTTAATATCCTGAATTCCAAGATCAACTACTGTATTTTCACCAATTTCTCTTAAATAATCGTCAAATGTACTCTTAACCTTATCGACAACTTCTTCAACTCTAGCAGGATGTATACGACCATCTGAAATAAGAGCTTCCATAGATTTTTTTGCAATCTCACGTCTCACAGGATCAAAAGAAGATACGATTATTGCTTCCGGTGTATCATCAACAATGAAGTCAACTCCGGTGGCGTTTTCAAGAGCTCTGATATTTCTACCTTCTCTACCGATAATTCTACCTTTCATCTCATCATTTGGCAGATCGATAACTGTTACTGCTGAAGATATCACATGCTCACTGGCAATTCTCTGTATTGCCATTGACACAACATCTTTAGCCATGAGATTTCTTTTATCTTTGAGTTCCTCTTCAATTTTTCTGATTCTCTGGGCAGCTTCAAGTTTTGCTTCACTCTCATATTTTGCAATCATCATCTCTTTGGCATCATTAACTGTCAGACCGGAGATCTTTTCCAGTTCTCTCTTCTGCTCTTCATAGCAGGCAGAGAGATCTGATTTCAATACTTCCAGTTCATCCTTTTCTGTAAGAAGAGTTTTCTCCCTTTCATTAAGATCTTTCTCTTTGTTGTCCAGATTTATATATCTTTTATCGAGGTTTTCCTCTTTCTGAATTAATCTCTTTTCCTGTTCATTCAGTTTCTGAGCTTTGAAACTGTTTTTCTTATTATATTCATTCTTCCAGGTAGCAAGTTCCTCTTTAATCTCTGCTGTTAGTTTTTTTCTGTTCTTCTCCAGAGATTTTTTATTTGCATCCTGATCTTCTTTTTTCTTATTCTCAATTTTACGGTACTCTTCTTCAACTTCTTTCTTTTTGAGAGCTACCGCAACAAAGTACCCAACAGTTATTGCTACTGCTGCAACCAATATATATATTAAAACGTCACTCATTATTTCTCCTCCATAAATTTATGATGAAAAATTAATAGGAAATTTCTCATCATCTGCTTCAGATGAATCAGTAATAACCGGAGTTACTGCACTGTCGATTTTGTCAAGGATACTGTGGATATTTCTATACTCTTTTTTTAAAGTAAAAAGCTCCTCTGCTATATTAACAGAGGTTAAAAGAGCCAGCTTGTAAAAGTCAAGGTCAACAGTTCCTGATCTAATCAGGTGCAGTTTGTTCTGGACATAATTGATAATTTCCAGGAACTCTTCAGGTTTCAGATCTTCAGGTAAGTTAAAGTTGAAACTCTTCCCCAGTAACTGAACTTCAATGGTTTTGCTCATATGTTACTGTTGTTTACCGGTGTTTCAACAGATTCTATCAGTTCTATAAGAGATGTTACTTTATTTTTGATCTCGCTTCTTTCTCTATCCAATTCAGTTGTTTCTTTATTGGCATCTTCGAGTTTCATTTTAAGTCTGGAGTTCTCATCTCTGAGTTCCTTTATGTTTCCCACCAAATTATTTATCTTTATTTCTAATCTGGACAGATCTTCAATATTCATTCCAAAATCTCCTTATGTGTAATTAAACAAAACTATCCGTATTAGCTTAATATACCATAAAGAAGATACATTTGTTAAGTATTTGGAGGAGATTTAAAAAAATTGAAATTGTGTGATGAAAAAATTATACCGGAGCTGATGAACAGCTCCGGGTATAAGAAGATTAATTAGCTGCTTTAACCTGCTCAACGATGCTTTTGAACACTTCAGGTTCAGTTGCTGCCAGATTCGCCAGAACCTTTCTGTTGAGCTCAATATTGAGTTTCTTAAGACCACCGATGAAACCGGAGTAGTTAAGACCGTAAACTCTAACTGCAGAATTAATTCTTACATTCCAAAGTCTGCGGAAATCTCTTTTCTTATTTCTTCTGTCACGATATGCGTAACAAAGTGCTTTTTCTACAGCTTCCTTAGCGGTTCTGTAGTTGCTTTTTTTGGTTCCAAAAAAACCTTTAGCTAATTTAAGAATCTTCTTTCTTCTTAGTAACTTTTTGTTACCTCTACGTACTCTTGGCATTTCTTACCTCCCGGGTCGCTAAAATTATGAGTAAGGTAGTAAATCTTTAATTCTTTTAACTTCTTCTTTAACAAGAATAGTTGACTGTCTAAGATTTCTCTTTCTCTTCTGGTTCTTCTTTGTAAGAATATGTGATGCAAAAGCTTTATTTCTTCTGATTTTACCACTTCCGGTAAATCTGAACCTTTTTTTAGCCCCTCTATGAGTCTTGAGTTTTGGCATCAGTTCCTCCTTTTTTTTGTCCGATTAAAATGTAGCAGTTCCATCTTTCTCTTTTGGGCTGCATCTCTATTTCTGAGATCTCTTTCAGCATTTCCATTATCTTATCTGTCATCTGCGCCAACATTTCCGGTTTACGTTTCTGTCGTCCTCTCAGCCAGATAGTAACTTTAACTTTATTTCCACCCTCAAGAAACTGTTTAATTTTCTTGAGTTTTACTTCTATATCGTGATCACCGATCGCCGGAGTGAACTTGATCTCTTTGATGTGCACCTTTTTCTGCTGTTTCTGAGCTTCATGTGCTTTCTTCTGTATAGAATAGAGATATTTTCCATAATCAAGAATCCTGCATACAGGAGGATTCGCATTAGGTGAAATCTCTACAAGATCCAGCTCCTTACTTTCTGCAATATCCAACGCTCTACGAGTCGGAACAATACCAACCTGTTCCTTGTTTTCATCAATAAGGCGTACTTCTTTAGCGTTTATTTCCTCATTGATTCTGTGCGGTCTTTTTTTGGCCCTGGGCATACGTCCCTTATAACTCATATGATGATCTTCTCTCCCTCATTAATTTATTTACTCCTTCTATAAAAGTGTCAGTATCAACAGATCCCTGATCGCCTTTCTTATGAATTCTGTATGACAGATTTCCTGCCTTCTCCTCTTCATCCCCGATAATGACAATGAAAGGAACTTTACTTACCTCTGCATCACGAATCTTTCTGCCAACACCTTCATTACGGTTGTCAAGCTCTACTCTTAAGCCACTCTCTTTCATTCTGCTGCAGATTTTCTCTGCATAATCAGCATTTCTGTCAGTTACCTGAAGTATTGATACCTGAACAGGAGACAGCCATAGAGGAAAGAATCCTGCATAGTTCTCGATCAGAATCCCAAAGAATCTCTCAAGAGATCCCAGAAGTGCGCGGTGAATCATTATTGGTCGTTTTTCACTGCCATCACTATCAATATATTTAAGATCAAATCTCTTTGGAAGATTAAAATCTGCCTGTATAGTAGTACACTGCCATGCTCTTCCCAGAGTATCTTTAACCTTAATATCAATCTTGGGGCCGTAGAAAACGCCTTCCCCGGGATCAACACTATATTTTACACCTAATTTTTCCAGAGCACATTTCAGAGCATTTGTAGCATTATCCCAGTCTTTCTGCTCGCCTACATATTTTTCAGGCTGAGTTGAAAGATATACATCAAAGTTTTTAAAGCCAAATGTATTAAGAATATCAAGGCTGAATTTAATCAGAGTTTCCACTTCATCATTCAGCTGCTCTTCAGTACAGAACAGATGAGCATCATCCTGAGTAAAACCTCTTACCCGGAACAGGCCATGCAGAGCTCCACTCTTTTCATAGCGATAAACAGTTCCAAGTTCAGCCCATTTCAGAGGCAGATCTCTGTAACTCTTTCTGCCTTCCTTATACACCATAATATGGAATGGGCAATTCATCGGTTTAAGCTGATATTCCTGATCGTCCACGTCAATTGGAGTGTACATATCATCTTTATAGAATCCGCTGTGTCCGCTGATATCCCAAAGATCCATCTTTGCAATATGGGGTGTATACAGAAGGTCGTATCCGCCCTTAATGTGTTCCTCTTTCCAGTATTTTTCTACTTCATGTCTTATTATACTTCCTTTCGGATGCCATAGAACAAGTCCCTGACCGGTTTCATTCTGAATAGAAAAAAGATCCTGTTCTTTACCGATTTTTCTATGGTCTCTTTCTTTAGCTTCCTTAAGAAATTTCAGATGTGCGTTCAACTGCTCAGCATCCGGGAAGACAACGCCATAAACTCTCTGCATTGAGTGATTGTTCTCATCACCTTTCCAGTAAGCTGCTGCTACACTCTGAAGTTTGAAGTGCTTGAGATGTCCCGTTGCAGGTAAATGTGGCCCACGACAGAAATCGACAAAATCACCCTGTCTGTACAGAGTTACTTCATCATCTTCAACTTTCTCATCAATCAGTTCAGCTTTCAGATGCTGCCCCATATTACGGAACATATCAACAGCTTCCTTCTTTTTGAGAACTTCCTTCTCTATTTTGATGTTTTTCTTAATAAGAAACTTCATCTTTTTGGTAATGTTTTCAACATCTTCTGCTGTAAAGGGTTTTTCTACAAAGAAGTCGTAATAAAATCCATTATCAAGAGCAGGACCAACACCATACTGAGCTTCGGGATAGAGTTCCATTACCGCCTGAGCCATCAGATGGGCACAGGAGTGACGAAAAACTTCAAGGGCTTCCGGTGCAGAAGCGGTAAGCTGTTCTACAGATTCAGCACTGCTGTAATCAGCGGAAATATCCCTTAACTCACCATCAACCTTAAGTAGTACTGTTTTTTTATCTAATTTCATTGATATCACAATAGGCACGGGCGGACTCGAACCGCCGACTTCTACCATGTCAAGATAGCACTCTAACCAACTGAGTTACGCGCCTGTCCAGGGGATTCACATAAAATGCACAATCCCGAAAAAACACTTCCAGTGAGCAATAAAATGCCCTTCAGTTATGCTTCCTCAATTGCAATAATTTACCGTAAATCCCCGATAATGTCAATAGTTTTTAAAATTTGACTATATACTGAAGAGGCTTCCCTTCTCGTAAATGTCCTTCTGAACAACTGAGAATGGCTCTATTCTGATAACCTCATCTCTGCCGTCGACTCTTAATTCTCCTGCAAGCAGATCAACAGCAATTGTGTCACCATTTTTTACAATTCCATCAGCAACAAATTTCTCCATTTCTGATGCAGTAAGAATAGGGAATCCTGAATTGATAGCATTTCTTTTGTAAATAGCACCATAAGACTCAGCAATGATGAGTTTGACACCCAGAGCTGTAAAACAATCCACAGCATGTTGTCTTGATGAGCCTGCGCCAAAATTGCTACCTGCAATTATCATATCACCTTCTTCAGCTTTTTTTGCGAAATCTTCCCATCCTTCAAGATTATCAAAGGCATACTGCCCCATCTCATTAATATCGGTAATGTGAAGATATGCATTGTGAAAAATCTGATCTGTATCTATGTCAGGTATAAGTCTGTCCTCAGAATCAGTTAGAACCCAGACTCTTCCTTTAAATGTATATTTGCTCATATTAATACTCCCTGTCTGAAAGATATCCGTTAAGAACTGAATAGGCTACTACTTCAGGTGACACCAGATAGTTATTTCCATCCCCCTGTTTACCAGGGAAGTTTCTGTTACCTGTTGAAACCATTACCTCGTTCTTACCGGTCATACCGATATGACCCTGAGCACATCCACCACATCCGGGGTTTGAAATAATAGCACCAGCATCAAGAAGATCCTGCAGATACCCTTTTGCCATAGCTTCTTTATAGACTTCTTTTGTGGCGGGTACTATTGCCAGCCTGACTCCGGGAGCAATCTTTTTACCATTAAGAATTTTCCATGCAGCCTCAATATCTTCCAGACGTCCGTTTGTACAGCTACCTATGAATCCAAAATTAACTGCTACTTTATCTTTAAGTTCTGATATATTCTCAACATTATGCGGATACGGAGGAAGTGCCACCATACCACCGATATTACTGATATCAACATCCACCACATTACAGTAACTGGCGCCTTCATCAGCTTTAATCTCTTCGGGCATTTCACTCAGGCCGTTGAGCTTTTTAATTTCTTCTTCGGTTCTACTGTTAAAAGGAATAAAACCTACTATACCACCCATTTCAGTAATCATACTGAGCAGAGTCGTTCTGCCTGGAAGATCCAGTGCTTCGATAGCTTCACCATAAAACTCCACAGCCTTTCCAAGAATAGTATCTGTTTTGAGTTCTTTAAGTACAGCAAGTGTAAGATCCTTGGCACTGAATTTTCTGCCTTCACCACCCTTGATGTTAACCTTCACTGTTTCAGGCACTTCAAACCAGGTTCGTCCGTGTTTATAACCAAAAGCTATATCCACATCTCCCATACCCTGTCCGAAACAGTTTACAGCCCCCAGAATATTCATGTGACTGTCTGTTCCGACGACAATGGTGCCTGGAAGAGCAATTCCTTCCTCCATCATCCGGTGAGTACCAATTCCACTATCAACATCGTAAACCTTGATCCCCTGTTTCTTCGCAAACTCACGACATATCTGCTGGTTGTTCGCATACTGAATTGTTTTGGGAGGTACTGTAAGGTCGAAGGTGAAAAAGATTTTTGACTTATCAAAAACCGGTTCATCTTTGTAATGTTTTTCGAAATTTTTTACAACATTAGGACCTGCAAAGTCCCGAGCACTAACTACATCCAGATCGATCCATACAATCTTACCTGGCGCAATTTCCTCTTCAGAATGATTTCTGAAGATTTTTTCAATAACTGTCCCTGCATTCATTTTAATTTCCTCTTGATGTCAATCATGACCAATTTTGAAATACTTTTTAAGGTTTCAACAACCCCCTGGCCCTTCAGCGAGACAGCTTCAACGACAGGCTCATCTTTTTTTCTTAGTGCACTGATAAGTTCGTTAGCCGGCGTTATATTAGGCAGATCTCTCTTATTTAACTGAAGAACATAAGGAAGATTTTTGAAATCTATATTATAATCTTCAAGATTATCAAGCATATCTTCTATGCTTTCAAGGTTTGCTTCAAACCTTTCTCTCTGGGAATCTGCAACAAATACAAGTCCATCTACACCTTTTAGTATCAGCTTTCTTGAGCTGCTGTAGTATATCTGACCAGGTACGGTATAGAGGTGGAATTTAACCTTATATCCTTTAATTGTTCCCAGATCAAGAGGAAAAAAATCGAAAAAGAGCGTTCTCTCCGTTTCAGTTGCAAGACTAACCATCCGCCCTTTGTTTTCAGATTTTATCTTTTCATATATGTGCTTAATGTTCGTAGTCTTTCCACTGAGTCCTGGCCCATAGTAGACTATTTTAAAATTTATCTCTCTTGTTGAATAGTTTAGAAAAGACAATTTCAATCTCCAAAAATTTCATCTATATCTTCGTCAGTTACGCCTTCAAACGGAGCTTCTTCAGGTTCAAATACATTTGCATCAAGCTTCTCGTTTATCGTAACAAAAATCTGCTGTAATTCTCCAAGTGCACTCTTGACTCTGAATCTTACAAGTCCAAGGTTTGAGGAAGAATCAAACACCACAACAAGCATCACTCTCTCATTAATAAGAGAGACATGTATACTTTTATCACCGGATTCTGCAAGTACACTTGCAAAATCGTCTATATCAAGCATTTTGGCTATTCCATTTACAGCCGCAATACTTCCTGCTATGAGAGAAGATACAGAATTCAGATATGAGTCATCCATATCTCCCGTAGAAGCAATACAGTGGCCTTCAGAATCAGTAATAAAAACTGTCTGAGCCTTTGTATTTCGCTTAAGCTCACCCAGCACGCCTTTAATCAGAACGTACTCTTCATTATAAATTACAAAGTTTTCCTGCATTTTAGTTAGTTCGGAGTCCCCGTATTATTTCAGTTTTGTATCCCTCAGCGTGAAGTTTAAACGGAATACTGCTGCTAATTTTCATAACCTTCACATTGTATCTTAAAAAAAAATTGGAAGCAACTGCAAATATATTACACATTGACACGCCCCTCCAGAGAGCGTGCAATTGTTACAGAATCTACATAATCGAGATCCGCACCTACTGGTAAACCGAGAGCAACCCTTGTTATTTTAACATTATAAATTCTTAGAATTTCAGCAATATAATGAGCTGTGGCATTCCCCTCTGTTGTAGGACTTGTCGCAAGAATGACCTCCTCCACATCACCAGAGGAAACTCTTGAAATCAATCCATCTATTTTAAGTTCATCCGGCCCAATTCCCCTGACAGGAGATAAATTCCCGTGGAGCACATGATATTTACCACTATAAAGACCTGTATTCTCTATAGCATAAATATTAAAAGGCTCCTCTACAACACAGATTTTAGCCCCATCCCTTCCTGAATCTTCACATATTTCGCAAGGGTCCTGAACAGAAATCTGGTTACATACTGAACAGAAATCTGTGTCTGCAGTAACCCTTACAATCGCTTCAGCCAGCTCTGCTGCATTTTTGCTACCTTTCCTCAGAATGGAAAAGCATATCCTCTGAGCAGATTTCCTCCCTATTCCAGGCAGTTTTTTCAGTTCATCGATTAGCTTTTCAACCGGAGGAGAGTAGTTATACATTTTTTAATCGGTTTACTTTCTAAAAAGGGAATCCGCCAGGCATACCGGGAAGGCCACCACCAGGAATCATTCCACCCATTTCACCCTTCATCTCTTCATCAACTTTAGCCTGGGCATCATTGACTGCGGCAATAACAAGATCCTGCAGCATTTCTATATCTTCAGGATCTACCACATCTTTTGATATTTCCATTGAAAGTATAGATTTGTGACCATTCATTTTCACTTTAACCATTCCACCACCGGCATTTCCTTCCACTTCGAGGTTTGCCATCTGGTCTTCCATTTTTTTAGCCATATTCTGGGCCATCTTCATCATCTGATTCATATTTGGTACTTTAGCCATCATTTCCTCCAATATTCTCTATGGATACCATTTTGCCTTTCAATTTATCAAGAAGGCTATTAATTTTAGGGTCAGCCTGAATACTTTTGACCCTGTCTTCATCTTTTTTTCTGTCACGCTCTTCATTAATATCAACTGCAATCTCAATCCGGCGCCCAAGCACCCTGCTTACAGTAGAAGTAATAAATGCACGATTCTCTTCAATCAACCTCTCCCCTGCACTATAAGATGAATGAAAAGCAAACACTACTGTGTTTCCTTCTACTCTGAACTGAGCTTCACCTACAAGATTTGCAAGTCTCGGGTTATCTTCACCAAAGACACCTACCAGTTTATTCTTCAGCTCTTCAGGTGAAAGATTAACCGGTCCGGCAACCGGACGTGGTGCCGCCGGAGGTTCTTCAACCGGAGGTCTGCCCGATCTTTCATAATTGTTAGATGAACGCTGCTCAACTGGTGGAGGAGCATTGTTAATCTGAGGTCGTGGTGTAGCAGGAGGCATTTCCCGGGTCACACTGGGCAGACTCCCACCTGTTCCAGCCTTTTTTATTACATCTTCAATATCTCTTATAAAAGGGAAATATGATAATTTAAGTAACAGAAACTCAAGTATTATCCTTGGGTTGGAAGTTGTACGCATAGAAACTTCATGCTCTTTGGCTGCATTAAAGTATCTAAGCAGATCAACATCTCCCACAGGCTCCAGAATCTCTCTGAGCAGAGGAAAGTTTTCAGGATTCAGACCATGAAGAGCACCATCATCACCAACAGTTTTAAAAATAATCAGATTTCTGATAAATTTAAGAAATTCTGTATAGAAAAATCTGAGATCAACTCCTCTTTCCGCCAGGTCATTAACTGCTTCAAGGATCGATTTTCTGTCTTTTGAGAAAATTCCTCTTATAAGATTTATAAATATCTCTTCTTCTATAACGCCAAGAATATCGACGACTTCATCATCACTTATATCACCACTTGAAATGGCAATTGCCTGATCAAGAATTTTTTTTGCATCCCTAAGACTACCATCTGCTGCTCTGGAGATCAGCTTAAGGGAATAATCTGAAACTTTAACTCCTTCACGGCTGCAGATCTCTCCAAGAAGAGATGAGATAATCTCCTGGGGAATTCTTTTAAATTCAAACTGCTGACACCTGGATACAATGGTAGCAGGTATCTTATGAAAATCTGTAGTTGCCATTATAAAGTAGGTATGCTCAGGTGGTTCTTCAATAGTCTTCAACAGAGCATTCCATGCTGAATTTGACAGCATATGAACTTCGTCTATAACAACTACCCGAAACCTGTTCTTTATAGGTTTGTATTTTACAGTTTCCCTGAGACTGCGAACTTCTTCAACACCATTATTTGAAGCACCGTCAATCTCTATATAATCAGTAGAATTGTCGTTTGTTATTTCGACACAGGTCTGACATTCATTACATGGTTCAGTTACAACACCTTTCTCACAATTCAGAGCTTTTGCCAGCAATCTGGAAGCAGAAGTTTTACCGACTCCTTTCATTCCTGAAAAAATCAGAGCGGGATATAACTTATTCATCGAAATTGCATTCTGCAATGTTCTGGTTATGTGAGGTTGTCCAATTAGCTGACTGAACTGCTGTGGTCTGTATTTTCTTGCTAATGCGAGATACATTGGATTATGTTACCCTTATTATTATTGATTTGAAAATAAAGGCCCAGGAAATCCCGAACACATACAGAGCATTGCTTATTGCTGCTACCTTTCGGTCCTGACAAGGTTCACACGCCTGTATTGTCAGGCTCCTGGACCAAATATTGCTTTTTACGCTTATTAATCCAAAATCCATGACTAAAACACGGAGAAGGTGGGATTCGAACCCACGGTACCGTCACCGGCACACACGCTTTCCAAGCGTGCTCTTTCAACCACTCAGACACCTCTCCGTCCTTTAAGGCACTATTGTATACCGATTTTACTGCAAATTCAAGAGGTGGCACATAAATATTAACTTGTGTCACTTAATAAATACAATTTACTAACAGTAGTCTGGCACCACTCTTGCTTCGTAAAGGAATTGATAAGGAGGCTTAATGAAAAAACTAAGTATATTGGTAATATTGATGATTGTTTCATCAATTTTTCTTATGAGTAAAGAGTATCCTGCTTACGGACACATCTCATATCTTGACAAAGAAGCAACTGTTCTCAGACTCGATGGAAGAGTTGATAAAGCAGTTATCAACCTGCCTCTGGTTCCTGGAGACAAAATTTCAACAAACGATTCAAATCGCTGCGAAATTCAGTTTGACAACGGCACAATCATAAGACTCGGCAGAAACACCACTCTGAAGATCACAACTGTAGTAGCCAACTCCCTTACTACAGACTGGAAAATAACAACTCTGGAACTTTTGAAAGGCAAGGTCTACTGCATGACTCAGGTATATAACAGCGAAATGATACAGTTAATAACACCTACCGCTTCAATACGTTTTGATAAAAACATAGTGGCTCAGATATCTCTTGACAAAGATAACAACACTCTTACTTCTGTTTTCAGAGGAAAACCAGGGGTACTCTTCGGCCCATCTATAAAAAAATTCAAGCAGGAATCCCTAAAAAAAGGAAAAAGCTATATCATTACCGGCAATCACAATATTAATGAAACTGCTCCTGTTAATAAAGATTTCCGCCTTTGGAATGAAGATATAAACAGGAATTTCAAAGCTCTCCATCATGGTAAAAGTAAAGTTCCTAAAAAAATCTCAAGATACAGTAAAGGAATCATAAACTGGGCGGAAAAATGGTCCACCAGATATGGAGAGTGGATATATAACGATCTCTTCGGATATGTATGGAAACCTTATAACGAAACCTTTGCATACAGCAAAAGGCCTTTTCTCCACGCATCATATACAGAAATTAACGGAGAACTGTTTCTGGTTCCATCACAACCCTGGGGATGGGCACCAGCTCATCTTGGAACCTGGGTCTTTATGAAAAATCATGGATGGACATGGGTACCTGGCGATGCTTTCTCCGGCGGAATTGTAGGAAGTGCTTACTATATGGCTGAATTTTCAGGGAACGATATTTTTGGTCCTCTTTTCCAGCATGATCAATCTCCATATTACTTCTCCAACTTTACCTACTGGATGCAGAGATGTTACGGTGGCTACGATCTCTATATGATCTACAGAAACAAAGGAAGAAGTTACTGGGCCGACTGTTATTACAAAAAATACGGAGTATATCTTGAAAGACCATATCTGGCCAGAATCCCATCAAATATCAAGCAGATATTTAAAAAACTGGATGGCTCATACACAAGATATATCCATAAAACCCTTGGAAAGAGCGCAATTACAAAACACAGTTCCATAAGAAAAATAGCTCCTGCAGATAACAGCAGAGGCAGTTTCTTTAAAGACAGGAGTATTAAAGCTCTCGAACCACTGAAAGTTTCCGGCAGCCAGTTAAGACAGAGTAACCCTGAGCTCTTTAAAGTAAGAAATAAAAAGACACTACCCTTTGGAAAAGGGCTATCCACAAAAGCTCCGAAAGCCACAAAAATTGACTGGAATCCTGATAAACTGTGGTCAGCAAGAAAAAAGCACCCTGTATTCTACTCCAGCAGGAAGAACGCTGTTGTCTGTCCATCCCTGAATCTGTCTTCAAGAACAATAACAGAATTCCAGAAGAGAAGATTAACAAGAGGAAGAAGTGAACATCAGAGTAGTCCTTTCATAAATAGCAACTCAGGCAGCGGCTTTAGTAGCGGAGGCCCCGGTAATGGAGCTAACTCAGTTGGTTCAAGTGGAAGCACCGGAAGCTTCAGTAAAAAGAAATAAACACTTATAAAACAAAGATATAGAACCGGCAGAAAACCTGCTCTGCCGGTTTAACCTTATACAAAGATATTACGGAGGCTAAATTGAAAAGAATCAACATTCTGGCAGTAACACTGATTTTATTATTTATTACCCCTGCTCTTCATGCAGGCAAGACACGCTTTTTTCTGGCTATTGGAGGAGGAACCTCCATAAAAAAAGATACAGCTTCATATGGATGGGAAGCCAGATCAGAAATAGTAAATCTTGACGAAGGCGGAGCAATAAGCACATCATACAGTTCAGTAATAAACATTAAAGCAGGATTGGAATTTTCTCTTACCAATTCCTTAAGCCTTACTCTTGCAGCAACCTATATGGCTCCTTCTCCAAAAATAGATTCCAGTTATATCCTGAATGGAGAGTGGAACGATGGAGATAAATTCACAACAAATCTAAGACGCTGGAAATCAGACACAAAAAACAGTTTCCACAAAATTCCAATTGCTTTATCACTAAACTACAACACTCCAATATCACCAAGCATGAGTATTTCAGTAAAAGCCGGAGTCACCTGCATGATAATAAAAAGCGACCTGCGCTCTGCAATCGGATTTGCCGATGCAATTGAGACAGATACTGAATATCTTGTAGACTGGTTTGTACTACCTCTGAGAATAAACAAATCTTCAGTTGCTCTTGGAGGGCACATAGGTTTTGAACTGGAAAAGAGACTATCTCTTAAAACAGCCCTATTCGTAGGCCTGGAATACCATCTTGTACAGAAGAAATCCTATAGATGGGAAATAATGCCTTTTGATCAGATAGCAGGTGAAGAGAGACAGCTGGTACTTGAAAGAGCACCGGATATTCACTCAGGCACTCCTATTAAACACGAAATCAACCCATCCTATGCAGGATTTTATATGGGTTTAAAAATCTCACTTTAAATAGTATCAACAACGGAGTGCCGTGAAAGGCACTCCGTGTATATCAGTTTAAAAAACTCTAAATATCAAATTTCAATCCCAGAACCATCTCATTTTCTGAAGGATTGACTTCTCTTTTAAATATTCTTACATATCTTATATATGGGCTGATTTTAAACTTCCCGGAAACCTTAACAGAGCATCTAAGAGTCACTCCCGCATTAGTGAATCCTGCTTCAGATACGTTCTGCTTACCGTCGTATCCAAGATCTCCTGAAAGATCCAGTCTTACCTTCCCTGCTTCATATATCTTCTGCCCCACAGATAATTCGATATAAAACCATCTTTTAAATCCTGCATGCCAGTATAAAGTTACAGCAGGACTCAAAGGCAGCGAGGTAAAAGAGACCCCGGCATTGAACTCCTGGGAATTGTCCCTGTCAAAATCGAATTTATCTCTGAAATAGAATCCGTAATTTGAAAACCCCAGACTAAGTACAACGTCACCAACTTTACGACTATAACTCAGAATCAGGTCAATCTCCTCCAGATCTTTCAGAGCTCCTCTGTCTTCAGTAGCAAAACTTCCAAATAATTTCACACCGAAACCTTCAGCAAAACTATACTTAACATATCCCTGCACTGCTGCCCTGTTATTTCTGTAAAAATCGAGGCCTCTCCATATGTAGCGGGATCGGTATTCCAGTCCGTAACTCAGACTGGATGCGGCTGCCTGCAAAGCAGACAGTGCTATTAAAAGCACAACAATTAATAACCTTCTCATTGTTTCTCCTGTCAGTAGTGTTAAAGTCGATAATTTTATACTTATTCAATGTTAATTGCAACAACTTTTTTTATTGTAATCCCCTTAATTTCATGTTATCTTGATTTTTAAAATATTGTTGATTCCGAAGTATAGATATTTTTTTATCCATACCAGGTATTACAAAAGGAGGTCAAATGAAAAGAGAGCTTAAAATCAGAGATCTCACGCTCAGGGACGGTCAGCAATCCCAATTTGCAACAAGAATGACTCAGGAGCAGGTAGATAGAGTTTTACCTGATTTCAAAGAAGCGGGTTTCTACGCAATGGAAGTCTGGGGCGGAGCTGTTCCCGATTCAGTAATGAGATATCTTAAAGAGAATCCATGGACAAGACTTGAAACAATTAAAGCAGCTATAGATGGCAAATCCAAGCTTACTGCACTGTCAAGAGGCCGTAATCTCTTTGGTTATAATCCTTATCCTGATTCAGTTATCGAAGGCTTCTGCAGAAATGCAGTTCAGTCAGGCATAGATATCATGAGAATTTTTGATGCTCTTAATGATCTTGATAACCTGCAGTCAACAATAGATATAGTACACAACAATGGTGGCATGGCTGATTGTGCTGTATGCTATACAGTTGATCCTAAATGGACATTTGGTGATAAACTCAAAGCACTTCTGAACTTCAAGCCTGTTCCTAAAGAAGTATTTAATATCAAATACTTCGTTAACAAAGCCATTGAGCTTGAAAAGATGGGTGCCGATATAATATCAATTAAAGATATGGCAGGTCTTATTACTCCAGCCAAAACAGCTGAACTGATAAGAGAGCTTAAACAGAACGTTTCAAAACCAATCGACTTTCATTCACACTGTACCCCGGGATACGGCCTTGCTTCTGCTTTTGCAGCAGTTATTAATGGTGTGGATATCCTTGACACTGTAATCTGGAACTTTGCTGAGGGTCCTGCAGCACCTGCTTATGAACTTATAGACATTCTATGTTCAAAACTTGGTATAGAAACAGGTGTAAACAGGGAAAGAATCGCATCTATTAACAAAGAACTCTACAATATAAGAAAAGAACTTGCAGATTTTGATAAATATAAAGATAGTTTCCCCAAACAGTTTAATATAGCTGAAGACGAACTGCCTGCAGAGGTTGATTCTCTCTTTGATGCTTCAATTGAAGCTGCACAGAAGGGAGATTACGACAAACTTACCGAACTAACCCAGGCTATTGAAGCATACTTTAACTTTCCTGCACCAAATGAAGCGGTAAGAGTTGCGCAGATTCCTGGTGGCATGTACACAAATATGCTGTCACAGCTGGAAGCACTTAAGCTTGGTCACCTTTTTGATGATGTTCTCAAAATGGTTCCTAAAGTAAGATGGGATGCCGGCTCCCCTCCTCTGGTTACACCTTCAAGTCAGATTGTAGGGGTACAGGCAGTTAACTGCGTTATCGATATCAACAAAGAAAAACCTGTATATACTAACAATTCAACACAGTTCGTGAATCTTGTTAAAGGTAGTTACGGTAAGACTCCACTTCCAATTAACCAGGATTTCAGAGCTAAAATAACTGGTAATCCATCAGAAATACCTTACAGTACAGAAGATTATACTCCACAGACCAACGAAATGCTGTTTGATCTTGGAGATACAATGCTTGCTGTTAATGAAAAGGAAGAGCTACTTCTTGAACTGTTTCCAAATGTTGCGAAAGGCTTCTTAAGAGGCCTGAGAGAAGCAGAGTATGTTGAGAAGCCTACAGAATATCCTGAAGACGATAAAGAAGACATGATGTGGCAGAATCTCATAGATTATGCATAGAAAATATTAAACGGGAACCCCGACATGTTACAAAGCGTTAAATCAGTATTATCAAGATGCAAAAGGAGGCAAAATGAAAAGACTCTTTAGAAGCAGAAAAGAGAAACTGATTGGTGGAGTATGTGGGGGCCTGGCAAACTATTTTGCTATTGATCCTGTTATTGTAAGAATCTTCTTTGTAATTCTGTTCTTTTTGAAAGGAATAGGACTTATCAGTTACATAGTATGCTGGATAGTAATGCCTGAAGAGAGGCATACAGCAGATTATAATACAGATGCTGAAGATTCAACCAGTTCATATGATCGTCAGAAATCAGGCAGTCATCAGGGAGCTCTTGTTACCGGAATAATTCTTGTAGCACTGGGAACTCTGTTTCTGCTCAATAGTCTGAATTTAATAGACAATATTATGTGGTGGCTGACAGATACCTTATCAACCTTCCTGATACCTTTACTTGTTATTGGTGCCGGTCTGGCTCTGATTCTGAGAAACAGAAGGCCTTCAGATGATGTATACAGTTACTCTGAAGAAACGGAAAGCAATCAGGATGTATCAGAAGAACCTGAACATTATGACAGCAGTGAGGAGAAGATATGAAATCATTCTGCTCTGAACTCTTAATTATGTCTCCAACGAGTACCCCGAAAGGGTCTCTCCAATTAATAATAATTTGAGAAAAGGACAGGTTCCCCCACCTGTCCTTTTTAATCTATTTTAATCTCAGTAAAGTTTCACATACCACTTCATACTATCGTTCTTTGTTTCAACCAGGTGACGTTTTTCAGCATCTATTATAAGTTTTTTCAACTTACTGTAACCAAAACTTTTTATATCGATACTTTTCTCAATCAGTTTTTCACTGACTCTTGAGAAATTCACCCAGCGGCGTTTCCCGTCAAGTTCTTTTATAACCTGAAGAAGCAACACTACAATTTCAGGTGCGTCCTGATCTGAAATCTCTCTGTTAACTCTTGATGCCAGAGTAAGAGTGATACCATTTTCATTTTCATGTTTTTTAATATACCCGGCTGCCATAGCATCATTAATGAAGTGTTTCCACTGCTTATAGCCCAACATAGTTTCATTAAAATTCTCATTAAGGAGCTTCATACGCACCTTAACTGAGCCGGGAGTGGGTATCTTCTTCTCCCTGTCCATCAACTTTATTGATTCAACCAGCAGCTTAAATGCCGTTTCCCGGTTAACAGCACCCACACTCTCCTGAGGCGGTTCATAATCGTGATAAAAAACATCATCAACTTCCGTATCAGTCATGAGGTTTCTATAATCTACAAATTCGTCTGCAAGTGACAGCAGATCTTCTGATGCATTATTGGAATCACATATAATCAGAATATCTTTGCCATGTTTCCTTAGCGTTAACAGGAGTGGTCTGAAATCTGCATCTCCGGTTAACAGAATATATCTGTTAATATGAGGATACTGAAATATCATTTCAGTAGCATGAGTAATAAGGGATATATCTGCACTGTTCTTTTTGGATCGGGGCACATGTATAAGCTCAAAGCCCTTATCTGCAAGTATATCTGCTATTTTCCTCAGGTTTGTCTTATTCCAGTCACCATAGGCACTCTGGAATGCAAGTTTACCATTCTCTTCAGCAAACTCTATTAATCCTTCAACAAATAGAGAATCCGATTTAGGAGTAACATTTTCTATATCCCAGAGTATTGTAACATTGTCTTCAAATTGCATTAGTTGCTCCATTTTGATTTAATCCTGTTTTAATTATTATAGTTGAGTATATCAGAAAGGCACGGAAATTTCAGATGAATATCCCTGCAATTCCATCTGTATATTCTGAAAATACTACAATAAAATTATAAGTTAATCTGTCTTACCTTCATCCAGCACATATTTGATCACATCTGCTGCTGAATAATCAAGTGATTCAGGCTTAACAAGAGCGTTAACGTCACTAAAATCATCTCCCACTGTCATAATAGGATTCTCAACATCATTCTTTCTATACTGCCCCAGGCCTATTGTAGCTAACAATCCATTACACAGGCACTTCTTATCAATGGTTTGTTCAATATCTCCACCTTTTGAGCAATATACAGATTCTGTTTCGGCCGGGCATCTATAACCAAGAGAGCCATCACTTTTGCTATAAGCCTGCCTCAAATATCCAAGATCACAAACTCTTCTTCTTTCACCAGTTTCAGGCTGATTAACAAAATCCTCATTTACAAGTAACTTAAACGGGTAACTTGTAGGGGATGCTGAAAAGTCGGTTTTAACATCCACTTTTTTACTTAGTGATGCTGTAATGACTTTATTTTTAATTTCATCTATTAATCCGGATTCTCTGCAAAAAGCAAAAGGCGTACCCAGCTGGACTCCTGAAGCTCCATCCGAAATCGCAGATTTATACTTCTCAGGATTTGCATAGCCTCCTGCCAGCCAGAAAGGCTTACCAAGTGCTTTTATCCTTGAAAGGTCAGGTACATCTTTTTCACTGTAACAGTTCGCATCCCCGCCTTTCTGTCTTCTTGGAGGTGCATTATGCCCACCAGCATGATGATTTTCAATAATAAAACCATCTACTTCCCCGGTAGATTTTCTCATCAGGGTTCTGGCAATAATATCTGAAGAAACAATTCCCAGAAATGCCGGTCTTGTTAATTCGATATTACACTCTTCTTTATAAACTGCAGGATTAAACTTCATCAGAAATTCCTGATCATCTGTTTTATCTGCTACATTAAGTTTTAATTCAGTTGATTCCCAATTAGCCAGCTTATCCAGAATGCCTGGTATCGCAATAGGAATTCCTGCTCCCATAAGTATGCAGTTAACTCCGGCAAGTATTGCACCAAAAAGAGAAGGCAGAGTAGGAATCTGAACTTTTTCCAGATAATTCACTCCAACTATTCCATCATGATTTTCTTTTGCCAGAAAAACTTCTACAAAATTACTGACCATAAGCAGCTTTTCAGTATCACTATCCATATCATGCTCTGGAAGAGATTTTGTTTTAAAAGGCTCTTCCTCGGATTTGCCACCTGGAATGAAGTATTTATCAAGAATAGGCTGAATCATGCTCTGCATTGGGAACTTTGACATTGCGCGGCGAATATTACCTGTAATGTCACCCAGTTGCAGAATCCTTATCATTATTTCATCAATTGCAGTACATGAAACAACTCCCATGTGTCCACATTGAGCTACTGCACTGGCTAATTTCCAGTTTGATACTCCAAGCCCCATTCCGCCCTGAATTATTTCCGGTAATTTAAACATAGTTTTATTGTTTCACATCTTCCTTTCAAATTTTTCACTCTTCATTATATACTTTTGTGCTCAAAAAGTACGGCATTCTGAAAAATAGTTTCAAGAACTCTTCTAAACACCCGGATTTGTAACATTTATATGACAATTACTCAATTCCTGTACAAAAACAACTCATATACAATGGCATGAATCCGGCATGAGGCTTGCCTGTAACAGGATATGTATATCAGAAACAAAGCCTCCATAGATTTTTGCTTCTGCAATACATAGAGTTTTGTTCAAAAAAACCCAATTCATACAGTCTGGTCTGCACACCGGATATTTTTCCGGTGTGCTCCCTTCACATTAAAATAATAAAGGAGCATAATATCAGATAAAACACAGGAGAGATTAATGGGAAAAATAAAAAGAGTATCACTTATATTAACTGCAATAATCCTGCTTATAATTTCTGGCTGCAAATCTTCTGATAATAATAAGCAGGAAATAGAAGGATATCAGCACTCAATCTCAGAATGCAGAACCGACTCAAGAGTATCCCAAAACGCTGTAGCCCCTTCAGGCAAACAACTACTGAGCTACAGAATCGATAGTAAAGGAAATCTTGAGATGACCCATATAAACACAATCTTAAACTGCTGCCCGGGACAGGTTTCATCTGAAATTACTACTCAGGGAGCTACTATTCAGATAGATGAGAAAGAGGAACAGGCTGGTTGCAAATGCCTGTGTAACTATGATATTACCTTCAGGCTTATTAATGTAAAGAAAGATACGTATAAAGTCGCAATAAGGAATTATTATCTACACCCCATCACCTTTACAATTAACCTGAAAGAGAAAGATCAGGGAACAGTTGAAGCTGATTAAACTGAACCGGAGTATCAGAACATACTCCGGTTATATGGAATGAAAAAATGTTATTTTAAAGTCTCTTTACTACTCTTGAAATCTCTGTCAATAGCAAACTCACTGAAATCCATCAGCCAGTCGCCCTGTTCAATGTAGTTAGCCAAATTTTTACCCATAGCCGGTCCAAACATAAAACCATGACCACACATACCTGACCCGATATAGAGATTCTCAACTTCTGATTCCCCCATAATAGGATTACCATCAGGAGTCATTGTATAACTACCTGACCACTGTCTGAGTACAGAAGCATTTTTAAGAGCCGGAACAAGACGACTCATTCTCCATGCAAGCTGAGGCATGAATTCAAAAGAGACATCTTCTCTTATTCCCGGAACAACCGGATAAGGACTGTAACATCCTATAACCTGCCCTGTAACAAGCTGTTGAAAATAGCAACCATCTGTTCTGTAATCAACTACCATTGGATCAAGAAACTTAGGCATACGCTCTGTAATCAGTGCTTCATGTCTTTCAGGGAAAAGAGGAAGATCAAGACCAACCTGGGAACCCAGCTCACCAGTCCATGGACCTGCAGCAAGAACAACCTTTGCAGCTTCAATAACTTCACCATCATCCAGACGGATTACAAAGTTTTTATCTTTTTTCAGCTCTTTCACGCCATTTCCGATAATAAAATCACCACCATTGCGTGTTATACCTTTTTTGTATCCTTTCAGAACAGCAAAAGGGAATGCCTGAGCATCATCAGGACAATATGCACCCAGCAATACACCATCAATATTCACATGTGGAAAAAGTTCACGGATTTCATCAGGAGATACAAGACGTACATTCACGCCTTCTCTCTGCTGTATTTCCACATTATTTCTGAAAACCCCTGCAAGATTCTCATTATGAGCAAGCAGGAGATAACCGCCCTGATGGAATTCTACAGAAAAACCGAACTCCTCTTCCATTGCAGCGAAAAGCGAAACACTCTCTTTCATCAGCTTAATTGAACCAGGTGTGGAAAACTGATGCCTGATTCCCGCAATACATCTGCCTGTAGAACCCGCACCAATATATTTTTTCTCAATAACTGCTATTTTCAGATCACTATTCTGACTCAGGTAGTAACCTGTAGCCAAACCAATAATACCGCCACCAATTATTGCTATATCATAATTTCTACTCATATTAGCTCTCCTTAAAGAATGCTGCAGATGCAACAGGTTTAAGTGGAGGACGTTTATTCCAGGAAGAAATTTCACCAGGCCCTACATTCAGCGCTCTGGCCAGCATAGATTGAAGAACCGGCCCACAGGTTCTGCCCTGACAAGGTCCCATACCAACTCTGAGAACTCTTTTCAGCTCCTCAAGACAGGTTATACCTGAGTCAATTGCTTCCCTTACATCTTCTACGGTTACGTCTTCGCAACGACAAACAAATTCTTTATCGCTCATCTCTTCCTCCCGAATCCTCTGACAATTTTCATAAGACTCTTTTCCATCTTAAGAGATACAAGAAGAGTACGGTCATGTTTTTTCATAAGGCGGACTTTCTTTACTGTACCTTCACCTACAACGGCTCCACTTCTGTCAAGAAGATCAACAACTTCATTCTCATCAGGTGGGAACAGTTCATAAGGAAGAGTTACCACACCCTCTTCAGCAGATCCGTCAACAAGGAAAATTGATAGTCCCGGACATACACCAAGACACAGAGCACAGCCTGTACATTTATCAAAATCCACTATCGGAGTATTGTTTATATTCTCCGGAATTGTAATAGCACCAACCGGACAGGCTTCAACGCAGGGATTGCAGGGAATTTCCTGACAACACTCTGCAACAGCAACAGCTTTCTTACTAAGTCTCTCTTCCGGCGGGAATTTTATCTGATCTTCAACAAAATATCCTTTCTCAGCACAGCCCATGCTCTTTTGCCTCCTTCAGTAGTTTTTCATTACCTTCACGGATTTTTACACCAAAAGGTCCCTCTCTGAGCCCTTTCAGCTCTTCAAGGTTCTCTTCTTTCTCTTTCAGCATCTCTTCATTAGCACCAACCAGTTTTTCTGCAGCACTCAGTCCTGCAATACGGCCTTCCATCATAGCTGCTGAAGCCTCTTCAATACCAGCAATATCACCAGCAATATAGACGCCGGGGATTGTGGTTTCCATATTCTCGTTATATACACATATGTGGCCACCGAGTTCAGGAATATATGTCATTGCTGCACCTGCCTGGGCAAGAAGCTCAACCGATGGTGACAGACCAACTGCCAGACCGATTGTATCTACATCAAACTTCTTCTCAGTTCCGGGAATTTTGTTCCATTTATCATCAAGAGCAACTATCTCAGCACCTTCAACCCGTTCATTACCCCACACTTTTGATAGAGTATGAGAAGTATATACAGGAACACCAAGTCTTTTAAGTTTTGCAGAGTGAACTACATAAGCCCCTACTCTCGGAAGCCCCTCACAGACACCTACAACTTCAACTCCTGCCTGCAGCAGCTGATAAGCAACAATTACACCAATGTTGCCTGCTCCAACCATAAGAACTTTTTTACCTGGTACTATTCCATAAACGTTCATAAGAGTCTGAATTGCACCAGCACCATAAACACCAGGTATATCATTACCAGGGAAAGGAATGATCTTTTCTGAAGCTCCGGTTGCCACCAGTATAGTTTTGGCTTTCACTCTACAGTATTTACCTTTCCTGACTACTCCCAGGACATTATCAGGGAAATACCCTACAACAGAAGATGAGGTCCATACATCTACACCTTTATCTTCAACTTCATCAATCAGTGTATTGGCAATATCTATACCTCTGACACTGGCATAATGAGAACGACTTCCAAAAAATTTGTGAGTCTGCTTAATAAGCTGACCACCCATGAGAAAATTCTCTTCAATAATGAGTGATTTAACTCCGTAACGGGCAGCATATACAGCAGCTGATAAACCAGCCGGACCGCCACCAACTATTGCAAAGTCAGTTTCAATAACTTCACCTTCTTCATAGTCAGGAAACTCATCATTTTCCACAACATTCAGCCCTTCAGCTGACTGCTTTCTAATTACCATTCCCTCTCTAACCGGTTCAATACAGGTTCTCACATTGGGAACGCCATCTACTTCCATTATACAGGAAGCACATTTACCGATTGCACAAAAAAGACCTCTTGGTCTCGCGAATTTAAAGCTGTCTGAAAGATCTGCAATACCAGCTGCATGCAAAGCAGCAGCAATTGGTTCTCCTTCAAAAGCCACAATATTTTCGCCTTCGTAATTAATCGTTACTTTCTTTTTACGATTAAACTCCAGTACAGGATGCTTCTCCAGTCTCATCTTATCTCCTACCAAATTACATTTAGATATATATGAGTTTGTTTCATGATATACAGCTAAACCAATCTTGTTCTATAGCACAGGGAAAAACAGCAGTCAAGGCAGATTCGAAATAAATCAAATTTTTTCCCATCAATGCTTGACAAAAATACTTTTTTTGACTAATTTATAACAGGAAATCAAAAATAAGGAGCAACAATTGAGTAATATCAATATAAAAATATCTGATAAGGACAAAGAACTCCTTTTTCACCTCAGTCTTAACGGAAGACTCAGCCAGACAGAGCTGTCATCCAAAATGGATATGAGTAAGCAGGCGGTATCATATCGCCTTAAAAGACTGGAGGATGTAGGCATAATTCAGAAGTACTATGCCATAACAAACATCTATAATCTGGGGCAGACCCACTACAGAGTATTCATAAAGCTGCAGAACATTACACCGGAGAAAGAAGCTGAACTAAACAAGTTCCTCATTAATCATCCATCTATATCATGGGTTCTGTATCTTGATGGCGACTACGACATCTTCTTTGTACTATGGTGCAGTAATATTATAGAGTTTGAAAAAATATATGACCAGATCATAGACAGGTTTGGTAAATACTTTATGCAGAAGAACTTCTCAATTGTTACAAGAATAGAGTATCTGCATTTCAGGTTCCTCAGACCAACTAACGAACAACCACCTTCACCTCTCATTTTTGGTGCAGGTTTTAAAAATGCTGTTATAGATGAAACCGATAGAAATTTACTCAATTACCTGAACCGTAATTGCAGAATCACCGCAAACAGTCTTGCTGAAAAACTTGGATTGTCTACCAGAATGGTTAACAAGAGAATCAATGCTCTTATTCAGAATAATATAATAATAGGCTTTAATATAAAGATGGATTTCTCACAGGCCGGCTACACGTATCAGAAAATTCTGCTACAATTGAATGTCACCTCGGATGAGAAACTTGCAGAGCTCAAAAATCATCTCAGAAAAAACCCATCTGTTATATATCTTTTAAAAACAATAGGTCCTTACGATTTTGAATTTGAACTTATTACCAGAGACCAGAGAGAGTGTTATGAAACTGTAAAAGATCTGCGATTTAAATTTGGAGATATAATCACGGGCTATGACATGGTTATAATGAAGAAAGAGCCAAAATATGAGCACCTTCAGCTGTAATTTTTACTCCTGAGCATAATTGACAACCTTTGATTCGGAAGATATATTATTTCCATGAACAATACTGCAGAAGCAATCAATACAGTATCTTCCCGTCTGGAAAACTTTGATTTTGAAAATGGGATGAAATTTACAGCTCTTTTAAGTGAGATAAGAGCCACAATAAAACAGCTGGAAACAGATGCAATTAAAGCTGCAAATTCCAGACTTACAAACAAGGAAAAACTTGCAGCAGAAGATGCCCATATTTTTTTCAGATCTCAGGAAAGGATGTCAAATGTAAAACTTATTCTGCAGTACCTTGTTGCTTTTGTAGAAAAAGTCCCGATGAAATCTGATCTTAAAGATGATATTGCCAACCCTTTTAAACAGTTTAAAAGTTTTATTGACTACAATGTAGAACTTCTTACAGCTAAGGATGTAGTAAGTGCTGCCATCGAACTTGATAAAAAACTGGGATTAATAAACGACACCAACATCTGGTACTATAAAGGCAGAATAGTTCAGACTCACAAAAAACTGAAACGGGTGCTTATTGAGTGCAGAGAACCTCTTACAGATGACTATATAAATTTATTTGAAGTAGCCAGGGATCTCAGTATATTCTGGTTCTCTTTCAGAAATCAGCAGCTTGATAAAATAAGACAAACCGATATTTTTATATATCTTTTGAGTACATATCTTATAAAAGCTCTTAAATCTTCTAGTTTATAAAAGGGATACAGTAAACAGATTTAAGGTTTACCTCACCGTGAACTTCAATTTTCCTGATCATCTTTCTTACAAATCCTTCATAACCAGGGTCAGATAAATCCCCAATATATTTGGGCCCTCTCTTTTCAGACCATTTTATAAACTCAAGCTCATCCCGGGAAACCTGAACATTCTCATCGGATCTGCAATTATTACAAAGCAATCCCCTGAAGTCGTCTCTCAGCCAGACAACCTCTCCGGGCCTGTCCCCACAATTTGAGCATGAGTAAGGGCTGAACATCAACCCCTCAATTCGCAGAATCCACACCAGGAAATAGGCAAGAGCTCCATACAGGTTCCCTCCTTCACTAACATATTCCAGAATAGCTTTAATCAATCTGAAAATACGATTATCAGAGTCCCCGGCAGGTACAAGTTTGAGAAGAATTTCTGCCATAAGATAGAAAATAAATATATTCTCCGTAGCTGAAACTGTTGAGAAAAAGCTTTTTACAATATCACCACTTGAAATAGTTACAAGATTACGGTTCTCTTTCCAGTTGTATCTAAAATCTCCAAAGGTAAAAAGTTCAAGAACTGAACCAAAACGATTTACAGATTTACAGGCTCCCGGAGCAACTCCTCTCATCAAACCCGATCTCTCTGTAAGAATAGTTACAAGTTTATCCTGCTCATTTATGATTTCACTGCCCAGCACAAAGCCTTTTACTGAAGCAACAGGCATGGCATCTGTTTACGCAACCATAAAGATCGTTGCAAGCCCGAGAAAAGAGAGTAGTCCCAGAACATCAGTAAGCATGGTTACAATCATACCTGATGCAAGAGCCGGGTCAAGCTTAAGCTTCTTCATAACCAGAGGTATAAGCATACCTACCAGAGCTGCCATGAAAAGATTAAAAATTATTGTACCACCAAAAATTGCACCAAGAGTTATATTATCAAAGGCCAGCCAGGAGGTTCCTATAGCTATTAAACCAATGGCAATACCGCTAAGGGTGCTGGCAAGCAACTCTTTGAAAAGCAGCTTCTTTGATCTGTGCCACTCCATACCGCCAATAACAATTTCCCTCACCATAATAGCAACGGTCTGATTACCAACAACTCCGCCAATAGCAGGTACAATGTGCATCAGAACAGCAAGAGCAATTATCTCTTTAATAGTCGAAGTAAAAAAGTAAGCAACAAAAGCCGAAAGAGAAGTTGTACAGAAACTTATAAAAAGCCACGGGAATTTCTTCTTTAAAGATTTCCCTATTCCAAGATCAAGGCTGTAATCCTGGTCAACCCCCGCAAGTTTATATATATCTTCAGTAGCTTCGTTCTGTATAATATCGATAATATCATCAACTGTAACTACACCAACCAGCTTGTCCAGTTCATCCACAACCGGCACTGCAAGCAGATTGTAATTAGCAACAACTGCCGCAACCTCTTCCTGGTCAGTAAAAACATCTACTTTGTATACATCATAGTTCATTATCTCTTTAAGCTTTATTCGGGGATTAACAAGAATAAGCTGCTTAAGAGAGACAACGCCTTTGAGTCTTTCTTCTTCATCTATAACATACAGATAAAAAGGAACATCAACATCCTCATTCGCAAGCTGAATTGCAGAGATTGCATCCCCTGCGGATGTGGTTTCATCCAGAGCCAGAAAATCAGAGGACATTACACGGCCTGCAGACTCTTCAGGGTATGCAAGCTGTTCCTGAATCTCTTCAGAATCTTCCCGGTTAATCTTTTTGAGGAGCTCTATCTGCACCTCTTCCTCGAACATGGAAATGAGTGATGCCGCATCATCTGAGGAGAGCTCTTCAAGAATCTCAACAATTTTACTGGTATCAAGTTCAGAAAGGAGTTCTACCGCTATTTCCGGTTTAATTTCACTCACAATCTCCCCTATTTGGGAAGTATCCATGGACCGGTCATAGAGTAGTTTAATTACAAGCTGCCTTTCATGAGGATTAAGGTTCTCTATAAGAGAAGCTACATCCGCATAGTGGAGCTTTATTAGAGCATTCCATAAATGCCCCATGGCTCTCAGTTTAATAAACTGTTTAGTAATTCTTAACAACTTTTCCAGTGCAGCTTCTTTCATGGCTGTAATTTATCATAAAGAGTTGTAAACATCAATAATCAAAGCAAGTCGTGAATGGCACTGGCTTAAGCTTTTTAGTACAATCAAATGTTATTCTAAATGTTACAGGACTTTTTAGTACCACCCCGTCAGCTACACTGTTTCGCTAAAGCTCACAGTTTGCTGCCCCCCTCCTTGATTTTTGATGTTTTACGAACTTTGAGTTTTCCACCCAATCTTTAAATAAAGTGATTCGCCATTACAGTTAGGTGTGGAAAGGAGGGGATTTCTGCTATTCAATGATAATTTGTGCATCTACTTCGTCATGTAAACCAGTGCCACAGTCATTTTTAGTCAGTGAGAAAACGCCATAGCTTTAGCAAATAATGGTTCTTTGTGAAAGTTGGGAATGGATGGTGAGTCGTGCTGGGCTCGAACCAGCGACAGTCGCCTTAAAAGGGCGATGCTCTGCCAACTGAGCTAACGACCCACCCATTAAAAAGATTCAGCCCGTAGGAGAATCGAACTCCTCTTGCAGGGTTGAAAACCCTGTGTCCTAACCGATAGACGAACGGGCCATACTAAAAGGTTATAACATGAATCTTTTGGAATTCAAAAGTGATTATTTTTTTTACATCTGCTTAATGGCAGCCCGTAGGAGAATCGAACTCCTCTTGCAGGGTTGAAAACCCTGTGTCCTAACCGATAGACGAACGGGCCGTCATAGAAGCAAGATGGTGAGTCGTGCTGGGCTCGAACCAGCGACAGTCGCCTTAAAAGGGCGATGCTCTGCCAACTGAGCTAACGACCCACTCGCTTACGGGGGATAATTTAACACAGTTCACATACTGTGTCAACAAGTTTTTTATTTTTTTCGTGCTTTGCTATTATGTCATTTGACGCCGTAATTCCTTTACACTATAATTGGTAAGCATATGAAACTGTTGACAATATTGATATTATATTTATTATTTTTCGTTGGGTGCAGTAGCTCAAAAATTCCGGAAATTACAAGTAAACTGCGTACTATCCCTGTGGCAATAACTAAACCGGATAACCCTATAATGTCTGCAATAAGCTATAAAGATTCAATGGTTATAGCTTACAGATCAGGTAAAATTGTCAGAATTAAAACTGAAACCGGTTTTGAAAACCGACAGTATCAATTCAGGCATAAGCTCGATTCTCTTGTTACATGGAACAATCAATATATGATATTCAGTAACGAATCAGGTGAACTATATGGTTTCGATATGAATAATATGAGGCAGTTCACAATTCCATCTGAAGCAAACAGCTCATCTGTAAGACTTACCTCATCCCACCTGATAACAACCTCTGCAGAGAAAATAACAGTTATACCTATATTACGTTTTGATAAACAGACCACAATCCCTCTTATGGAGGATGAAATACTCAGAGGAGCACATATCTGTGACCATCAACTACTTATTCTTACAACCCACAGACTACTGTTTGTTAATGCCAGACCTGGCAGAATTCAGGCTATCGATTTAAAAGATAAAGCTTCATCAGATTTCACATGGTGGGCAGGAAGTATCTATTATGGAACAATGGACAATCAACTCCTGAGACTGGATACTGCAAAAAACAAAGTCCGCTGGAAATACCGCCTCTCCTCACCTTTAAGATCAGCTCCGGTTTTCCACTCAAAAGTTCTGACTATAATTCCTGAAGACAACAATATATACACTATAAATACAAGAGGTTCACTGGTTCAGTGGCATAAACTTTCAGGTAAACCCTACTTCCAGCCAGTTAAAATGGCAGAAAACATATGCATAATAACCGATGGCCCTCCAGCTTACCCAACCTGCACTTTTTATAACCCTGATACAGGTAGTATGGTGAAAGAAAAGTTTGCCAGAAGAATAGTTTCCCAGCCCCAGTACGCAATGAACGAACTCTACATGGTGTTCGAGCAGAGTACTGAAGATGAAGAGAAGGAAGCTGCCGGTAAAGAGAAAACCGAAAAGAAACCAGTTGAAGAAGAGAAAGAGCTATCATCCGCAGAACTCAGGAAAACTCTGGAATCTTCCTTTAAAGAACCAGACATGCTCACTTCTCTGGAAAAGATAGGTAACCGTTTTGATATTGAACTGATAGCAGATCCTGAGCATGTTAAACTTGCCGGAAGATCAGTAAACTACAAGGTTATTCCCGTTAATTTCATTAAGCCTTATATTGAAATTACAATTATGAATCAGGCAGAGAAGAAAGTGTTCTCAACTTTTTTTGCTCCAGGTAAAGCGACTCATTTCACATGGGTTCCTGACGAGCCAGGTGATTACTTTATAAAAGCTGTTATAAATTCAGAGAACAGGAATGAAATTACACTTAAATATCCTGTAAAAATCTTCAATGCAGCCAATATAATTAAAAGTTATTACCGATACATACAGAATAACTCAACGAGAATGGAATAAATAAAAATGATCCTGCAGAAAACATTAGATTTACTGAACAAGAAGAAAATAAAGAACAACAGTAACAGAGAGCTGCGAAACTATACCACTATAAAAATAGGAGGTAAGCCGGCACTCACAATACTCCCGGAATCCAGAGAACAGTTAACAGATGTACTTACGCATCTGAATACAGAATCCCAATCTTATGTATTACTTGGAGGTGGGAGTAATGTTGCTTTTCAGGATCATCCTGAAAACCTCATTATTATAATAAACAGAGCTTCACATCTTAAACTGCTTTCGGATACAGAAATCTATGTGGACTCCGGGGTTACAAATAGTGCAATTACTGCAGAATCGGTAAAGAAAGGGTTCGGTGGACTGGAGTTTCTTGCCGGTATTCCCGGTACAGTAGGAGGAGCTGCCGCAGTTCATGCCGGAGCTTTTGGAAAATCCATAAGCGAAGTAATAATTGCAGCAGATATTATAGACAATAAAGGAGATCTGATAACAATAGGAGTTGAAGAGTTCGACTTCAAATACAGAAATTCCAGATTTAAATATAGTATTAAAGAAGCAATCCTTGGTTTGACTCTGAAAATACATACAGATAATAAAGAAGATATCAGAACAAAAACAGGGCAGTATCTGGAATACAGAAAAGTAAATCATCCCCCTGCGAGTTCATTTTCAGCAGGATGTTTTTTTAAAAACCCTGTTATCAACGGCCAGAAGAAAAGTGCCGGGAAAGCTATTGAAGAGAGTGGTCTGAAAGGCTTTGCCACGAGAGATCTTACTATTTCACCAAAACACGCCAATTTTCTAATCAACAAAGGAACCGCCTCTTTCAGAGAGCTTGAATCTTTCACTGATAAAATAAGCTCTATTGTAAAAGAGAAAGAGGGAATTGATCTTGAAAGAGAGATTATCTTTATTGATAGTCACGGCAGAAAGTATTAACAGGAGGGCAGGATCTCTTTAATATTAATATTCCTTGATGGGTGTGGCATAGGCGAAGCCAGTAAAATAAACCCTTTTTACAATAACAACCTGAACTACCTTAAATTCTACAAAGGCAGCTCATATCCTCCCGGGGTAATTGTGAAACCTGTTGATCCTTTAATGGGAGTTGAAGGAACTCCACAGAGCGCTACTGGTCAGACTTCCCTTTTTACAGGTTACAATGTACCAGAACTTATCGGTAAGCACACAGGAGGATTCCCGAACCGGGAAATGAGAAAGCTGATAAAGAAGCAGAATATCCTGAAAGATCTTCGACAGAATAATACAGAAGCCATCTTCATTAACGCATATCCCGGCTACCATAAATTTTTCTCAGACAAACACATAGATCTGACAGATAATGGAGATCTTATTTTTTCAGATGAGTTTCCAGATATCTTCAGAAGGAAAATTTCTGTTACCACCTGCCTCATGCTATCTTCCGGCCAGTACCCTTTTTATGAAGAGCATCTCAGAAAAGGCCAGTCTATCTATCAGCACTACACAAATAAACCCCTCATAAAAAGAGGTCTTGATCTGCCACAAATTACTCCCGCTGATGCAGGAAGAATTGTTGCAGATGCAGCTCCGGCACAAGGACTTGTGCTTTTTGAATATTTCCAGACTGATCTTTATGGACATCGCCATAGTTTTGAAGCACAGGTTGAAATGCTTAAGAACCTGGATCAGTTAATAGGAGCAGTAATAGATAACTGTAATTCTGCAGAAGACACTCTTATAATCACAAGTGATCATGGTAACATTGAGGACAGCAGGCACAGAAACCACACTCTTAATCCTGTTCCATTTTTTGTTTATGGTAGAAACAGGGAAAAAATAGCAGAAAGAGCAGAAAAGATATCAGATCTTTACCATATTGTAATGGATTACTTTAATAACCAGATAGTAAATTTAGTCTGAAAATGGAGAATATACAATGAAGAGTTACAGAAAAGAGTTATGGTTTGATACAACAAGCAGACGTCAGCTGATAAACATTACTCCGGTTATAGAAGAGTGCTTACAGGAGAGTGGCATACAGGAAGGTCTTCTTCTCTGTAATGCGATGCACATTACATCAAGTATATTCATAAACGATGATGAACCAGGACTTCACCAGGATTTTGAGGACTGGCTTGAACATCTGGCACCGGAAAAACCCTACTCCAGATATCGCCATAACGGTTATGAAGATAATGGAGATGCTCATCTTAAAAGAACAATAATGGGACGGGAAGTTGTTGTGGCAATAACAGAAGGAGCAATGGACTTTGGCCCATGGGAACAGATCTTCTACGGAGAATTTGACGGTAAAAGAAAAAAAAGAGTTCTTGTTAAAATAATCGGAGAATAACTCTCC
>CBDDBX010000045.1:0-54487 GCA_965225955.1 Candidatus Aminicenantia bacterium
GGGAGGGAGAAACAAGACTCCCGATAAACTAAAGAGTGAAGAGAGAATAGCTCTATTTAAACATTGTGATAAGTATATGTTTGAACTGGTGGAGATGATTAAGCCTGAGTTTATTGTGGGAATTGGTGGCTTTGCCTATAAACGAGCTGAAGTGCTTTTCAAAGACAGTGGCATAAAACTTGTAAAAATCCTTCATCCCAGCCCTGCCAGTCCGGCAGCAAATAAAGACTGGAAAGGAACTGCAGAAAAACAACTTCAGGAAGCTGGTATCTGGTAAGTAAAACGCACAGTACTGACAAAGTCACGGACAAATACTGACTATCACGGACTGACATGGAAAAGACAGTACAAATTTGTGCTGGATTGTGAAATGATGTCTTGTCGCAATTGCCTTAAATTCTGCGTTCCTGCGGGAGAAAATCTATGGCTAGTCCTCCTTTCGCGTTTTTGTCCGTGTCTGTAAGGGTTTGTGATTGTCGGTGTTGTTGTGTCACCCTACTTTTTCAGGGCATCAAACAGTATTTCTGCCGGGTGCAGCGCTTTTTCTCCGGTACCGTCTTTAATCTGATGTCTGCAACTGGTTCCTGTTGCAGTAAATACAGTTCCTTTATCAGCATTTCTGATTGCAGGGAAAAGAACCATCTCACCTATTTTCATTGATAACTCATAATGTTCTTTCTCATATCCAAAAGAGCCTGCCATACCACAACAGCCTGAAGGAATCTCACTGACTTCATAGTTCTCAGGTATAGATAAAGCTTTAATTGTTGAAGTTGTTGTAGCAACAGCTTTCTGCTGACAATGTCCATGAAAAAGTATCTTTGCAGCATTGTCTGTGAAACGTGCAGCATCAATATTGCCTTTTTCGAACTCTGAGGCAATGAACTCATCAAAGAGAACTGTGTTTTCTGCAAGCTCTCTGGCAGCTTTCTGTAGATTGGGTGGTACAAGGGAAGGATACTCATCCCTGAATGTAAGAACAGCTGATGGTTCAACTCCAATGAGAGGGGTGTTGCTGTCTACAAGAGGTGACAGTAGTTCCACATTTGCTTTTGCAAAGGCCGCAGCTTTCTTTAACATCCCTTTTGATATTGATGCTCTGCCACTCTCTTCATGATCAGGAATTATTACTTTATAGCCCAGCTCCTGTAGCAGAGCAACACATTTGATTCCTACTGAGGATTCATTGACTTTTGTGAACTCATCGTTGAAAAAGTAGACTGTACCAGCGGAATTATCTTTTTGAAGTGACTGTCTCTTCATCCATTTTTCAAGAGTTTCTCTACAGAAAGATGGTAGTTTACGATCTGGTGAGAAACCTATAATATGGTTGATCAGTTTACCGGTAAATTTATGTGAGAGGAACAGATTTGCCACTTCAGGCATTAAGGCTGCCAGTTTGTTCATTGAACTTACAGAACTTACTACTTTTGATCTGAAAGGAACTCCGTGTACATCATGGTAGTGCTGCAGAAACTCTGCTTTTAGTTTAGCCATATCCACATTTGAAGGGCACTCTGATCTGCAGGCTTTACAGGATAGACAGAGATCAAGGATTTCATAAATTTCATGGTGATCAAAGGGGTTGGGGGAACTGCTGTCAGTAAGAAATTCTCTTATAAGATTTGCCCGACCTCTTGTTGAAGCAGATTCCAGCCCTGTTGCCATATATGAAGGACACATTGTTCCGCCTATTTTTGAGGATTTCAGGCAATCTCCTGAGCCGGAACACTTTTCAGCAGATCTTATAATCCCAAGAGTTTCAGAAAAATCCAGATAAGTTTCAATCTCTCTGGTTTCTTTTACATATTTCAGGTTGTCAGTTATAGAAGGAGTATCTGTTATTTTTCCGGGATTAAGGATATTTGAAGGATCCCATACTCTCTTTATGTCTTTAAAAAAATTGTAAACTTTATCTCCCATCATCAGAGGAATGAATTCTCCTCTCAGGAGGCCGTCTCCATGCTCGCCACTTAAAGAACCTCTGTATCTTTTTACAATAAGTGCTACTTCTTTTGCCAGTTTATAGAATAGTTCTACATCCTTGTCCTCTTTCAGGTTCATAAGAGGCCTGATATGAAGTTCTCCTGTACTTATGTGTGCATAAAAGATGGTTTCAACAGAGTGTTTATTGACAAGCTCAACAATCTCCCTGGCATATGCTGGTATGTCTTCCGGTCTTATAGCTGTGTCTTCTATAACAGTAGTGCTTCTTCTATCTCCCGGAATATTGGATAGTACCCCAAGGCCGGATTTTCTTAAAGCCCATACTCTTTTCATATCCTCTCCCTCTATTACAGGGAAATGGTAGCCAAGGTTATTCTGTTTCAGATCATCGATAGCTGCTGCCATCTTTTGCTCAAGCTTTTCGGGACTCTCTTCTGCAAATTCAGTAATAAGAATGGCTCCAGGTGTATCTTTAAGGAAGAAGCGGTTCTTTTTCTGTTCAGGATTCTGTTCGGTACACTTAATTATAACCGAGTCCATAAGTTCAATGGCTCTTGGTTTATGTTTCAGTATATGAAGGTTTGCTCTGCAGGCTTCGTCAAGAGTACGAAAGTGCACTGGCAGTAAAGCTTTATTCTCCGGTGGAAGGGGCACAAGATTGAGACATATTTCAGTTATAAATGCCAGAGTGCCTTCTGAGCCGGCAATAAAAGAAGAGATATTGAAAGGTGTTCCACCAGGAGTAAAGGGTTCAGAATTCATAAGTATGTCAAGCGCATATCCCTGATTTCTTCTCTTTATATCCGGGTGAGGAAAGCTAGCTCTTATTTCCTGCTGATTCTCAGGATCATTAAGTATAGATACAAGCTCAGAATATATCCTTCCTTCGAGATTACTACTTGTACATTTTTCTTCCAGTTCTTCAGGAGAGAGGCCTTTAAATTCAACTTCAGAGCCGTCACTTAAGATACATTTAAGTGAGATCAGATGATCTCTTGTTGAACCGTAAACAAGGGACCGGGCGCCACAGGAGTTGTTCCCAACCATTCCACCAATATGGCATCTGCTGGCAGTGGATGTTTCCGGGCCGAAATAGAGTCCATACTCTTTCATTTCCATATTGAGTTCATCAAGGTTTACGCCAGGCTCTACTACAACCTGCCTTTTTGATGGGTCAACAGATACTATTTTGTTGAAATGTCTGGATACATCAACAACAATACCACTCCCCACAACCTGACCTGCAAGGGACGTACCTGCAGCTCTTGGTATCAGTGAGGTGCTGTTTTTATCTGCAAACTCAATAAGTTTTTTTATATCTGATTTGTTTTCCGGGAAGGCTACAGCAAGAGGTTTCTTCTTATAAACTGAAGCATCAGTGGAATAGATAATCCTTGAGGTTTCATCTCTGAGAAGTTCCCCTTTAAGTTCATTTGCAAGAGTATTTAATTTTCGTTCCATATTCTTCTCCATCAGAATATTATGGGGGCACTGGAAAATTAATGCAATTTTTCCGCAGGAAAATATTCAGAGTTATTAAAAAGGAAATTTTAAAATTTTTTTTAACGAAATATTGGATTGTGCTACAATCTGATTATAGTATCTCTCAGGTGAGTTTATGAAGGTTTTTATATTAATTATTCTGCTTGGGGCGGGATTATTTCCCCAGAGCCATAAAACTATTAAGGTAGGGATACAGAATAATCCTCCTCAGAGTTATCTTGATAAAGGTATTCCCAAAGGATTTGTTGTGGACCTGATGAAAGATTTTGCTTTGAAGAATCGCTACCGGGTTGTTTTTGTAAAAGATAAGTTTACAGGACTTCTGTCAAAAATTACTGAAGGTGATATAGATGTTATTCTGCCTCTTGCGGCAACAGAGGAGCGAAGCAGATATCTCCTTTTTACAGACGAATCGGTTCTTGTAAGCTGGATGAATATTGTAGTGCCGGTTCATTCTGATGTTATGCTTCTATCAGATTTGCAGGATAAGGTAATAGGTTGTACCAGAGGAGCCTATTTTCTTGAAAGATTAAAGACTATTCTTAAACGACTGAATCTGGATTGCACCTTCAGATCTTATGACGATTATACAGGCATATTTGAAGATTTGAGAAAGGGGGAAATCGATTCAGCTTTTGTAGGTAAACATAGCTTTCTGGCCAGCTTTCAGAATGATAAAGATAGTGGCAGTAAGCTCAGAGTAGTCGATTCTCTATTTGTTCGCTCTCTCTATATAGGTGTTTCTGCAAACAGGGGGGATCTTGTTGATCAGCTGAATACTTATCTTAAAAAAGGAAAATCCAGAGCTGGTAGTAGTTTTAATATTATTCACCAGTACTGGTATGGAAAAGTTGTTACGCAGGAAGACCTCATACGAAAGAACATGATATGGATTATTGTTGCTGTAAGTATCTTTCTGATTGTTATATTTTTCAATCTGATTCTGGGAAATAAGGTAAAAAGAGTAACCAGAGAGATTAACCGGCAGAAACTCTTTTTTCAGAACCTTCTGAGAAATACTCCTCTTGGAGTGGTGATTTTTGATGAATCCTATAAAATTCTTGAGGTTAATAAAGCTTTTAAGGAGATGACGGGATATAAGTGGAGAGAGTTGAAAGGGAGAAGTGTAAAAGAGTTATCAGGATATAAAGATAGCGATGAAATAGGTAATATATTTGCCTCTCTTGAAAAGGAAGGCAGAGCTTTTGGAGAAATAAAACTGAAATCCGGGAATAGAGATCAACTGGATATTCAACTTGGCTTATCAACTGTAAGAATTGACAAAAGTACAGCCGGAGGAGTGGGTATATATGTTGATATAACGAAACTTAAGGATATGGAAGTTAAAATTGCCCGAAACCGGAGTCTTGAATCCATAGGTATACTGGCAGGTGGAATAGCGCACGATTTTAATAATATGCTGTCAGGAGTTATCGGCAATTTATCTCTTGCAAGAAAAATAGGTGATCCTTCCAAATGTGCAGGACTGCTTGAGAAAGCTGAGAAGGCGGCTGTGCAGACAACAGGTCTGGCAAAACAGCTGCTTACTTTCTCAAAAGGAGGGGTTTTTGTAAAAGAGGTTGTTTCGGCTGAGTCTCTTGTTCAGGATACTCTGGCACTTATTCTGAGTGGAAGTTCCATAGTTTATAAACTCAGAGCTGAAGAGAAGCTCCTCTCAATCGAAGGTGACGTAACCCAGATTTCACAGGTGCTGAGTAATATTGTAATGAATGCCAAAGAGGCAATAACTGAAACTGACGGGAGAATAGATGTCACTCTTGAGAATTTTAATGCAGGAAAAGGGGACTCCGGTCTCAAAGAAGGGAATTATGTAAGAATCACAATAAAAGATAATGGTAAAGGCATGGAGCAGGAAGTAATTGATAACATTTTTGTGCCTTACTACTCAACAAAAGAGAAGGGCTCAGGCCTTGGAATGGCAATCTCCTACTCAATAATAAAAAAACATGGAGGCCATATTGAAGTAAACTCTACTCCAGGGGAAGGAACAGCTTTTATATTGACTATTCCTGCTTCAAAACAGTCACCTGAAATTAATAATCCCGGGAAAGATGAGTTCCCTTATAGCATGAGGGTTCTTCTTATGGATGATGAGGCTTCAGTAAGAGAGGTTTTCTCTGATATTCTTAAATATCATGGTAACAGTGTTGATCTGGCATCCAGTAGTGATGAAGCGATAGAGCTCTACAGGCGCTCTGTTGATGAGAACAGAGTTTATGATCTTGTATTTCTGGATCTCACTGTACCAGGAGATGACGGTGGTGTGGAAACCCTGCAGAAAATAAGGCAGATAGATGCTGGAGTAGTGGCAATAGCTACGAGTGGATATAGTTCCGGTGATGTTTTCAGTAACTACAGAGATTACAATTTTTCAGATGTTCTGGCTAAACCCTTTGGAGCAGAAGAGCTACAGGAAATATTGACACGATACAAAGGTGGAACTAATATTAGTTAATGGAAATTTATAAAGGATTAAAAAGTGATTTACACACACATACAGTTGCTTCAGATGGTAAACTAACAGCAGGTGAGCTTATATGCCTTGCTGAGAAAGGGAAACTTACTGCTCTCTCTATAACTGATCACGACTCTTTAGGAGCATATAAACTCGGTATTGACTATATTGCAGAGGCAGAAAGAAGAGGGATCGAGTTAATTCCCGGAATAGAACTGGATAGTGAATATAAAGGGGTTGAGATACACGTGCTCGGTTATGAAATAGATGTTAATTCCCCGGAGCTGAATGAGTATCTTGATGGTGTACAGAATCTTCGGAAACGGCGCATAACAGAGTTAATTGAAGGTATAAACCAGAAGCTGGGAAAAGAGCTTTTTAAGGCTTCAGATGTTTTTGTCGGATATAGAGACACCTTTATGAAACCCCACCTTGTTCACACTATGCTCAATTGTGGTATGTTTGAGGAGTACCGGGATGCTGCAAAATGGATTAAGCAGAATGTGTCTGCCAGAACAGCAGTTATTAAACCACCGGTGCAGGATATGATCCGGCTCATAAAGAGAGCTGGTGGTAAAGCTTTCCTCGCTCATCCGGGTTACTATTTTGTTGAACACGGCCTTGATATAAATGAGTTGATAGAAGAGTGTATTGAAGCTGGGCTGGATGGTCTGGAAGTCTTCTACAGATATGGAACCGTGGGGTCACCCTGGTTTACAGAGCAGACAGCAGAAGATACAGTTAAGCTCCTTGCTGAAAAAGCAGAGAGGTACTCTCTAATGGTAAGTCGCGGAAGCGATGCTCATGATGCTGAATACTTTGATACTTTTGTAGAGAAGGTGTTCTGAGAATCAGATCCTGTCCGACCACTTCAGGGCTTCATAGTAGTTGGTTGCAACGGTTTCTATTGTTGTACCCAGCTGCTCAACCTCCTGTTGAACATAATGCCACTCAGCAGCTTCATAGTTTTCTGTGAGATTGAGAATTTCACTATATATATTCTCTTCACCAAGAATCGCAGCTTTTACTTCAGGATTTATTGGGATAGTTTCCAGAAGTTCTGTGGCTGGTCTGTCAACAAAGGCATCAATAAGTGAGAACATACCCATTAGAAAATATTCATCAGGATTTTCTCTTCCCACAGCGCAGGCAAGGTTTCTGTTAAACATTGAGCGAGTGAGGGTATAGTGCATCAGTTCCTGGGGTTTATCCATTATCATGTTACCCATAACTGCAATTGATAACCATTTTCTGACCTCTTTTTCTCCAAGAAGATTAAGAGCATGGCTGATTGAATTAATCTCTCTTTTAACACCAAAGCTGGAGGAGTTTATAAAAGTCAGTAGTTTGTAAGTAAGTGATACATCCCGTTTCAGAACATCCTCAATCCTGTCAAAATCGATGCTGCTGTCATTTATAAGTTTCAGAATTTCCAGTTGATTGATCTTGTTAACAGGTATGGAATCAAGAGCTTTTACCGATGGTCTTATGAAAAAGTTACCCTGAAAATAGGTACTACCGGATTCAACTGCTGAATCAAGATCTGATCCGGTTTCAACAGATAAAGCCAGAAGTTGCTTGGAATCAAGACTTGATGCTGTTTTCTCATTATTCTCCTGCATTTTAAGGAGCTTTCTGAAATCTATACTTACTATATCAAATGCTGAGTATTTATCACTGCTTTTAGGACTGTTTGTGTAGTTTGTTGAGAGCATAAAACCTGAGTTTTTCAGTTGCTGCAGAGACTGCTTTAACGTATGCTCTCCGGCGTTGGTTGAGTCCACATCAATGATGAGTCTTTCTTTTGGAACATCAAGATCAGTAAGGTCGGTTAAGGCCTTATCGGAAACAGAGATTTTTACAGGTTTTTTGCCTGAAAGATCTGAAAGAAGATTTATAGAGTCCTGCATGCTGATGAGTTCTGAAAAACACTCCTCTTCACTCTTGCTTTCCCTTGGGCATATCACTGAGAATGAGTATGCATATACCTGCCTGTCTTTTCTGAAAATCGGCTGTCTTGAAAGGATCGGAACTCTGTTGTTCTTATTATTCATCAATATCTCCTTAACCAATAATATAGTAGCCAATTACCATTTTTTGTCAAGAAAATTCTCATTGAGAAGATGTTTGACACAAAGAATAATGGCAAAAACAGATTCTTTGTTCAGCTACTGTTAAGAGAAAAATCTGTGTTGAAAAAGAGGTACTGTTATAACAACTTAATATTATAAAAATCCAAGCCCCGGAGGGGAAAATGAATCTATTAAATAAAAAAGATCTTGCAACACATCTTAAGCTGGTTAAGGAAGGCAAACTACGTTTTGAAAACGCATATCAGGGTGTCTCCAGAATGATACTGGAAGATGAGATTGAAAAGATCACAGTTAATGGAAAGACCACATACGATTTTAAAGTCTTCCGGCAGGGTAGCCGTCATATGATCGGAGCCTGGGATGTCATAAACAGCTTTGTTTCCTATGTTAAGGACGCAGCAGAAGGAGGCTCTTCTGGTGAAATGGCTTTTGTTCTCGTAGGAGAACCCGGAAATGGTAAAACATTTTTTGTTGAGTTAATTAACAAAAAATACCGGGAGTTCATTATGAGGGAAGACAATCGTAAGTTTACCTTCAGATTTAACCGTCTTGATGAGATTGGTGGTTATGGAAAAATAAAAACAATAGAGTCACAGACCTATGAAGATCCCTTTGTACTGGGAATGAACGTTCATGAAGGTGTGGATGGCAATAAAGAATTCCTCTCAAAATATGGCGGGTTCACTGACAGGGAGATTGATGTACTTTATGAAGATTACCGACCTCTGGGAGCCTGCACACAGTATATCTGGCACGATATTCTGGCTCATACAGATTACAATATAGATAAAGCTCTGGAGTTTGTGGATATAGTTCCTGTGCCTTTAACTGAAAGTCTTGGTACTCTTACGGGTAAATATCCTGCAAAGGACAAAATAACCTCTTCAGCTGTGGATCTTCTGGGTGACGAATCTATCCAGAGGCTCCTTCATATTACCGATACTTCCAATCCTTATCGCTTTGACCTCAGAAGAGGCGCTCTTGCAAGGGTTGCAGGGGGAGGTATTCATTTTGCAGATGAGATATTCAAAAATAAGAAAGACCTTGTACAGGTATATCTTGGAGTAATCCAGAATCGTGTTATTGAGATGGATGGCTTCAGGTGGCCCATTGATACTCTTATTATTGCCACTAGTAATAATGCTGAGTTTAACCGCTTTCTTTCAGAAAAAGAGGAGGCTCCTATAGTTGACAGATGCAGAATATGCTATGTCTCTCACAATACAGACTATCTTATTCAGAAAGATCTTACAGATTATGCAATTGGTAGTGAAAAGAAGACTACATTCAATAAAGAGATACTTCACCAGGATCCTAATCTGAATTACGCGGCATCTGTAGGTGTTGTGTTAACAAGGCTTCCTGGAAGCGAGAAGTTGTCAGGTATAGAGATGATGAAACTGGCTGCCGGTGAAATTGCAGGAGATAAGAGTCTGAAGACCCTTGCTGAAGTTATAGATGGCCTTAATCAGGAGCCGGATATTACCAAAAGATTCGGACAGAAGGGGCTTGGTCAGCGAAATCTTGGCAGAGCAATACAGCTTCTTATTGAGAGTTCAGATACAAATGAAGGGCAGTGTATTTTTGCTCTGGATATTTTCAACGCATTTGAACGGATTATTCTTGACTACGTTTCCGATGCTAAAGACAGAACAAAATTCCTCGAAGATATAAAGATAGCAAAGAGTCTGTATCGTGAAAGAATAATGACGGAAATGTTCAATGCATATATGGATGAACCACATGCTATCAGGAAAGATGTGCTTAACTATGTAAATATGATTATTGGTGTTGATGCAGAGAATCTGGGACCTGACAGAATGTGGAAATACAAAGATCCACGTACCGGAGAGCTTAAGGCTATAAAAATTGATGAGAAATATATTGTAGCTGTTGAACAGAGACTGGGTTTAAAGACCAAAGAACAGAGAGAGTCCTTCAGAACTACAATAAGGAAAATATATGGTCAGAAAATATCAGTGGATCCTGAATACGATTTCATGGATAACCTGGAGCTTGTTAAAGCAGTTACTGATGTGAGGCTGAAATCTGATATAGCAGGGTCAGGAAGCCTCATAGGAGCTCTTGCCAACAGAACAAATGAGGTTAATCAGAAGCTTTACGACAGAATGCTCGATACAATGCTCAATAAACTGGGGTATTGCAGAACCTGTGCTCAGAAAACAATAGAGTATTTTTGTACTCATTCAGATGAGAAGTAGGTGAAAATGGACAGGAAAAAAGAGGACTCAGGAGCTGAAACAGACCAGTTTACAGCACTTGAGGATCTTAATACCCGGGAGGCGGCGCAATATCTGACTGCACCGGACTTCTTTGCTGCCATGTCTGTGAGTGAGGGGTATGATCTGAAATTCAAGAGAATGGAGGAGTTACTGGAGAGGGATAATATCAGGGAAAAAGATGGATTCCCCCGTAAAGTGAAACTCGGTAAACTTATTAAACCTGGTAAAGATGGTAAAGTAATTATAGTTCCCGCTACAGTGGAAGAGAAGTTCTACCATGCAGCAGAACCACAGGAAGATCCTGACGAAGAGAAGAGTACCGGCGGTTCAGGTGAAGAGGAAGAGGGAGAAGTCCTTGGTGAACAGCCTCTCAGGCCTGAAGGGCAGGGTGCCGGAGGTGCAGGGGATGGTGATGAGGGTATACATGAACTTGAAGCAACTGCATACGATCTTGGTAAAGTACTTACAGATAAGTTTGAACTTCCCAATCTCAAAAACAAGGGTAAAAGAAAATCTCTCACAAGCTTCTCTTATGATCTTACAGACAGGAATCGCAGAACCGGCCAGATTCTTGATAAAAAAGCTACTTTAAAGCAGATTATAAAAACAAATATAGGGCTGGAGAATATTGAAGGTGGTAAAATACCTGATCCTTCAGATCTTATTTTGTCACCTAATGACAGAATCTACAGAACTCTTTCAAGAGAACGGGATTATGAATCTGAAGCTGTAGTCTTTTTTGTAAGAGACTATTCAGGTTCAATGTCAGGGCAGCCTACAGACCTTGTGGTGTCCCAGCATATTCTCATATACAGCTGGCTTACTTACCAGTACGAAAACAGGGTTAAAACAAGATTTATTCTGCACGATACTGAAGCGAGGGAAGTTGCAGATTTTAATACCTATTATAACTCCACAGTAGCCGGAGGTACTAAAGTGGCTTCTGCATACAGACTGGTAAACAATATTGTGAAAGAGGAGTCCCTTGCAGAAGATTACAATGTCTATATTTTTCATGGAACAGATGGAGATGACTGGGATACAAGTGGCCGTGAGACCCTGCCGGAACTGGAAAAGATGACTCTTTTTGCAAACCGGATCGGAATAACTGTGGCTGCAGCTGGTGACCGCAGACCGGGGGATAGCGAAATGGAGGCTTATATACAGAAGTCGGGTTTTCTGGATAAATACAAAGAAATTTTAAGAATGAACAGGCTCAGTGGATCTGTTGAGGAAGATGACCTTATTGAAGGTATCAGGCATCTTATTTCGGAGTAGGTAACATGGAACTGATAAGTCAGAGAGTAAAGGCAATTATGGAAGAGTGCAAGAACAGAGCCAGAGAAGCAGGCTTACTGTTTGATGACGAATCTCTTGAATATATTGTTACAAACAGGGATCTGATTGAACTGTCACCCAAAGGAATGATACCTACGATGTATGATTACTGGCTTGATCAGATTGAAGTAATCAGAAACCGGAGGATATATGAAATCTATCCATCAAATCCATATGAAACGGTTATAAATACAAGACCTGCAATATCTTTCTATAATGATAATAATCCGGACTGGCTCAATGTAATGATATTCTATCATGTTCTGGCTCATATCGATTTTTTCCAGAACAACAGATTCTTCAGAAATACATGGGATTACGACTTTACTGGTAAAGCCTTGTCAGATAAGAGACTTATAAATCGTCTCAGATCTGTGAAGGGGCGCTGGGTGGATTATGTTATTGAGTTTGCCCGGGGGGTCGATAATATCACCGGCTATTTCAGAGAGCTGACAGCTATTGAGAAACCATCAAAAACTATTTCAGAACGAAGACTGGATTACTATTTTGATATATATCTTCAACAGGTTAAGGAGTTATCTATATCTGAATATCAGAAAATCCTTGAGGAGTATAACAAACTTGTCAAGGATAATGGTGATTCTGGTGATGAGATATTCTTTGAAAAGGTAAAAAAGAGTAACCCGGATTTTGAATCACTGTGTGAGAACTTTCTGAAAGCTGAAATTAAACCTTCAAAGGATCTGATGGAGTTTATTATAAATAACTCAGAGTTTCTTAAGAAAGAAGAGAACAGCTGGATGAGTTCTGTAATGAGAATAGTCAGGGATACTTCTCTCTTTTTTCAGCCTCAGATCAGAACAAAAATTATGAATGAGGGGTGGGCAAGTTTCTGGCACGAAACCCTGTTTATGAAGGATGACAGGATAAAGGGGCATGAAGCGGATTTCGCAAAGGTTAATGCTATGGTGACTTCTCTTCCGAGAGTGGGTCTGAACCCTTATGCACTGGGAATGAGACTCTTCTATTATATTTATGATAAGGCTGAAAAAGGACAGTACACATTCGATTTTGAGAGAACCAGAGATAGCTTTGAAAGAAAGCAGTACGATATGAAAACCGGAAAAGGGATGGAGTATATTCACTATGTACGTCGTCACTACTGCGATTCAATGTTTATAAGAGATTATATAGATCAGGATTTCACTGATAAACACAATCTTTTTGTTACAGGTCAGAGAATTGATCAGGAGAAGATGGTCAGGCAGTATTATGTGAAGAGCCGGAGTGCAGAAGAGTATAAAGCTATGGTGGAAGATACACTTTATCACCCACCGGATATGAGTTTTAGTTCCGGTGAAGATGGAGTGCTTAAGATTGATCACTTCTTTGAAGGTAAACCTCTGGTTAAAGAGTATCTGGCAAACACAATGATGGGTATAGAGTATCTTTGGGGGGCTCCTGTGGAGCTTATTACAACAGAGGTTATAGTCCGGCGCAGGCGTCGTACAGGTAGCCAGGAAGCTTCAGGTGGAGATCTTGAATATCAGAAGGTTATGTATCGCATGGAGAACAGGAAACTGATTAGAAAGAGGTTATAAATGGGAAAGCAGATAGATAAAGCATTTATCAGACTCAATCGTACACTGGAAAATAAAGGTGCACAGAACCATATTCCTCTGTCTGAGTTTCTGAAGTGCATGACCCGTAAGCCTGAGATAATGCTTAGAAATATCTTTCAGGTGTTTCATGACATGGTTAATTCAAATATAGGTGAGGGAGTGCAGGAGTATCCTGATGATCCTGAATCTATAAATTTTGTACATTACGATTTCTCGAAACTGTTTATAGAAAACATGGAGCATCCGTTTCTTGCAGACAGGCTCTTTGCAAACAGGTTTATGGAGCTTATAAAGAGCTTTCGCAGCGGAGCCCAGCAGAATAAAATATATATATTTGAAGGACCTCCGGGATGTGGTAAGAGTACTTTTCTCAACTGTCTTCTGAAAAAATTTGAGGAGTTCACCGAAACCGATGATGGTTTAATGTATGAAACAGTATGGCATCTGGACAGGTCCATTATCGACAGAGGAGGAGACAACTTCCTGAATGACAGCATTTTTAGTGATGGGGAGATGTTTCAGTATGAGAAGGGATTTCAGGATCATAATCACGTTGAAGTAGTTTGCCCCAGCCACGATCATCCGCTTCTTATGATTCCCAAGGATTACAGGAAAGAGTTTTTTGATACAATTTTCAGAAATAATAAGTTCAAATGGAAACTCTTCAAAGAGAAAGAGTATCAGTGGATCTTTAAAAAATCTCCATGTACTATCTGCAGTTCTATTTTTTCGGCACTTCTTGAGAGAGTACAGAATCCAGCCAGAGTGTATGAGATGGTTCACGCAAGACGTTTTCGCTTCAGCAGAAGGCTGGGTGAGGGGATAACTGTATTCTATCCAGGTGACAGACCACTTAAAAAGAGTGCTATTGCAAACCCAATGGTTCAGCGGATGATAGATACATTTTTCAGAGACAGTAACTGTGTAAGATATATCTATTCCCATTATGCAAAAACCAATAATGGCATCTACTCTTTAATGGATATTAAAGGGTTCAACAGGGAAAGACTTATTGAACTCCACAATATTGCAAGTGAAGGAGTACATAAAGTTGAGAATGTAGAAGAGAATGTTGATTCAGTATTCATCTCTCTTATGAATCCTGAAGACAGGAAAAATATAGCTGGCATAAAGTCTTTTGCAGATAGAGTTGAGTATATAAAAATGCCCTATATTCTTGATATAAGAACAGAGGTTGAGATATACAGAAATATTTTCGGAAGGCATATTGATGGAGTTTTTCTACCTAAAGTAATGCATAATTTCGCCAGAGTGATTATCTCTTCCAGAATGAAGAAGAGATCTGACAATATGCTTCAATGGATATCTGATCCAGCTAAATACAGTAAATATTGTGATAAAAATCTTCAACTCCTCAAGATGGAGATCTATACCGGTCATATTCCCGGATGGCTCAGTGAAGATGATCTGAAAAGGTTTACTGCCAAAATAAGACGTAAAATAATTGCGGAATCAGAAGAAGAAGGGGACAGAGGATTTTCAGGGAGGGATTCCATAAGTATTTTTCAGAACTTCTATGCTACTTTTTTTAAAGAAAACGGATTCATAACTATGGGAATGGTTAAGGATTTCTTTACCAAAGTCAGAAAAGATCTGCTGCCTCTTATTCCTGAAGGTTTCCTGGATTCACTGGTTCAGCTGTACGATTACAATATTCTTCAGGAGGTTAAAGAGTCTCTCTACTACTATAATGAATCAAAAATAGCGAAAAATATAAGTAATTACCTCTTTGCTGTTAATTTCGATCCTGAAAGAGAGGTAACCTGCAGTTTTACCGGAGATACCTTTACTGTTAATGAAGAGTTTTTTGAAAATATTGAGCAGATGATTCTTGGAAGCGGTTATACCAGAGACGAAAGAAGAGATTTCCGCAGAAGAATACAGCAGGAGTACACCTCTGAGGCTCTTACAAGAAACATGCTTCTGGAAGGTAAGGAGATAAGTGAAACATCTCTTTATGAAAAGCTGTTTGAAAAGTATGTTTACAATCTTAAAGAAACTGTTCTTGATCCTTTTATTGAGAATGACAACTTCAGAAACTGTATCAGGGATTTTGAAACCAGAGATTTTCCAACATATGATAAGAAGATTCAGGAGGATGTAACTTTCATGATTAAAAACCTTATAAGTAATTATGGCTACTCCAGAAGTGGTGCCAGGGAAGTGTGCATGTATGTAATAGATAATGGACTGGCATCAAGATTTAAGGATCGTTGATTGAGTAAAAATAATTTATTAATTCTGAAAAAAAGTGAAGATGATGAGAGTTCAGATAATTATGAATTCTTTGTTAACTTATTCAGAAAAAGTTGTCTTTTTGTGTAGGAATGCCGGAAAAAAAATGATTTGTGTGAATAGTGATTCAATTACCTGTAAGTGATGTATCAAACATTCAGAAATTGAGTGGTGATGATTCAGAAAAAAATAAAAAAAAACAAGTGATAATCTTTATTTTTACGGTAATTTATATTATCATTCACCATTGAAATTTTATTGCGCAATAACCCGGAAAATCAGTTATTGCACTAATCTATAGTTAAACTGCGGAGGACTAATGAGTATCGAACGAAAGCTCCTTGAGCTTGCCAACAAAAAAGAGACAGGCAAGTTGGGTGGAGGCGAGAAACGGATTGAGAAACAACACCAGAGAGGCAAACTTTTTGCCAGAGAGAGAATTGAGAAACTTCTGGACGAAGGAAGTTTTGAAGAATTTGACCTCTTTGTAACTCATCGCTGTACAGATTTTGACATGGATAAGAGCCAGCCTCTTACCGATGGTGTCATCACAGGCTACGGTACAATAGCCGGAAGACTGGTGTTTATTTTTTCACAGGATTTCACAATTTTTGGTGGATCACTTTCAAAATCATTTGCCGAAAAGATTGTAAAGGTAATGGAAATGGCTGCCAAAATGGGAGCTCCGGTAATTGGTTTAAATGATTCAGGTGGAGCAAGAATCCAGGAAGGTGTTGATGCTCTGGCCGGGTATTCAGACATTTTCCTTAATAACGTTCTCTACTCAGGTGTGATTCCACAGATTTCACTGATTCTCGGCCCCTGTGCCGGTGGTGCGGTTTATTCACCTGCACTGACTGACTTTGTTATGATGGCAGATAAAACATCCTACATGTTCCTCACAGGTCCTAAGGTTGTTAAACAGGTTACCAGAGAAGAAGTAACAACTGAAAATCTTGGTGGAGCTTCTGTTCACGGAGCAAAGAGTGGTGTTGCCCACGTTGTTTGCCCTGATGAAGAATCTCTGTTTGAAAGTCTTAAAAAACTTATCTCATATCTTCCACAGAATAATACAGAAACAGCGCCAGTTGTTGAATGTACAGATCCTATCGATAGAATTGACGACAGTCTGAACTATCTGGTACCGGAAAATCCAAACAAACCATACGATATGCACGAAGTTATCACAAGAGTAATTGATAATGGTGAGTTTTATGAAATCCATAAAAACTTCGCTCAGAATATTATCGTTGGTTTTGCAAGACTTAACGGCCAGAGTGTTGGTATCGTAGCAAACCAGCCTCAGGTAATGGCAGGTGTTCTTGATAATAACTCATCAATTAAGGCTGCAAGATTTGTAAGATTCTGTGACTGTTTCAACATTCCAATAGTAACTTTTGAAGATGTTCCCGGATTTATGCCTGGTACAGTTCAGGAGTATGGCGGAATCATCAGAAACGGAGCAAAACTGCTTTATGCATTTGCTGAAGCTACAGTTCCCAAAATCACTGTTGTTGTAAGAAAGGCATACGGTGGTGCTTACTGTGTTATGAGTCCAAAACACCTGAGAGGTGATATTAACCTCGCATGGCCAAATGCAGAAATTGCTGTTATGGGTGCTGATGGTGGTGTTGAAATCGTATTCAGTAAAGAACTTGGTGAAGCTGAAGATAAAGATAAGGTAAAAGAAGAACTCAAAGCTAAATACAATGAACTCTTCTCAAATCCTTACAATGCTGCTAAGAAAGGATATATCGACGATGTAATTATGCCGGCAAATACAAGAATGAGACTTATCAAGGCTCTTCAGATGCTGTCAACCAAAGTTGATGAGAATCCTTATAAAAAGCACGGAAACATTCCTCTGTAACCGGGAGGTTTAAATTGACTTTTAATGACGCATTAACTGTTACATGGCTGGGTATAGGCATCGTTTTTGGCGGGCTGATCCTGACTAGTCTTCTTATAATCTCTTTCTCAATTCCTGAAAGACTGAAAAAGAGAAAAGAGGCTAAAGCTGTAGAAGCTACACCAGCACCTGTTGCTGTACCAGCTGAAAAGAAACCTGTTGGAATTACTGCTCCGGTTAAAGTAGAACCGGAAGTTCTTGCTGTAATTACAACTATACTTGAAATTGAACTGAGACTACAGCTCTCTTCAGTAGAGAGCAGATTCACCTTCTCAGAAAACAGGTAGTAACCCGGAGGACTAAAATGAAGAAATATATCCTTAAAATCGGCGATAAAGATTATAAGGCTGAAGTTAAAGAAATAACTGCTGAAACAGCAACAATTGTCGTAAACGACACAGAATACAGTATTGAGCTTAAAGAGCTTGGCAGAAAAGCCGGCTTTAAGATCCCTTCAACAGGATCAGCAGCTCCTGCTCCCGCAGCGGCTCCTGTAGCCACAGCAGCTCCTGCAGCAGCAGCACCTGCTCCTGCAGCAAACGGCGACTCAGAAGGAGTTAAAGCTCCTCTTCCAGGACTTATTGTTGATATTATGGTAAGTGCAGGAAGCCAGGTTAAAGCTGGACAGAATCTGCTGGTTATGGAAGCTATGAAAATGGAAAATCAGGTTCAGGCTCCTTATGATGGTACTGTAAAGAAAGTTATTGTAAATAAAGGTGATACTGTAGCTGAAGGAGATGTACTGGTTGAAATCAGCAGACCACTGATGACAACAGTTTAACGGGGATAAAGATGAAAAAAACAGTTTTTCTCATTTGTCTGCTTATGATTACATCATTTCTTGCAGGCGCTGCAGATCATGAAAACTTTACTCCTGCATTCAATGAGTTCCAGTATTTTAAAATCTATAAAGGTACTGAGAATAAAATTGCTCTTGGAGATACCGGTGAAGTACTGGATAAACACAGTAACAAACTTGGTACTTTCAAGATAATAGGTATTGATGACTATGATAGTCTTGTACTTGTTGATCTGCCGGATGCAGAGCTGGTAAAAAAAGTAAAAACCCTTAATTTCACTGCAATTAAAGGTGTTGGAACAATAGAACAGGATTCTGAATATTTTGATATCAGATTCACAGTTCAGAAATACAGAAACTATTTTATTATTGAGAAAAAAGAAGGTATGCACCTTAAACCCAGTCAGAAAGGCAGCCTCTATAGAAATGGCGAGCAGTCTGGTGTTTTCAAACTTGTTGGTGAAGATGATAAATACTTCTTTGGTGAAGTAACCAACAATGCTGCAAACATTAACTTCAGAAAATCTGACAGAGGTGAAATCAGCAGTTACTGGGATCAGATTGCCGGAAGTACCGGATTTGTTAATCTGAATTTCAAAAACTTCCTGATGATTATTATTGGTCTCTTCTTTCTCTATCTTGGCATTGCTAAAGATTATGAACCACTTCTTCTGGTTCCAATCGGTTTTGGTATTCTGATTGGTAATATACCACTGCCTCTACAGCTATTTAACAGTATTTCTGTATATATGATTGACCCTGTAAGTAACCAATATACCTTTAACACTACAACAAACAGTGTTATGGGAATGATATATTTTGGTGTTCGTTCAGGTCTCTTCCCACCAATGATCTTCCTGGGTATTGGAGCTATGACTGACTTTACAGCTCTTCTCTCCAATCCTAAGAACGTACTCCTTGGTGCAGCAGCTCAGGCTGGTATCTTCATCACCTTCCTTGGTGCTCTGAAACTTGGATTCTCACCTGCAAACTCAGCTGCTATCGGTATTATTGGTGGTGCAGATGGTCCTACAGCGATCTTCCTGTCATCTAAACTTGCTCCTTCTCTTGTAGGTCCTATTGCTATTGCAGCCTACTCATATATGGCGATGGTTCCAATCATTCAGCCACCTATTATGAAACTTCTTACATCTAAGAAAGAGCGTCTTATTAAGATGAAACCAGGACGTCAGGTTAAAAAATATGAAAAGATTCTTTTCCCGATTTTTGGTCTGATTGTAACAACACTTGTTGCACCTGGTGCTATCCCACTGCTTGGTATGCTGTTCTTCGGTAACCTGCTGAAAGAGTCAGGGGTTACAACAAGACTTGCAAAAACTGCTTCAAATGCACTTATAGATATAGCTACAATTCTGCTTGGTGTTGCTGTTGGTGCTTCAACAAGTGCTCAGGTATTCCTTAACGAAAAGTCAGTTATGATTTTTGTACTTGGTTGTCTGGCTTTTGGTGTTGCTACTGCAGCTGGTGTAATATTTGCCAAAGTTATGAATCTGTTCACAAAAGACAATAAGGTTAATCCACTGATTGGTGCAGCTGGTGTTTCTGCTGTTCCCGATTCTGCAAGGGTTGTTCACCATGTAGGTAAAGAAGAGGATGAATCCAACTATCTTCTTATGCACGCTATGGGCCCCAATGTTGCAGGTGTAATTGGTTCCGGTATTGCAGCTGGTGTATTTCTTGGAATTTTCTAGGAGGAGATGAATGGAAAAGATCCTGACTTTAGTCCCGCATATTTGTGAAGGAAACGATGCTGACCTCATTAATGAGTTGAGTGATAAGCTCAGAGCTATCGATGATCTCACACTTCTTGATGTATCTATGGATACAGAGAGAAACAGAACAATCTTTGCTTTTACCGGTTCTCTGGATGCCCTTTATGAAGGTGGTTTTCTTATGTATGAGTATGCTACAAAGCATGTTGATATGAGAAACCATAAGGGAGCGTATCCAAGAATTGGCGCAATTGATGTCTGCCCTTTTGTACCTATGAAAGATGTTACAATTCAGGAAGCATCTGCTGTGGCTGAAAAGTTTGCAGAGATGGTAGCTGAAAAGTTTAAAATTCCTGTATATCTCTATGCTGAAGCTGCAAAGAAGAGCTTAAGAAGAGATATCGAAAATATCAGAAAAGGGGAGTATGAAGGACTCGAAGAGAAGATCAGTAAACCTGTATGGTCACCGGATTTCGGACCTGCAGCGTTTATTCCTGATTTTGGTGCTACAATAATCGGTGCCAGATATCCTCAGGTAACCTTTAAAATTCACCTCAATACCAAAGATGTTGAAATAACAGAAAAGATAGCATCATCTCTACAGTTCCCTACCGGAGGCCTTCAGAATGTAAGTGCTTATCCCGGGATCGTAGCTCAGGGTGATCACTCAAGAATTGTTGTGAGAGTAACAAATTACGATACAACACCAGTATATAAAGTTCTTGAACTGGCAAAGCTCGAAGCTCAGAGATATGGTGTAAGAATTATGGAAGTGGAAATGATGGGGCTGGTTCCTGAGAAAGCACTTCTTGATTCAGCACTTTTCTATATGAATATCAACAACTTCTCATATGAGAATATTTCTGAAAAGAATATTCAGAAACATTTAAAGTAAATTTATCAATTTTCAAAATACAGAGGCGCATCATCCGATGCGCCTTTTTCACAAAGAACACAGATCTTCAATTCTATCATAAGCCCGTAAGGGCAAGGCATGCCGTTGCCCCTACAAAACAAAAATTCCTCTTTTCTCAAGCTGAAGTGTACAGTTGTTTCAGGGGTGGGTAAAACAAACGTGATGGCTTACTAATGTAGGGGAGAGACATGTCTCGCCCTAAAGAATTTCCTTTTTGCTTGTCTGTGTTCTTTGTGTGATTTTATTAAACAATAACCAGTCGGTCTTCATCTTCTGAGTATTGAACAGTTACCCTTGAATACTCTTTTGATGTGGTTAACTCATATTTACCTATTTTGAGTTGAACTCTTGGATAGAGAACCCCTTTCACAACTATAGTACAGCTGTGGTCATACATGGCTTCCTTTAATGAATCAAGAGCTTCATAAATATCTTTAATTTCCAGACGCATCTTCTTCCATTTTGCTGCATCAAGTTTACCCTGCTCGGCAATTGCTGGAGGAAACATTTGTGTCTGGAGGGTATTTTTTCCATATTTTCTTTCAATTTCACGAACGGCTTCAATCTTTGCTTCAAAAGCTGCCTGAATCTTTATATAGACAGCTTCTTTCTCAGTGTCTATACCGGTAACCAGCTTGGTTGAAGAGTCAAAACGGGATCCTGCATCATATGTTGTAATCCCTTTTGAACCTCTGACAGTACTTCCAACTATCTTGGCTCTTGGAGCAAGAACTTTAAACTCTCCATCACAGTTTGCAATACTTCCAATAATTCCATTCTTTATGATTATATCACTGCTGGATTTAAGAGATGAGTTTTCAACGAATGTAGCTTCTATATTACCTTTTGCTACAGCTACGCCTTTGTTTTTGCCTACAATCCCGGATCTTACTGAAATATTCTGTTCAGATTTGATCTTACATGCTATGGCTGAACCATAAAATATGAAGGTCACCATCAGCTTCAACTATGAAATCAGGCAGAATATCTTTATGAATCTTAACGTCTCCTTTGAAACGTAAATTACCAACATTGAAATCAACATCGTCAGATATTTCAAGAGCAGGATTAACAGAGAGAATATTATTCTCAAATCTTAAGGCTCCGTCAGAGGCTGATCTGAAAAAGATTGTATTCTCCTGTTCATCAAGATGTATATTATTACCTGCAGACAGAGGAATATCAAAAAGCTTGGGATGAACCGTTTTATCACCTTTAACATTGATACCATCAACAGGCTGTATCATCTTCCTTTTTACAGCAAGAAGCTGATCCTGTTTAACGTTTACGACCATGGAAATTTCCCGGTAATCAGCGCGACCTGAATCATCTACTTTGGGCTTTTTGGACAGTTCAAATTTAAAATCAATAGAAGCTTCCTGACCCTGTTCCGGTTTTATCCCTTCTGCAATTACTACGTCTTTGAGGGCTGTTCCCTGATTGCAGCTTAATACAGTAAGCTCCACAACATCATGTTTTATTCCATAGACTATGGATTTTGCACTCAGTAGCCTGAGTAGCTCATCATTATCTATCTCAAAAGGTGAAGGCTTAGTACTGATGACAGCTTTGTATCCCTCTTCAACTATTGCAATCTCTATTGAACTGTTCATATTTTTAATTATATTCAATGTTTGGGCTAAATTCAAACCTGTACGGTATTTTGTGCATTTTATAAGTCTCAAATTTCATCTTTTGTGAATCTGTGTGTAAGAAAAGGTTACCTTTTTAGTTAAATTTGATTTACTCAACGTAATTCTGTATTATATAACTTAACTTCAAATACAGAAATTCAAATTAAAAGCAAGGAGATAGGCATATGGGCGGAATTGAAATTACATTTTCCAAACGATGGAAAAAATGCTGGAATGTTGCACCTGATGTATATTCACTGTTAAGAGAGAGCAGAAGTCTGGATTCAGCAAGAAAGAGGATCATGACTTATCTTGAAGCAGCGGAAGTGGATTTCAGGAATGACTATTTTGAAGTCTCAAACTGGGATTCTATTCTGGTAAGGGATGCAATTGCTGTTCTGAAGAACGTATTTGCCAGAACAAACGAAGCGTTAACAGGCACTTCTCCTTTAAAATATCTGCATGAAGCAGCAAAGAATGGAGACAGCGATGTTGAACAGGGATTTATTGAAGAGTTTGAGCATCTGTTCAGGGCAATAAAAGGTCATTCAAAAGTTTACCCTTCACACGTAATGGAGGGGCTTGTGTCCCCGGATTTTGAAAAATATTCAGGCAGAGAATCTGCAATTAAGAGATCAGATTTCCTGGATGCACTGAGTAGCAGAGTTAAAGATTATACTTCAAATTATCCTACAGGTCTTGATGAAGAGGTTGCAGCTGAAAGAGATGTAACCAGAAAAAAGATTCTTGAACTTATGGGGGGTACTGAAGAAGACTGGACAGATTATCGCTGGCAGTATAAGAATATTATCAGAAACAGGAAAGGTCTTGAGATACTGAAAAAAGTTGTAAACATCTCAGAAGAGGTTGAAGAAGCAGTAGTTAAATCAATTGATAATGGAGTTCCTTTTGCTATTACTCCATACTATCTGCATCTTATGGATAAAGATCAGTCAATCAGGGACCTTGCAGTTAGAAATCAGGTTTTCCCACCTCTATCTTATGTGAACAATATGTCCGATCATAAGAAGGACAGGGATACAGCTTTTGATTTTATGCGTGAGCACGACACCTCTCCGGTAGATCATATTACCAGAAGATATCCTCAGGTAGCGATTTTCAAACCTTACGACACATGTCCCCAGATCTGTGTTTACTGTCAGAGAAACTGGGAGCTTACCAATCCTGGTGAAGAGGATGTTGTTGCTGAATCTTCAACCGTGGACAAAGCAGTACGCTGGATTGAAAAACATCCCGAAATAATGGATGTACTGCTTACTGGTGGTGATCCACTCTATCTTGATAATAAGCAGCTGGATAGTATTCTGGGGAGACTGGCGGCTATTGATCATCTGAAATCTATCAGAATAGCTTCAAGAACTCCGGTAACTGCACCACAGAGACTGGATCAGGAACTTGCAGATATTCTGGGTAAGTATAATCAGCCAGGTAAGAGATTCATCTACTTTGTAACACATTTCCAGCATCCTTATGAGATAAGTCAGGAAACAGTAGATGCTGTTACAAGAATCAGATTAAAAGGAATAAACTTCTATAATCAGCAGGTATTTACCTTTGCAAACAGTAAGAGGTTTGAATCCGTTGCTCTCAGAAAGTCCCTGAAACTGATTGGTATTGACCCTTACTATGTTTTCAATATGAAGGGGAAGACTGAGATGTCTGACTACGCAGTTCCTATAGCAAGGCTGCTTCAGGAGAGAAAAGAAGAATCCCGTATTATGCCGGGAGCTTACAGAACTGATGAACCGGTATTTAATGTACCGTTTCTTGGTAAGAACCACCTGAGAGCAGGGCAGGATCACGAACTGATCTCAATAATGCCTGATGGCACAAGGGCTTATACCTTTAATCCATGGGAAAAGAATATAAGAGGTGTTAACTCTTATATCTATCATGATGTATCCATTTCCGGTTATCTTAAAAGACTTAAAGAGATCGGAGAAGATATTGAAGAGTACAGAAGTATCTGGTACTACTATTAAACAAAACGAATTTAACGGCCGGATTAATTGAGGCCGTTTCCCAATACAAATGTAGGGGCCAGGCATGCCTCGCCCCGGCTACTTTTTAACACAATCACCTTTTTCAATCCTGAGCGAAGAACAAGTCGAAGGATTACCAGCTGTGAGTGATCTTTATATTGAAGGTTACGTCAGGTGTTGATACCAGTGGGGGAGTTGCCTCTTCAACCAGTGTAAATTCCAGCCATTTAAAGATTTTTGCTCCAACATATATTACCAGTGGATTCTTATCCATATTTGTGTAGTTCCAGGGGCTGCTTTTATATATTACACCAGCAAGAAACACTTTCCATCTGAGCTTAAGTTCTGAAAAAAATATTCTTTCAGATATGTCTTCATCTTTCAGATAATCAGGTAATTTGTAGAAAGCTGTGAGAGCCGATAGTGACAGATGAAAATTACCTTTTTTATAGTTAAATACCGGTCCCAGAGTTAAATGAGGCTTTGATGAGACGAACCCTTTTTTTGACATCAGAGGAATACCGGCAGATGCAATGAAATTAACTGACACTGCATCTTTCTCATATAATTTATACATCAGAGAGAGAATTACAGGGTGAATGACACTCTGTGAACTTGTGTAGGAATATTTGTCCCCGAATCTGTAATCCATCTCATACCTTGGAACCTCTTTTCTTCCTCCCTGTCTCAAACCAAAGAGAGAATGAAAGCCTTCAATGAAACCATCCAGAACTCCCCCCCAGTTTTTTGACGCTTTAACAGATAGCTGAAGGGTTAATCTGTCAGTTAAGCCCCGTCGGTAAGTAAATTCACTACTGAGAGTCTCAAGATCTCCATACAGATCATGATCCAGATCTTTGATATAGGTGTTTGACCAGTAGAGTTGAACTGTAAGACTGTTTTCACCTTTTTTAAGTGTAAGTGTGTCTTCGTAAGGGAACCAGGCAAATGTCTGGATAGGAGGGAACTCTATATCTTTGGCGGAAATATTTCTGCCTGTAATTAAAATCAGGGTAAGAAAAATTAAGATTGCTGCAGTGAGTGATTTTGTTCGCATGAGGAGTCTCCGTTAAAAAAGGTGAGAAAGGGAAGGGACAGGAAGAAGAGCAGTTCAAACATTATTTCTGAATCCCCGAAATTGTATTCAAAGAGTCCTGCGATTAAAAATCCTGTTACCACAAAAAGTGAACCTCTGGCAGTCAGAGACCCTGTGCCTTTGGTTCTGCATCTTATAATCAGAGTTCTTATGACCATAACTATAAGAAGGATAAATGGAATAAAGTTCAGAAGCCCACCCTGAGCAAGAACCTGAAAAAAATTATTGTGAAGGTGGGGGTTGTGCTGGGATGCCCCAGCTGGTTTATATCTGTTATATACTTTTTTTACAATGTTGGAGCCAACTCCTGTTACCGGATAATCTTTAAAAATATTTATTCCTGTCTGCATCATATAGATCCGGTCTTTATTGGTTGTATTCTGAGGATCAAAGATCGATGTAAATCTGCTTTTAACTGAAGGAGGAGCAAGAAGGAGTCCGACTATGGCTACAGGAAGCAGTATCAGGGTAAGTCTGGTTTTGTAGATTATTATAAAAAGACCTAATGCCGCAATTATGCCTACCCATACTGAGCGGGTAAGACCAAATGCTATGGCTACAGCAGAAAGAATCAGAAATGCATAGTGAAGTTTTCTGTGTTTCTCTTTATTACTGAAAGAGAGGATGAAAAAGTAGATAAAAGGAAACATCAGTAAACCTGAATAGGTCATCCAGTGGGAAGTGAAACCTTTAAGACGATTTGTAAGGGTTATTCCTGAATAGAGTCCTGTGGCAATACCATAAACTGAAGATGCCATAGAAGACGCAAGAAGTGTAAGAAGTGCTGTATTAAAACGCTTCTTACTGTTTATAACCAGAATGAATATAGGCACCAGAAGGAAAAGCAGCAGATCCCGGTTGTCTTTAAGACTGTAGAGAGGTTCCAGTGAGAATAGTGATGAGGTAATAACCGATGCTCCATATATCAGAGCATATTTACTGAATCCCGGAAGGCTGTTTCTTAAGGATTTTCTGTTATCAGCTTTTGAAATATGCACAACAAAGCAGAGAAGCAGCCATGAAAAAAATAGGTAGCAACCTGCTATTGAAAAATTTATGAAAAAAATAAAACCTAATGTTAAATAAAAGTTTAAATTACTCTTTATATCCAGATATTGTGCCATGAATCTTCCATTTATGAAGAAAAATTATACCACAGCAGCATGGAATTTCCTGCTGAAATTTCATAGAATTGTATTTTTTTAATATTAACAGCTCTGACGCTGAAATGTAAAACAGGTTCAGTATAGCTTTCCGGAGAATTTCAGAGAAATTTCAGAACCTGTTTATGTTGGGAAATAGATAGCTATATATGGAACATTACGCCCTTCAGCTGAATTTTCCCTTGCTTTTGCATCAAATCCGTTTGCTGTAATATTTGCAGGATTAACAACTGCTGCATTACCAGTAATTACAAGGGGAACACCAGGAAAAGCCTTAGGAAAAGATGTAATCTGTCCATAAGATCCTACATTAAGAGTTGCAGTTGTTCCTGTCTGTACTATTGGAATATTATATCCATTATGGCTGATATTTCCACTAACACTGACAGATCCTCCTGCAATGCTGAGTATACTGGCTTTATCAAGGTTAAGAGCAATTTCATCATTCCCGTTTCCATTACCCAGTGTGGCACCGATCTGTCCATCTGCACGATTCAGACCTATGCTGCCAAAACTGTAGTTACTGTTACTGGTTACTGATATTCTGCTTCTGCAACCAATGGCATTGTTAACGGCAAGTGTTCCACCATTAATATTGAGTTTATTGGCCTTCTGAAGGTCGATATTAATCTCATTATTACCATTTCCATTACCTATTGCTGCACCAGTCTGACCATCAGCACGGCTTAATCCTATACTGCCAAAACTGTAGTTGTCCGAACTTGTTACAGAGATCCTGTCGCCACATGCAAGATCTTTGTCCACTGTAAATGTTCCTCCACTGACTCTGATTCTGTTTGCTTTGTTCAGATTAAGAGCAATCTCATCATTGCCGTTACCCTCTCCAAAAGTTGCACCGACCTGGCCGTCAGAACGATTTAACCCTATACTACCAAAACTATAATTATTACTACTACTAACTGATACTCTATCAGAGCAGCCAATTGAACCTGCTACTAATAGATTTCCAAATGCTTTTACTGCATCAGACATATTCACCTCCGGTTTATTTAAAAATCTTTTTGAATCTGATTTTCTGACTTCTCCGGAAAGTCCTGATCTAATTCTTATAAACCATAACGATAGTAACATTGAAGAGTGAATATTTCTTCCATCGTTTTCCCCCAAAATCCCCTGAATTAAAAAAAAAGATGCAAAGAAAATGACATACAAAGACAAACAGAGACATTCTCAGGCGTTTGTGTATGTCATTGTTCTTTGTATCCTCTTAAAAATGGTCACAACTTTATTCCAGGTGTGATACATTAAATTTATAAAAAAAGTTGATTTACGAAGGGTTGCAAACTATAATGAAAAATGTTCAAAATAGCCTTTATTCTTATATTTTTTGTTAATATAAATATTTTCTGTTCTTCAGAATACCGTTGGCCTCTTAACATAAAAAACGGTTTTAGTTCCACTTTTGGTGAATTCAGATACACCCATCTTCATGGAGGATTGGATCTACGGACTTTTCAGAAAAACGGTTTCCCTGTTTTTGCAATAACTGATGGTGAAATATACAGGATAAGAGCTGTATTCAGAGGCAGTGGTAACGGAATATATATGAAGCATACTGATGGAAGGGTTTCTCTTTACTACCATCTTGAAGATTTTGGAGAAGTTCTTAAGTCAGTAGTTACCGGAGCAAGAAAAAAGGGGAAATATTTTGGTAATTACGATCTGAAACATCCTGTTAAGGTTAAAAAAGGTGATGTAATCGGATATACCGGGGAAACCGGTGCAGGTTTCCCTCACCTGCATCTGGAACTTCAGGATGGTAAAGGGAGGAAGTTAAACCCTCTTAATTATCTGAAATCACCTATGAGAGACAGATACCGTCCTGTAATAAGAGATGTAAGGATCAAAAGCAGGGGAGATACGCTGATAAATGGTAAAATAGGGGAAGTTCAGACCTTTTTCCGTAAAAGAAGAAAAACTGGCAGCAGCTCTCCGGTTGTTGTTACCGGCTCTTTTGATCTCTCTTCTACAATATATGATGTTACTGATACAAAAAGAAAAGCTACTCCATATAAGATTAGTGCTCACTATGATGGAAAACTCTTCTACAATATAGCTTTTGATAACTTTGTATGGAAAGATCACAATCAACTGGGACTCTTATACGATCTGAAGCACTCTGTACCTGGAGTAGGGACTTATAAATTATCTCCTTTTAAGAGTTACACTCTGGCAGAAATCAGAGATACATCTGAGTTTTTAAGCAGAGACGGTAATTTACACAACATTGTTATTTCTGCTGAAGATAAAGATGGCAATACAAGAGACGGACGTCTTGCTGTATACCATATGACAAAACCTGAAGTTAAGGTTGGGAAGTTAAAAAATGGCATTCTGTTTTTTAACTCAATTAAAGCACCGGGCTGTGATACTGTTCAGGTAAAAAATCTGAAAAAGGGGAAAAGCAGATCTTTTGCGGTTTCCTGGAATAATCTGGAAAAATGGGGATCAGTTAAAATTCAAAAAAACTCAGAGGCAGTAGAACTGCTTTTCAGAAAAAAGGGTGTTATCTACTATAGGTATCCGGTAATTTTCAATAAGATAGCTACGCCTTTTCTGCAGGAAAATATAAGAACTTTTCTGAACAGAAACAGAGTAACTGTTCTTTTTAAAAACAGAGAACTTCCTTTAGATGGGTATCATCTTGAATATACTGAAAAGGGTAAGACTATTATCGTAGAACCTGTATCAACTCTTAAAGGTCCTGCTTTTGTAATTACTCCGCCGGATCTTAATGGTGAATTCAGATTTACTATTGTTCATGATAATAACCGTGAGTTGAATTCGTCGCACTCAGTAGATCTTATTACTCTGGTTCCGGGGAAAGGGAAGAGCTTCAGAAAAGGTGAGTTTTCAGTGAACTTTGGTTCAACAACTGTAAGAGAAGGGTTTGTACTTAAATATGGGAAGCAGAATTATAAATCCAGATATAAATGCCTTTCAGAGCAGCACTACCTTGGGCCTGAAACTGTACCTTTTCTTGACAAGGTATATGTAAGGATCAGAAAACAGGTGGATAATCCTCAACAGGTAGGGATTTTTCAGTACAACTACAGATATGGTAAGTGGTTCTACACAGGTTCAGGATATAACAGTAAAAGTAGTACCTTCTCTTCAAAGAGGCGAAATGGAGGACTTTTTGCCCTTATGAGGGATGATATTCCTCCCCAGGTAGGTGTTTATGTTGAAACCCGCAGATTATCCAGATTAAAAGCTTACTACATTAAAGTTACTGATAAAGGGAAAGGAGTGGATCACAGGAGTCTGAAAGTTACTGTTAATGGAAAGAAGATCTACTGTGAATACGATCCCGACCGCAAATATGCAGTAGTAAAAAAAATCTCTCTTCTTAAACCCGGGAAGAATCGTTTCTTAATAGAAGTTAAAGACAGAGGTGGGAATAGAACCTCAAGAAGCCTGACACTAAAATTCAGAAAGTAGAGGAACAGATTGTTATAGTAACAGTCTTCAGTGATTATGATTCACGCAACCTGACAGCGATGAAACTAGTTTGATTTTTTTGGATATAATCGAATTTTGCTTTAAATGTTACAGAGAGTAACCACTAATAGACACGAATAGACACTAACATAAAATGAGTATGTATTTTCTGTTTTTATATACTCTATTTATCTAATAAGTCTTTCCCACTCAAGTGAAGGGTGCTTGAAGTTGAGAATCAAACCTAATTTCAGGCCTGTTATTTTCAGGTAATTGATGGTTTGAGCTCTCTCTATATTTGTGATTCTGTCTACTATTTTGGTCTCTACAATTATTTTGTTGTAGACAATAAAGTCGGGAATATAAGTTCCTATATTTTCATTCTTATAAATGATTGCAAAAGATGGTTGTTGTTTGTAAGGAATATTATTTTTTCTGAATTCCACAGCCAGAGCATTTTCATAAGGTTTTTCAAGAAAACCATGTCCTAAAATATTCAGAGCTTCAAATGCACATCCGACTATTTTATAAACTTCATTTTTCATATAGAGTTTTTTTTGCATATTACTTCCTGTTTTTAGAATAAAAATATTATATGTTATTTTGAAAAAAAGTAGTAGAATAAAGTTTATATATATTTGCAAAATGTATATAAACTTTATTCTGTATTTGGTGTCTATTGGTGTCTATTCGTGGTTACTTTATACTGTGGTGTTGATATTGGCACCAAGATGGGGCATTATGTCAGCCATCATTGCTACCATCTGAAGTTCAACAGCAGCTTCAGTTTCTATGGTTTTTTTCAGAACATTCATCTGAGCTTCCTGGACATTCTCTACCAGTTCTTCAAGAGACACTTGATTAATGGCATTCAGGGAAACACTCTCTACTGTACTCATTGCCCTTATAATCGGAATTTTTAAAGAAAACTTTAATATTCTTTCTTCTGAAGAACAGGAGAATTTTCATAAAGACATGTTTCTGATTCAGGTTTAAAAAAATTCCCGCCTGCAGAGAAGACAGGCAACCTGGCATATTGAGCGGAACGCTCCGCTCAAAAAACTTTTTCCATTAATCTGACTTTTTGTACTACTAACTAGTAAGTTTCAGATCTGTATTATGCCTGAATTATTGAAGTCAACAGTTACTCTTGCTTCATTGAAATGTATTTCAAAAAGAATCAGCTGGCTTCCTGCATGTTCAATAATATCTCCATATTCAGGCAGTTTATTTATAAATTCATCCTTGAGGTCATATATAGTAAGGCTACTCTCTTCTACTGTGGCTTCATGAACTCTGACGCAAGGCTCTTCTCCTTTAGGAATAGAGGCAAAAGCCACTCTACTATTTTGTGCAAACTCCTTCACTTTGATATTGTCTTTAAAGCTTGAGAAGTAGATAGTGCCTTTTTGCTCCGGGTTGTAGTAGAAGTTCACTATTCTAACATTGGGGATATTGTCTACTGATGTAGCCAGAGCAACTTCTGCCTGCTTCTTCATAACTTCATTAAAGTGTTTTAAAAAATCCATTTATTCCTCCTGGTATTTAGCTTATAAGAACTGTAGCACAGTAACCTTGACACCATTATGTCATGGTTATATGATCAATAAATAAAAACATGTTTTTTTGAGGTTTAGATGAAGATAGACCGATTGATATCAATAATTATGATACTTCTTAAGTGCGAAAAGATTAGTGCAGCTAAACTTGCGGAGATGTTTGAGGTGTCTCCCAGAACTATCTATAGAGATATTGATACAATTGAGTTGGCAGGAATTCCTATTATGACATATCCTGGGGCTAATGGTGGAATTGGCATAATGGAGAGATATAAAGTTGATAAGAACTTCTTTTCTGAATCAGATATCTCAGCACTGCTAATGGGACTTGGAACCATATCAACAACACAGTTACATAAAGATATGGTTGGCACTATTGCTAAAGTAAAAAATCTGATTCCGGATAAACAGCTGGAGGATGTAAAGCTGAAAGCTTCACAGGTTTCAATAGATTTAAGCATGTGGGGTGGCAACAGAACTCTGCAGATAGAACTTACATTACTGAAGAGAGCGCTTGAGGAAAGTAGATATATTACTTTTAAATATTCAGATAGAAATGGGAACAGGAGTGAGAGAAAGTGTGAACCATATCAACTGGTTTTTAAAGAGGGGAGTTGGTACCTTCAGGGATACTGTTTCAGGAAGGAGGATTTCAGAGTATTTAAACTGATTCGTATGTCAGAACTTGAAATTAATGATGCAAAGTTTAAGCAAAGAGAGTTTCATGGTAAACCTCTCACCGGAGAAGGCTGGATAGAGAATAAACTTATTGATATTAAATTGCTTATTGATGAATCATTGAAAGAGAAAATTGTAGAAAGGTGCGGTGAAGAGGTAATTGAATCTTATGATAATGGAAAGTATATTGTTAACTTCCCTTTTATTGAAGATGAGACAGGTTATAGCTTTCTCCTTAGTTTTGGAGATAGCTGTGAATGTCTTGCTCCTGAACATGTACGCCGGGAACTTACTAACAGAATAAGAAAAATATTAAATATATATACTATCAAAAAGAAGGATAAGCTTTGATGAGTTTGGGGCAGAATCTGTGTCTGCCCTTATTGTAGATTCTATTTTTTTAGCAGTTCGGCTATTACAGGCCTTGTTTCTTTCAGATACTTATAATCAAATTTGACTCCAAAGGAAGCAAGAGCCTTTTCAACATTCTTAAATACAGGTTTAACCATATCAAATGGCACAGAAACTGCATTCAGAGCAGTTCCACCTGTTTTGTTCTTAATTGATTTATCTGCCCCCTTTGCCAGAAGCTCTTTCACAATTTCCAGTCTGCAGAAGAATGAAGCAGTAATAAGAGCTGTTGATCCATCCTTATTCTGTATATTCAGATCTGCACCAGCCTTGATAAGAGCCTTTGCTATTTCGGTTTTATCAAACACTATTGCAGTAATAAGTGGAGTCGACCCTCTGTTGGGTTCTTTAGCATTAAGATCTGATCCGGCTTTAATATGCTGATTGATAGCATCAATATTCCCGGTTATAACAGCCATATGAATATCTACAGCCGGAGCTTTATCTGTACTCCACAGGGATATTGATATAATCATAAGAGAGATAATCATGCTTGTAATTTTCTTCATTTTTCCTCCGTAGTTTGTCTATGTTTAAAAATTAAAATCAAATGACACTTTAAATGTTAAGTTTACTCGAATTTCAGGTACAAGCTGCGCCTCTATTTTTGCGGTAGTTTCCTGATGTTTATATACAGTGCAATGGCAAGGAGTAATGTCCCACCAGCTAATAGTCCTGAAGCAGAGGCCAGATCGAAAATCTTCAATACTCTCCATGTCTCTATCAGGTTCTCCTTCGCATTTTTGTGTAGAAGTGATAATGGTAGTATCAGAAGAGGAATCGATGAGAAGAGGAGCCAGAAAATCAGCGTGAATTTTTTCCCGAAGCGATAGAATACTGAACCCAGAAAAACACCTGATAGTGAGCAGAGTGCTGATAGGGTAAAGAAGAAGAGAAATGGCAGTACAATATCTTCTGAAGTGTAAGGGGACAGGAAGTGGAAGGGATCAGTAGGATTGAGGAATCCCAAAGCCCTGTTTATTGAATCCACCAGATGTTTTTCCAGTACCATAAGAAATCCGAAAGATGCACTGAATATCAGCGTAACGCCTGTTAAAGCTCTGTACACTTCCTGTCTGGTACTGCTCATACTAAGGAAAAAATTGTAATCTTCCCTGAACTTTATGGAAGTACCAAACAGAAAAAAGAGTGCTGTCCATAAGCGGTAGAACAGTGCACCTTCAGCAGAACTGATAACAGATGTTTTAATAAGTGCATAGTAAGTAATCGTCATTGTTGCTGAGTGTATTCCCAGAAACCAGAGTGACCAGTTAAAATGTGTCCTGGCTTTATATTTTATATTAGTTAATAGTCTGCTCATATTATTACCTCCTCTTCATTATCAGGACCTGTAAGGTATATAAAAAGCTTCTGAATTGAGAGAGGGGAGAAGCGCATCCCTATCTGAGGCATTTCGGTTTCAATATTACCTTCAACTACTGCAGTTTTCTGATTATTTATACTTCTGCTTCCCAATACGTTTCTCTCTCTGAGAAACTCATCCACCTTTTTAGAACTCCCTGATACATAAAACACATTTGATAAAAGTTCTTCCACTGATGCCTGACTTATTATTTCACCGTCTTTAATAATGATTGCTTCATTAAAAAGATTGGCTGACTCCTCAATGAGATGAGTGGATATAATGAAGAGCCTCGGTTTTCTACCAAATTCAGCCATGAGTTCAGAGTAGAACCTGTCTCTTGCTACTGCATCAAGGCCGGAAACCGGTTCGTCAAATATAGTAACCGGAGCACCTGAAGCAAGTCCCAGAACAAGTCTCAGAATTGACTGATTACCTTTTGACAGAGCTTCGTATTTCTTGTTCTCTTCCAGATTAAAGAGTTTACATAATCTGTACTCATACTCTGTATCATATTCAGGAAAGCTGCCTGCAGCCATTTCCAGTATCTTCTTTACCTTTAATTTGGGAGGGAAAGTTTCTGTTTCAGGCATATAGCAGAACTTCTCTGAAATAACAGAAGGGTCTTTTATTATGTTTCTTTCAAAACATGTAACATCTCCACTATCTGCAAAAATACGGGAAGATATTATATCCAGAAGAGTTGTTTTACCAGCACCGTTTCTCCCCAGTAAACCATAAATACCTTCAGCCTGAAGTTCCAGAGAGACATCTTTCAACGCTATGGTGGAGCCGTAGGTTTTGTTTAATTTATCTACCTTAATTACTTTCTCTTTATGGTTCATCACTTATCTTTCCTCCCTTTACTTATCATCTCAACAAGTTCCTCTGTTGAGATGTTGAGGTTACCTGCTTCTTCAAGAAGGGGAGCTATAAATCTGAGAGCAAAGGCACTCTTTCTCTTCTCCCTGATCTTTGCAACAGCTCCACTGTTAACAAACATACCTATACCTCTTTTTTTATACAATATCCCGTCATTAACAAGCATATTCACTCCTTTAGCTGCTGTGGCAGGATTAATACGATACATTACTGCCAGCTGGTTTGTAGAGGGCACCTGGCTCTCTTCACCAATAATCTCCTGCAGGATATCGTCTTCAATACCTTCAGCTATCTGCAGGAAAATCGACTTTTCATTATCAAATTCAGGCTTCATTAAGTTCCTCTCTAAAATAAAACCTGAGTAGTAATTCGGTTAACTACTCATGTAACTAACCATATAACTGTTTTCTGTTTCTGTCAACACAAATCTGATAAAAAAAGAAAACATCCGCACACTACACGATAATTGACCCAGAAAAAACAGATGGGTGTATAGAAGATAGAAATGGATTCTATCCCTATGCATTCGTATCAATTTGCATTTTTGTGTTAAAATATGCCTTTGAGGAGTTAAATATGAGACTTGAGCCTTGTCCCCAATGTGGCGGAATTCTTAAATATAATCCTGAGAAATCTGTAATTTACTGTCCTGAATGCAAACAGGAGTATTCCTGTGCCGGGGGCTGTTGTTCTGAAAAGAAAGAGTGTAAAGAGCAGAAGCCTTCAACTGATTCATAAGTCCATAATATAAAAGTACCAGTAGAGATGCATAATTGCATCTTAATTATTACTTTACAAGGACACAAATGTCCCTGTAAATGTCCTTGTAAATGTCCCTGTAAATATTAAAACACTGAGTAGTGAAGAGGCGGTTTGGGAACTAGTCAGAATTGGTGATTTCAATACAAGGCGTAGTATGGCTGAAGCTCTGGGTAAAGATGTAAAAACTATTGGCAGAGCAATTAAAAAACTTACTGAAGCAGGGAGAATAGAAAGAGTGGGGTCAGATAAAGCCGGATACTGGAAAATTAAATAAACAGTAATATCTGCCTGAATCTCTATAATTGTATTTGCTATTTATAGTTCCACTTCTCTTTCATATAGATGGCTTCACCTTTATCTCCGTTTTTAAGATCTTCTACTACTATTCTGAATATATCGTAGTTATCATCTGAGAGATTTCTGTGTAAGGGAACATGTACAATATATCCATAGCATAAGCCTTTTTTTACATACTCAGACACTTTCTGAAGAGAGTTTATTTTTAAGGGTTTACCATTTACTTCAACTTTTATACTGATCTCATCTTTATCCGGGCAGAGATCCATTGTTTCTGAAGCTTTAGATGAGAAGTAGCGTGTAAGGCTCATTGGTCTGAAATAGATTGTATATCCGGGAGTAGCTCCCTGTATCCTGAAAATATTAACACCATATACTTCAAGCTTGTGGTACCTTATATTGATCTCAAGATCTTTATCTGCAATGAGATTCCAGAGCCAGAACTCCAGCTTCTGATCCTTTCTGGGTAGTTTTGATTGTTTAGGATACTCATCCATTCTCATTGAAGCAAGGGCTATATATCTGCCTCTGTCAACCTGAAGAGTGTAACTGCCATCTTTTCGGGAAAGAGTTTCTGCAGCTGTGCTGAAATCTCTGTTCTTAACTTCAACTAAAGCGCCTTCTACGGGTTTACCTTTAAAATCTGTTACCTTACCCTTTAAGGCGATTTTTTCAGCATTAACTGCTGTACTGAATATCATTAACAGTGTCAATAGAATAATAGAAATCCTTGTGCCATTAATCATCATTTATATCCTCCAATCTCTTACCAACGAAGATTAAATGAGATAGTTGCGAGGCTGCAAACTGAAAACACGTTGATAAATTGAAACTGTTAATACGACTACTGGAAAACAGATGAAGTCAGTAAAAGAAGAGAGACGCAGAACTGCGTCTCTTTTTATAAACAGATTATTTTTCGATTCTTCTGAGTTCAGAAACTCTGCTGCTTTTTGGAAGATAATCCGGTGGATTAACATTTTTAATAAGAATAATCCCGCTACACTGATCTGAAGGAGTGTACTTTATAGGAATATTTCCATTAGCTGTTGCCTGAATAGTTTCAAACATCCATGAATTACCAGACTCTTTCTTCTGATTCTGAATATCTACAAAAACAAACTCCTCACCAGTTGAATTAATTATCTGCTCCATGCTATTAACTGGATGCGCTATAACATCCCATGGATTTGCATTGGGATGCCCGACTTTACCCTGGAACATATTCAGCAGTACTGTATAAATCTCATTTTTGAAATTTCTACTTATCCAGTACCCCATGAGTCTTGGTGAGTCATCATAACCGGTAACCAGTTGCTGGTTATGGCGAATATGGCCATTGTGTGCCCAGACTATAATTTTACGATCTTTATACAGGTTATTTTTCAATGCAGTAAGATTATCTGCCATTCCTTCATCTCTTGCTTCAAAAGATGGAGTACCATCAAGTGCCATAACTGTTACATAACGATAAGCATTCTTCATGATCTGAGCGATAAAATCAACATCCTGTTGTGAGTATTCATCATTTATCAGAGCAGCTTTATTTGATTCTATAAATGAGTGAACTCCTTTATAGAAGTTGATATATTTATCCATATTGTCTTTGGCAAATTTACAGAACTCTGAGGTTGAATGGTCTTTTCTGTACTGCAGAAATTCTGATGCAGTCTGATAAACTTCCTCAGCATAATTTTTATCTGCATGTGTAAGAAAATCCTTTAGAAACTGGGGGCGGGAATATGATGGCTGAATATCAAAGCCTGTTAATATGAGTGGATTATTGGTGCTCTGAGTCTCTTTTATATATTTAAAGAGCTCAAGCACCTCTTCTGTGTGCCATACTCCATAAATTGAAGATTTCATAAAATCTGTAGCAGTTGCATAACTTTCAATGTTTTTGCTGGCCTGATAGCAGGTGAAAATAGGACTCTCAAAAGCAAGAACGTTAAATCCCATATTCTGATGAAGGTACTTGATGAGCCTAACTTTCATTAGATTGAACTCTTTAACCCCGTGTGCTGATTCACCCAACTGGACCAGAGTTTTACCCTGAAGTACAGAGTCAAGGAAAGAGAGATCGCTGTAATCTTCAGATGTAATGCTTTTAATTGGGTTATGATTGTCCTGTATCCATTTACCCCAGGACTCCTTAACAAACTCGTTGTCCCATCCTGAGTCATTGGTACAGGAAATAAAAAATGTTACTGAAAGAAAGATTAGCAAGATAAGTTTTTTCATGATGTTGCCCTCTGTTTTTTTGATTTACATGAATAGAGATATACGTTGGGAATTTAAATTTATGGATGAAATCTCTGCATAATTGAATTCTCAATAAACATCACAATAACCAGATATAAACACCTGTTTGTAGAAAGAATAAATTGTTGATCCAGAAAACCCAGGCAATAACTGAGGGGTAGTAGAGACGCATCATTGCGTCTTCATATTTTTTTATTGAATCAGGGGTGCAGTTCTGGTTGATGAATTCTTTCTGGAATTTCTAATCTGAACTGTGTAAAATTTAATCAAAATTATTTGGGGAGTAAATATGATTAAGAAATGTTTAAAAGACAACTTTAGCTTCAGTAACCTTCTGCCAGGTCAGGAGGATGTAATTAACCTGATTATGAAAGGGGAGTCTGCTGCTGCAATTTTTCCCACAGGTGGAGGCAAATCCCTCTGTTATCAATTACCAGCACTAATGCTTCCGAATCTCACTCTGGTAGTATCACCACTGATTTCCCTGATGAAGGATCAGCTCGATTTTTTACAGAAAAAAGGATTGCCTGCAGCTAAACTGGACTCATCAATGAGTAAAGATGAGATGATCGACACTGTTGAAAAAGCAAAGAGAGGTGATTTAAAAATCCTGCTAATCTCTGTAGAGAGGTTCAGAAATGAGAGGTTCAGACTTCAGCTCAGAGATATGGCTATTTCCCTGCTGGTTGTTGATGAAGCTCACTGTATTTCTGAATGGGGTCATAATTTCAGACCGGACTACCTGAAGATTCCTCTATACAGAAGAGAGTACAATATTAAGCAGGTACTTCTTCTGACAGCTACAGCTACACCACCAGTAATTAAAGATATGTGCAGGGAATTCAGCTTTCCTGAAGAGAATGTGATTATTACCGGGTTTTACAGAAGAAACCTTGATCTTCAGGTAACCCCATGCAGTGGAAGTCAGAAGGATCAATATCTTGGGAATCTTATTAAAAACCGTGGTGGCGAAAGTACAATTGTCTATGTAACACTTCAGAAAACAGCTGAGAGAGTTGCAGAGTCTCTGAAAAGCATAGGAATTAATGCTCTTCACTATCATGCAGGAATGAAGAGTGAAGAGAGAATAGATGTACAGAACCGTTTCATGAGTAATCAGGTTCAGGTAATAGTTGCAACTATAGCTTTTGGAATGGGAATCGACAAAAGGGATATCAGAGGTGTAGTTCATTACGATCTGCCTAAATCACTTGAGAACTACAGCCAGGAGATAGGAAGAGCCGGGAGGGATGGAAAGAGTTCCAGATGCGAAGTGCTGGCTGATAAAGATAATATTCCTCTTCTGGAAAATTTTATCTATGGAGATACACCGGATAAAAGCAGTATTGAAGTTGTTTTAAAACAGATAAAGGAGAACAGAGGAGATCTCTGGGAAGTTAAAACCTACTCTCTGGCTCTTGAATCGGATATAAGAGACCTTGCCCTTAAGACTCTCCTTGTTTACCTGGAACTTAAAGGAGTTATTAAATCAAAATATGCCTATTTTGAAGATTATACTTTTAAATTCATAAAAAGCCGGGAAGAGATTCATGAGAACATGAAGAGTTATAGTGCCGGTGCAGCAGGATTTGCAGATCTGGTGCTGGAGAATTCAGAAACAAGGAAAATATGGACTAAAGTTAATATGGAAACAGTTATTGATAAGTCCGGTGCACCAAGAGAGAGAGCGGTTAAAGCTTTGGAGTTTTTCCATGAAAAAGGCTGGATAGAGTTGAGTTCCAAACAGAGTGTTGAGGTCTATGAGATTCTCAGAAAAGATTTCGATATTAATACAGAAGCTCTTGCACTGGGGCAGTTGTTCAGTAGAAAAGAGAGTGCCGAAATAGAGAGAATCCGGGAGATGATTGCTTTTTTTGAAAAAGAGGGGTGTCTGAGTGGCAGTCTTTCTGGCTATTTTGGTGAAAAAGGTATTGAAAATTGTGGTCACTGCTCCTTTTGCAGAACAAAGACGGCTGTTATAATTCCTGACTCTCCAAAACCCTCTATAGATAAGTATGATATTAAAGCTTTAACAGAAGAGCTTTCTGGATTAATGGAAGGGGAAGTTACAGATCTTTTAAAAGCTAAATTTCTGTGCGGTATTGTTTCGCCTAAGTTAACCAAAAAGAGGGCCAGAAACCTCAAAAATTTCGGAAAACTCGAATGTTACCCATTCAAAGAGGTAATGAGCCTGATTAACAGGAAATAGTTTGTACTATGTATTTCAGTTAGTGCAAAATTTGCACTAACTGTTTTCAATATATAGCAGACTTCTTTTTATCAGACGAACTGATCAATAGACACGCCAGTAGAGACGCATAATTGCGTCTTTATCATTGCGTCTACATAATTGCTTTTACACAATGCGTCTTCGTATTTGTATCTAAACAATTAATCACGTCATAGAAATTTGTTTACTAAAGGGGTAAATATGGGGAATCTGTATAAAGGTAAGTATCGAAAGGATTCAGATCGTGCTGAATGGTGGGATTATAATAGTGATGCAATATATTTTATAACTATATGTACTGATAGAATGGTGAATTTCTTTGGCAAAATTGTCGAAAGAAAACTCGAATATTCTGCTATTGGTGAGTTGGCTTGCAGAAATATTGAATCCATTCCAAAGCATTTTGAATACTCGTTGGTTCATGAATATATAGTCATGCCTGATCATATACATCTGATTATGGAAATCAATAAAGATTCTGAAGACAGAAAGCATTTGTTCTTGAATAATAGGTCAATACAGGAATTAAGAACGCCGGTATTCAGGCAACCTAAGTCTGCATTAGGATCAATAATAAGATCTTATAAATCTTCAGTCACCAGAGTTGCAATGACATTTGATAAAACTTTCAGTTGGCAAAGAGGGTACAATGATAGGGTTGTAAGAAGCCAGAAGGAATTTGATCGTATAAAAGAATACATAAAAACTAATCTGGAACGGCATTATAGTAAATGAAGTGACAATTACAGTAGAAATAAAGTATGTAGACGCAAATATGCGCCTCTACCGGAGTGCTGTACCATTAGTTCTGTGAAGTATAAACTGATATTTGGCTTTTAGGCAGTTCATAACAACCCCGAGAATTGATATTTCAGTTAATGCAAAATGTGCACTAGCTGCCTTTAATATATAGCAGACTGCTTTCTTATAAGACGAACTGATCAATAGACACGCCAGTAGAGACGCATACTTGCGTCTACGCATTCGATAACAAATGAATTAGTGGTTCCAAAAAGTATAGACGCATAATTGCATTCTCTGCTTTCCTTATTTTATTTTGATGCGTAAAAAGATAAGTTAAAAGCTTTCTCTACTTTCTAAAATTTAATTTTTATGGCTTTCTTACCTTGACAAATCAAAATGCATGAATTAAGGTTTAGGAGAGAATTATTTTGAGAATTAGTAGAGTTGGGCCCAATTACAAATATCTCAAAACATTCAAATTAATTGGGAGGAAAAATGATCAAGAAAATTGTAGTATCAATTGTACTTGTTGCTGTTCTTTTTAGTACCTGCGCAGTTAAACTTGAAGCTTCAAAATTTGCGGGATTTATCAAATTTCTTAAGGATTCGGGTCTATGGGCTGCAGCAGCTGGGTTAATAGGAGAACTTATGAATGGAGGAGGCTCCAGCCAGCCTGGAAAGTTCAAACCTGATATTCGTGACTGTAATCCTATAGTGCATGGTGAAGGCAAAGCTGAGCTTGTTTGTATTTCTGGTACAGATAGAGATTGCACTCCTTTACCTTGTATGAAAAAAGGCGGATAAACATTAATTAAAGGAGGGAGGTAACACTCCCTCATAGTAGTTGGTAAATATAAAAACTTTAGGAGTTGGAATTAGTATGAGAATGTTATTAGTTATAATCATTATTATTTTAAATGGAATTCTTGCAGCTAATGTAGAAATCAGTTTTCCTGTTAGTGACATTAAAGATATTCTGAAACTTGAAAAAACTATAAAACTGGAAGTTAAAGGAACAGATTCAATATTAATCGATATTAAACAGATAGAGCCATTTGGAAATGGATATATAGTAGCAGACCTTTTTAAGGCCAAGAGGGTCAATTATTTTGATGAGAATGGAAAATATATAAAAACTGTAGGCAGGAGAGGGGTAGGGCCCAAAGAGTTTCAAAAGCCATATTTCTGCATGGTGAAAGGTGGCAATACTCTAACCATTTGTTCTCATCCTCCATATAAATTGCTAAATTATGATAAAGACCTCAGGTACATAAATGAATGTAAAGTACAGGATAAATTAAATTTCAGACCTGATATGGGATTGGTGTTCGGAAGTTATTTTGTTTTTCTGACTTCACCGCAAACAAAAAGCGGGAAGAATATTTTTATAACAGATAGCAGCTATCAGATAAAAGTCAATTGTAGAGATATTGAACCATTAAGTAAAATTATTTCGTATGAACAGCCCGCATATATTGTAGTCGGTAAAAAGCTATGGGTTACTCAGAAATTTAACCCCTATATTGAAATCTTTGATATAGAAACTGGAAGCAGATTGAAGATTCTTGGTAAAGAATTAAAAAGAAGAGATCATTGTCTTTATAGTGATATGCTTGAAGATTATATGACAAAAGGAGATTATTCCTCCAACTATAAAAGGTTTTTTAAAGTAACAGGAACCCGGGCTGTTCCGCATAGGTTGATTAATATTAATGACAAATATATTATGCATGGATCATTCTATAAAATAGTGAATAATAAAAAATTCAGATTTTTTGATGTGTACAATTCTGAAGGAGTTCTACTTCAGGAGCACGTGCCTCTAAAACAGACTTTTAAAGATAAGAGTGAATATTTTCATGTTATTCCAATAACTACATCCAAGAAACTCTTTCTTATTGATTACAATCTCAATGAGGAGCAGGAAGAGGATGTAAGCGCAATTATCTATCAGTACACCTGCAAATGATTAAAAATATACTATTTACTATTACCGGAACTCTTCTGCTGGTTTTTGTAGGACTTACTGTAATATTCGGGGCTATGTTCATCGATACCAACGATAGGCTGGAGAAAAACATCAGGAATTCTGACCAGCTTAATATGAGTAGTAAAATGCTTATGGAAATAGTTGAAGATGAAGGAAGTGTGAAAGGCAGAGCTATTGATATTGAGTTTATAGAAAGTAAAGTAGAATTGATAAGTAAGCATATGGGGGCCTCTGTTATAGATAGAAACAAGCAATATACTCTTCTTATAAGTTTTTCTAAATTCTCCTGTGATACCTGCCTGAATAATGAACTTGAGGCATTTAAAGATCTGGAGGATATAGGACTTGATAATATTAGTATCAGAGGTTATGCAAATGCCAGTGAACCTGCATACCTTAAAAGGTTTCTGAGATTGTATAAGATCAGGTTTCCTTTCTTTAAAGATGAAACAGAGTATCTTAGGAATACTCTCCAGATTAAGAGAAACCTTGCATTAATATTGATAGATAATCAGACAGGAAAAATCATTGACTGTTACATGCCTGATCAGTATTTCCCAAAAAGATCGGAACCATTCAGAAAGTTCATAACAAAACTGGGGAATTGATATTTCAGTTAGTACAAAATTTATACTAACGGACTTTAAAATATAGCAGACTTCTTTTCTATCAGACGAACTGATCAATAAACACGCCAGTAGAGACGCATACTTGCGTCTACATATTCGATAACAAATGAATTAGTGGTTCCCAAAAATATAGACGCATAGTTGCGTCTGTATATCTGTAAACCAATAAATCAAATGGGTTATAGTGTATAATATCTTTAATGGAGATTCTGGAGAGGTTCAGAGATATTAAAACCTGGAGAAGTGGTGATGAGAGGGCACCTCATAAACCACTTCTTATTCTGCTTATGCTGGGGAAATTACTAAATGAAAACAGAATTCTTATCTCTTTTGAAGAAATTGAAGAGGAGTTTATAAAACTTTTTAAAAATTTTGGCCCTTCAAGAAAAGCTTATCATCCTGAATACCCATTCTGGAGATTGCAGAATGATAATATATGGCAAATTACAAACAGAGAGAGTATAAGGCTGTCTTCCAGTAGTGATCCATCAAGGAGAGAGTTAATTACCAATAATACAGAAGGTGGTTTTACTAAAGAGGTTCTGAAGAAGCTTAGTAGTAATCCTTCGCTGATTTATAAATTAGCAGAAGAGATTCTTGATAAGAATTTTCCTGCAACTCTTCATGGTGACATCTTTGAAGCTGTTGGGCTTGAGAGAAAAAGAGAGTATGTATCTTATGTTAAGGAAAAGAGGGATAGTAGTTTTCGGGAGAGGGTTTTAAGAACTTATGGATACAGATGCGCTGCCTGTGGATACGATCTGAAGATAGGAGATCAACTCGTTGGAATTGAAGGGGCTCATATAAAATGGCATAGTGCAGGTGGTCCAGCCAGTGTTTCAAATGGAATTGCTCTATGCTCTCTACATCACAGTTTGTTTGATGCAGGAGTTTTTACTCTTAAGAAAGATGAATTAGTCAGAATATTGGTTTCTGATCAACTATCCGGTAGTGAAGTATCACTGAATTCCATAAAGAAGTTGCACAAACAGAGACTACTGATCAATCCTGAATCCCACAATAAACTCTCTCCAGACTTCATGACCTGGCACAACAAAGAAGTCTTTAAATAAGTGTTTCTATCAATCTATATATATAATTATCGAAGTGTTATCATAATCGCATTTTTTCTATAAAATTTCTGTGATATTCAAAAAATTGTATTTAATGTTTGACAAGAAAAAATCATTCTGCTAATTTGAAAGATCTGGTTACAAAAGTCAAAATTGGGTGACAGAGTAACCAAAGGGCAGTTGTAGAGTTATTTTGAGGTTTAAGAAAATATATGACTTTGAATGGCAATACTAAAAGACTGGTTATTTAAAGTAGACAGAAGGTGAATTAATGAATGAATTATTGGAGAGGATTGCGTCAGGTAATGCCGTTTTGTTTGTAGGTGCAGGTTTTTCAATTGGAGCAGATAATTTGTTAGGAGATGTAGGTATACCATTAGCGTCAGATTTGGCTCATCATATTGGACAATTAGGTGAATTTGATGATGAGAAAGATCTGAAGTTTGCGGCAGATTATTTTCTCTCGAATTTGTGTTTTTATAAACCTCAGTTGAAGCAAGAGTTGATAGATTTACTGCAGTCAGTATTCACCGTTTCTGTTGTCAAAGAAGAGCATAAAAACATCTTAAAAGTACCTTGGAAAAGAATATATACTACAAATTATGATGATTTGATAGAAATGTCAGCTAGAGCTATAAAAAAAAAAGTTCTTTCTGTTACAGTAGATGATTTACCTAAGGATACTTATCCTAATAAGCTACTTTGTATACATCTGAATGGAAGTATTTCTCGATTAGATGAAGATTCCCTGAATAATAGTTTTAAATTGAGTCAATCTTCATATTTATCTTCAGACTCTTTTGTGAACTCTTCATGGAACTATATGTTCAAACAAGATTTAGAATTAAGTTCAGCTATTGTTTTTTTAGGATATTCCTTATACGATCTTGATGTAGAAAAAATATTATATGAAAACCCTTCTTTTAAAGAGAAAACATATTTCATTCAGCGATCTGAATCCGAAAAACAATCTAATGTTAGAGAAGATTATATTTTTAGAAAATATGGGAAGTTAGAGCGAATAGGAGTTAAAGGGTTTGCTAATTTACTTAGAGAAAATATGAGTAAAATGGTTCGTGTATATGATGAAGACAATCTAAGCTCTTTTACAGAGTTTAGTATTATTGAGACAAATAAAAGTGTTGATATCAGCGACTCTAAGATAGAATCTTTTCTTCGACATGGAGAGATACAAAATGAACTAATTCAGGAGGGAATGACATCAGATAATGTCCCGCCTTTTCTAATAAGAAGAGCTAAAATTGATGAAGCCAAAAATCAAATTAAGAAAAATCAGATTATCTGTATAAATAGTGAGTTAGGAAATGGTAAATCAATATTTTTAAAAGAATTTGCACTAAATCTGGTAATTGATGGATATAAGGTACTTTATCTATCTGATGAAACCGGCAATTATATTAGAGACCTTGATATTTTAATAGGAAAAGATGAAGAATCAATTTTATTTATAGATTCATATTCAAATTATAAAAGCTTTGTTGATTTTTTATCTAATAGACATTTAGGAAAGGTGAAAATTGTTCTTTCTGAGAGGACATCAATTCATCATAGCTTCTATCAAGAGAATGAAGCTTTTTCTAGGTTGAAGATCTTCAATATAAATATTGATGTACTTAATGAAGAGGAAATCAATTTTTTGGTTAGTATTCTGAATCATACATCTCTATGGGGGGAAAGTGTATCTAAGCATAATTTTAATGAAAAAGGGAAGAAAGATTATTTGAAAAATAGATGCAGAGGGCAACTAGCGAATGCTTTAATTGACACTCTTAATTCTCCAAATATCGAAAGAAAAATTAATGATTTGACTCAACCATTATTCCAAGATGAGAAAAAGAAAAAAATCGTTTTCATTGTATGCTTACTTGATTTTTTAGATGTTAAACCGATAACATTGGCATTAATATCTAAGTTAGGGCAGGATGATGTGTCATTAGTTGAATTTGCTTCATCTAATGATATAAGACAGCTTTTCACAGTTGATTTGCATAACAGTTCTATATTGACAAAATCATCAATCTATTCTTTGCATTTACTGAATTCACATTTTTCAAATAAATATGTTGTCGATTCTTGTTTAGATATTTTAGTGTTATTGGAGAAAGATTTCTCAGAAAATCGAAATTCACTCAATTATCATTTGCAAAAAGTTAGAACTGAATTGTTTCGTTTCAATGTCATTGAAAAAATCTTATCAAACCAATCGAAGATACCAATGTTAGAACGATATTATAAACAAATTAAATCAAGGTTAAGATATCATGAAACAAACCCACAATATTGGTTACAATATGGGATGGTTCATATAGCTATAGGAAAATATGAATTAGCAAAACGATATTTAGATAATGCATTGAAATTAGCACCTCCTTCTTATAGAATACATAAAATTTTGAATCAAAAAGCTAGATTAAATTTGAATATTGCTTCACAGCCCTCAACCGATAAGAATATGGCCATAAATCTATTTAAAGAAGCAGATAAGTGGTTAGCACAAGATAATTCTCCTGTTTATAAATATAAGATTGTTGTAGGTTACTTGGACTTTTATGAAGCTAGGGCCAAAAATTTTGATAGGGAAACAAAGAAAATGATTATAAAGGCATGTGAAGTAAAGTTAGCGGAACTTAGAGATGTAGAAATAAATGGAATATTCGAGATAAAGGATGACATTGTATTTAGGAAGGCTAGGAAAAATCTTGAAAAGATCATTGATTGTTCTTGTTAATAATGCCTGAATTGTATTTATAGATCAACACTTGCGCTATACATCACTCAATGAATTAATTCTATGCTTAATCAAAATCAAATCTCAATTTATTGTATTAGTTTGATTCAATAATTAGTGCGTTTATGATAGTTTCCTCTTTGCTTTGAAGAGCAATATTTTTGCCATAGATTAAGCTGCTGAAAACTCAGAAAAAGCATACTGATTTCATGTGAATGGCTGTTTGCTTCATATGAAGTTTTGGAGTGAGAGTTAGGTTTTGGGAGTTTTGATTTTGGTATTGGGATTGGTATTTGGGATTTGTGAGAGTTTAAAGACAATCTATGTTGTAAATAAGAAATTCATAAGATTCTTTTTAAATAGAGTCAGTTGTAAAGTTGAGATTTGTAACGCTTTACTAATCCGAGGGAAAACCATATAAGTAGTTTGAGGGGCCGGGTTTGTTGTGAGCCCGGCCCTTGGTTACGGTGTATTCAATTGGAGGTAGGGGAGTTGTACTGATTTGATTGATGATTGATGTTAATGAGGCCTCCGTAGTTATTTTTGAACTTCCATGTGGTTTGTGTGATTTTTTGTTGATAAAATCGCTTGGGTAGGAGCTTAACATATTAAGCCCGTTTTTGTGTTTATTAGTGTGTATTGGCGGTTTGTTTTTTGCTGTTAGGTTGTTGATTGAAATAATTAAAAACCTCCCCGTCATCTACACTGATTCGCCAGGGCTCTTCTGTTTGATGCCACCCCTCCTTTGAAAGGAGGGATGCGGTGAGTTTAATTTTAAATTGTGATAGCTGAATTTGTATACTTTTACTGCTGTCTGAGGGCGATGGCGGGATTGGTACGGGAGGTTTTTATTGCCTGTGAGCTTACTGTAATAATGGCAATTGCCAGTGTTACGATTCCTGCCAGTGGGAAGATCCACCACTCTATATCAATTCTGTAAGGGAAATTCTGCAGCCACGTTTCCATTGTAAACCAGGCCAGGGGCCAGGCTATTATTGATGCAAAGGTTACAAGGGAAATCAGTTCTCCTGTAAGAAGTTTCAGTATCGATTTAACAGGGGCTCCCAGCACTTTCCTTATACCCACTTCTCTGGTTCTTCTGGAGTAGGTGAAGGAGATTAACCCGAAAAGTCCTATAGCAGTAATTAACAGAGCCAGTGCTGTAAATAGTCTGAAGATTTTTCCAAACTGCTGGTCATTCTTATACTGAGCAGAAAATATATCATCCAGAAACCTGTATTCAAAAGGGGCGTCACCAAAGATCTTTTTCCATATGTTCTTTACACTCTCTATTGCCAATGCCGGATCATCCATATCTATTTTCAGTGAGTAGTAGTTAACACTGTCAAGAGGGTTGTATATTACAGGTTTAATCTGGTGATTAAGAGATTTGTGGTGGTAATCTTTAACAACTCCCTCCACTGTTACCGACTGGCCTGCAAGGCCTCCAAGGATAATCTGTTTGCCAACTGCTTCGGCAGGTGATCTGAAACCAAGGTTTCTGCATGTAGTCTCATTTATTATTACAGATTTGTTGAATTTTGAGTGGTGAGTGAAGTTTTTACCTGCTGCAAGTCCGACTCCATAAAGATTGAAAAAGTGGCTGTCTATATCTATATAGAAGCAGTGTTTTCCATCTTTACTGCTGGTTGATGCTCTTCTTACTCCACTTGAACTGTTGGAATACTCTTTTCCAGGTACTGAAGATGAGAGGGCGGCGCCTTTTATTACTGGATGTTTTCTGCACTCTTCAGCAAATTTCAGGAACCCACGATGTGCAGGGGTTGGAATAATAAGAGTTCTGTCTATATCTACTCCCAGATTACTTTTCTCCATAAATGATATCTGATTAAAAACAGTCAATGTGGATATAATGAGAACTATAGAGGCTGCAAACTGAAACAGCACCATTAGTTTCCTGACACTTATTCCTTTAACCCTGAAGGATCTGTTATCTCTGAAAATTGTTACAGGCTCTACTGAAGAGAGTACAAAAGCTGGGTAGAGGCCAGATAGAACTGAACCTGAAAGAAGCAGCAGTATGATGAAGGTTAGATCAGTAACAGATAGTGCTGTTGTAAGAGCTTTTTCTGTAAAGTCAGAGAATAGAGGCAGAAGAAGGAAAACTGCAACTGATGTAATCAATAGAGCTGCAATGTTGATTACAAGGGATTCGGTCAGAAACTGTCTTATGAGCTCGCTTTTAGTTGAACCAAAAACCTTTTTGACTCCCGTCTCTTTTGCTCTTATCATCGCTTTTGCTGTAGTCAGGTTGGTGTAGTTGAGCCATGCAATTATAAGAATCACGATTCCAATAAGGAGAAGAAGATAGACAGTTCTGATGTTGCCGCCCTCTTCGGTACTGTATCTGAGCTTTTCTCCCAGATGGATGTCTGAAAGAGGCTGGAGGAAGAGTTCTCTTTTAAACTCACTGCCGTCCAGTTTATATTTCTCTATTAATTCCGGGAAAGCTGCTTCAATAATTTTGGGATCTGCCCCGGGTTTTAAGAGAATATAGGTAGGAAATGCGTTCCATCCCCACAATTTATTCAACACAACATTCTCTCTCTTCTCAACAGGTAGTCTGTAGGAATCAAAAGATACAAGAAGGTTGAAGCTTATATGTGAATTGGGTGGAGGATCTTCAACTACTCCGGTAACAGTGTATTTTGCTGACCCCGGATTTCTGCTGAAACTAAAGGTTCTGCCAATCGGGTTGAGATCTCCAAAGTACTTTTTCGCAGTGGATTGGGTCAGTACTGCTGTATGGAGTTTTGCTAACTGTTCTGTACCGGAAGATTGAAGTAGTTTGAAACTGAAAATCTTCAGAAAAGAGCTGTCTGCATGGTAGACGATGGGTTCGTGAAATGCTTCCTTACTCTTATTGTCTGGATAGGTCGGTACGTCATGGTTTATTCTTAATCGTGTTGTGTTGACAATCTGAGGGAAAGCCTCTTTGAATACAGGAGCACAGGCTGGAGGGCAGCCGGCACTTTTATCATGGCTGGTAGCATAGATCCTGTCGTTTCGCAATCTGTAGATATTGGATCTGTTTTCATGAAAACTGTCGTAACTTAGTTCAAAATTGACGTAGAACATTATGAGTATAAAAGAGAGCATCCCAAGGACTAAGCCCAGAATGTTTATCAGAGATGAGCTTCTGTTCTTCTTCAGACTTCTGAAAGCTGTTTTAAGATGGTTACCTGTCATCTCAATTCGCCAGTTAAGGTAGTTTCTGAGAAAACCCGGTGCAGAAGTAATGATCTCCCTCCAGAGTTTGAGAATGGCAGTTGATCTGTTCTCTTTTCTGTAGTCCATATACAACTCTTCGAAAGTTGCCATTAAATTGGGAGCATCTTCAGAAGGAACTATTAGTTTAAGTAGTTTCCCTGTTATCAGAGGGAGAGGGGAGTTACTCATGATTCCTCCTCTTTAAGTTGTGGAGCAGTGAAGTTTTCCCACATAATATCCTGAACTCTTTTCAGATCAGCCAGTGCCTTGTAGCCATTGTTGGTAAGTTTGTAATACTTAATAGGTTTACCTGATGAACCCGGATCTTTGTCAGGGGTAAGGGAAGAGACCATTTCATTGCTGTCCATTCTGTTGAGAGGTACATAGATGGTTCCAACAGAGTACTTCTTTCCTGTAAATTCCAGAACTTTGTTTCTTATGGTAATCAGGTAAGCGTTGTCTCCCAGATGGTGGATTGCCAGGAGAATCTGTTCTTCGATGCGTGTAAGTTTTTTCATTTTTCCTCCATGCAGTTTGAAAACTTCAAACTGCCTTCGATACTATTATACAATAATCACTTTGAAAAGTTCAAACTTCTTTTAAAAAATTATATCTGGAGGAAAAGTAGAGACGCAATGATGCGTCTGTACTACAGATTTTTCAGTAGTAAATGGTGGTGTGATGTGAAATAGAAAATTTATTAATCAATGTGAATTAATGAAGCACATTGCAGTTGTAGAGGCGCATCATTGCGTCTTTTAAAAATTCACATAGATTCCTGTGAGGAGTCTCTTTTTTTAAGATATTTTAACGTATCCATTTTTTTGTACATTCTGGTGTTGAATGTTTCAGGCGACTGTTTTATCATTGATTTATCTTTATGTGTTAATTTTTTTTATTAATCTTAAAGTGAAGAGAATAGTATACTTTTGGTTGCGCAATTGGGAGGGCATAATGAAAGGTTTAAGAACTCTGTTCATATCTATTACTATTTTTATAATTTTTTGGGGCTGCCTCGTTGCAGAAGATAAAAAGGGGAAAAATATTCAATCTGTTACTCTGGACTTTGATTCCGGGGAAGTTAATCCATATTCTGTTATAGGACTGACTCAGGGGCAAAAGCTTATCGTTTATATAAAGAATCTTAAAAAAAGTGCTGCATACTCCATAAATGTAGCTGGTGTCAAATCAGATAAACCTCAGGAATCGGCTCAGAACAGAGCTGATGATGCAGGGAAGGTTACAAAAGAGTGCACGATTATTCATGATAAGAGATATGTCTCATACAGAATAGAAGTAACTGAGTTTAAAGATGGAACTAAAACTGATGAAAGGAACTGGGATCTGCCGGTTGAAACTCTGAAATGGCAGATAGCTTTCTCAAGTGCTTTTGTGGCAAATACCCTTACTGATCCGGTTTTCTATCTGGAACCCGGAGTTAATCCCGATGCACCAGGTGCAGATAAAAATGGGTTCTATGTAAAAGAGAACTCCGGTGCAAAAGATAAGATAAAACTAGGACTTGCAGCAATGGTTCATCTATACCACTCAAAAAAGTTTGGTAATGACACATGGAAGTGGGCTCCTGTAACCTTTGGTCTCGGTTTTGGTGAAGGTACTAAAATGAGATACTATCTGGGAACAAGTTTAAAGATGGGAGATGCATTCTTCCTGACAACAGGAGTTGTTGCGGGACAGATTAACAGATTGCCTGCTCAGATAAAGCTTGCTACTGGTGAGAACTTTACAAGAGAGAGCAATATTCTTGAAAATCTTCACACTAAAACAAAAGTAGGATACTTTCTGAGTCTCTCTTATGCTTTTGGTGGAGCTAAGGCTAAACAGATTCTTATGAAGCCCTTCTCAAACGGAGCAGAGGCAGCCCGAACTATTATGCCAGCAGGAAATACGGGCAATAGTCGTGGAGCTGGTGGAGAGACTGAACCGCCGGAAATAACAGATGTGGAGATGAAGAATCCGGGGCAGCTGAATGTTATAGGTAAAAACCTTGGGCGTACCAGTAGTAGTAATGGTACTGTTGAATATATGCTGAATGGGGAAAAGAAGAGTGCAGAATATAGTACAACAGGTAAAGATATCGTTGTAGAAGATGTAACAACTGAACGGATTATTCTGATGTTACCTCCTTCATTTAAATATACAAAAATAACCGGAGTCTCAACTGAAGCTATTCCTCTGTTTAAGTGTGATATTCCTAATCCCGCAGGTAAATAATGGCTACAAGAGCTCTTATTGTTGGAATAAATCGCTATAGTGAACCTGAAATTGCCAATCTCAACGGTTGTGATGATGATGTAAGAACCTTTGAGAGACTTCTGGAAAGTTTCTATGGTTTTGATAAAAATCATATCACTGCCAGGCTGAATGTTGAACATACTACAAAGCAGGCTATTAAGACAGATTTCATAAATCTGGCTACCAACGCTGATGCCGGAGATAATCTTATCTTCTATTTCTCAGGTCATGGTGCCCGTATTGAAGTGAAAGATGGAGTCGGGTATGTTCATGAAGAGGTTCTCTGTCCTCACGATTACTCAAAAAAGAACAGTGACTCTTATATTACAGATGATGAGTTAAGGAAGTGGATGGGGTTTGCTGCCAGAGGAGTTAAGTGGGAAGTCATTCTGGACTGTTGTCACTCCGGTGGAATGGATGATATCGCTGCCAGAAACAGAATGTCTCTTTATGTAGAGCCTTTCAATGTAAGATCTCCTGAAACTGATTGTGTTGACAGGAAGCTGCTGAAACCTATTATGGCTAAACACAGATCTTCTACCAGTGATAATATCCACCCTGGAACTGCTGATATAAGTCTGTGGACAGCATGTAAGGAGACAGATAAGGCTTATGAGTATCAATATAATGGGGAGTTTGAAGGGGCGTTTACCCACTTTTTCTGTGAAACTGTCAGAGCTGGAGGCGGGAAGTTTGCCCGTGAAGTAATTCTTGATGGTGTAAGGGAAAAGCTTGGCAAAATGCACGCCAATGATCAGGAACCTCAACTGTATACTTCAGAAGCTTCAGGGGTACTTTTTAGTTAAAAAGGGATAGATTTAAGAAACTCAGATTTTAAAAACTGGTGACCTGAGTTTTCACATTAATAGTTGGGGATTCGTTTTATAGTTTGATTGCAGGCAGAGATCTGTAGTTGTAAATATCGCTTCGGGGGATGGATTTTGGTTAGACTTAAGAAAAATATCAAATGGCTGGTAGAGGATGACTCTGCAATACTGATTAGTCACAGTAAGAGTACTGATTTCTTTGAGTTTCCAATCGATTGCCTTGAAGCTATGGAGAAGCTGGAAGAGGGGACTGAGCCACACTTTATAGATGAACTTCTGCTTGATGAGCTCAGATACATCGGTCTGATAGATGAGACTGTCTGTGGTTGTTGTGCAGGATGATTTTTGATTAAAAATTTTATCTTTTGTGAGTAAAATTTGAAATTTTGG